>DAKS01000039.1:0-87765 GCA_002499195.1 Euryarchaeota archaeon UBA443
CCTATGCGCAACAAATGCTTCGCATGCAATGACTTCAGAGCATCGTTCAATTGCTTGCAAAAGATTCCAACTGGCTGTTGCGCCCATGCTCACATGATCTTCCTGTCCTGCTGATGTAGTAGTCGAAAAGGCAGTCCTAGGTGTTGAATGACCATGTAATTCACCCACGGCCGCTGCAGCAGCGTATTGCACGATCATTAGTCCCGATTCTAGGCCGGGATTTTCTGCTAAAAACGGCCTCAATGCACGACGATTAGGATCTAGCATTTGGTCAATACGTCGCTCACTAATCGAAGAAAGTTCAAACAAAGCAAGACTCATTGCATCAGAAACAACTGCAAGTACTTCTGCATGGAAATTACCTTGAGATATTACTTCATGCGGGCCCGGATTTTCAGGATTAGGAAATATTAGTGGATTATCTGTAGATGAATTTAATTCGATCGATACCGTTTCCATTAATTTCAGAAGTACCTCTTGAACCGGACCATGAACTTGAGGAATACATCGGAATGAATACGGATCCTGAACTCGATTACAATCTTGATGATGCCTAAGAATCTCAGAATCAGAGAGGATGGATTGCATTCTTGAAGCGACAAAGAGTTGTCCTTGATGTGGGCGAGTGCGATGAATTCGCTCATCAAAAGGCGCTAGTGTAGATTCTGTAGCATCGATTGACATACCCGCTACAATATCAGCATATGTCAATAATTGGCGAAGTTTTTCAACGGCAATGGACAACATGCCAGTGATCAAACTGGTTCCATTGATGAGGGAAAGACCATCCTTCGCTCTGAGTTTCAATGGCGCTAATTCACATTGTTGAATCGCATCGAGCGCCTCGATAATTTCCCCATTATACTCGACCCGACCTTCACCAATCAATGCACATGCTAGATGGGATAGAGGTGCTAAATCTCCACTTGCCCCTAAGCTACCAATTCTTGGAACGATTGGATGTATTGAATGGTTGATAAATTCGAGCAATTGTAATACAACATCTGGATGACAACCAGAATGCCCTTTTACCAATGAATTCAATCTAACACACATCATAGCCCTAACGATTTCTGTCGGTAGATTTGAACCTAGTCCTGTTGCATGAGATCGAATGAGATTAAGTTGTAATCGTTCAACATCGTCCTTACTTACTTGAGTGTTAACGAGTGAACCGAAACCAGTATTTATTCCATAAACAGTCTCATCCCCCTCGACAATTCGTTCGACAACATTACGAGAGGAATGAACTTTCATCATTGCTTCTTGCGCTATTTGCACACTTGCAAATCCATGTGCAACATCATGAACATCCAGCGTATTCAACGTTGTACCATCTAAGGTCACCACACGCTCACTCATCTTATTCATCTCCAATCAATGCATCAAGTATGGATTCATCCACATGTTCCGGTATTGTTACCTGTAATTGAGAATTAATATCCATTGCTCTTCGAATCGATGAAATCGCGCCTTTGTTTCTTGCCCAAGCACGTCGAGCAACCCCATTGGTCACATCCCAATGCAGCATCGATTCAAGGCGACGTGTCGAATCGGCTGTTCCATCAATGAGCAATCCAAAACCACCATTTGACACTTCACCCCAACCAACTCCACCACCGTTGTGAAGGCTAACCCAAGTCGCCCCACGCATAGCATCGCCTACAAAGTTTTGAACAGACATATCGGCAGTCCATTTAGAACCATCGCGAATATTGGCTGTTTCTCGATAAGGTGAATCTGTACCGCTCACATCGTGGTGATCTCGGCCAAGGATGATTGGAGCGGATATACGACCATCTGCAATAGCTCGATTCATCGCTGCAGCAATACGGGTTCGCCCCTGTTCATCAGCATAGAGGATTCTCGCCTTAGAACCTACGACAAGATCATGTTCATCAGCCTCCTGAATCCATTTTAGGTTGTCCTGAATTTGTTGACGAATATCGGGATCTTCTTCCTCATCAAGCATTTCAGAAAGTACATCTCCAGCAATTCTATCCGATTCTAGTAGATCGGAATCTAATCCAGAGGAGCAAACCCAACGGAACGGCCCAAAGCCACGGTCAAAACACAAAGGCCCCATAATATCCTCCACATATGAAGGATACTTGTAGGAGCCATCGGATTGGAAAATATCGGCTCCTGCTCGACCAGATTCGAGTAGGAATGCGTTTCCATAATCCCAAAAGAACATTCCTTTGGAAACTATTGTATTGATAGCATTGACATGCCTTCGCAACGATTCTTGAACTAATTCTTTGAATTTCTCAGGTTGTGTATGCATAAGTGATTGCGCATCTTCAAAACTTAAGCCAACTGGAAAATAACCACCTTGGAAAGGATTGTGAAGAGACGTTTGATCACTACCAAGATGAACGAAAACATCTCGCTCAGCGATACGCTCCCACAAATCCACAATATTTCCAACAAAACCTATCGATGTTCCAACTTTTTGCTCGGAGGCGGCAATCATGCTATCTATGGCTTCGTCAACATCGTATGCTAGATGTTCAACCCAACCCTGCCGATGACGTTTTTCAGCCGCTATTGGATTTGATTCAGCCACGATGCAAGCAGCACCAGCTATCACTGCTGCTTTCGCTTGAGCACCAGACATACCGCCCAGTCCAGAAGTGATGAACCTAAGGCCTGCAAGGTTACTATCCGAAGAAACTCCAAACTTCATTCGAGCAGCGTTCATCAATGTGATTGTTGTTCCATGAACAATTCCTTGTGGCCCTATGTACATGTAAGATCCAGCAGTCATTTGCCCATACTGTGTGACTCCTAACGCATTCAAGCGTTCGTAGTCTTCTGTTGAGGAATAATTTGGAATCATCATCCCATTGGTAACGACAACACGCGGAGCATCTTTGTGTGATGGAAACAATCCAAGTGGATGTCCCGAATACATTACAAGTGTTTGCTCATCATTCATCTCAGACAAATATTTCATCACAAGACGGTATTGTGCCCAGTTTTGGAAAACTGCACCATTTCCACCGTATGTGATCAGTTCATTAGGAAATTGAGCAACACGTGGATCGAGATTATTGTCGATCATGAGCATGATTCCTGCAGCATGAATTGAACGTGCAGGATAATCCTGAATTGGCCGCGCAGTTAATCTTTCAACAGGGCGAAATCGATGCATGTAAATACGGCCCAATTCACGTAATTCCTTCAGAAATTCTTTGCTAAGAATTTCATGATCCTTTGGATCAAAGTATCGCAACGCATTCTGTAGAGCCAATCGTTCTTCTTTGCCTGAAAGTATCTGCTTGCGAATAGGTGCATGGTCAACATGTGCCTCAAGGCCCGGGTGAGAAGGTAGGTCATCAGGTAAGCCAAAACTAAAATTCTGAGCCATGATGAACCCTCCCCTATTATGCTCCAGAATATCGAAGGACTTGAGGATTATTCATGACATGTCAAAGCGACGGGTTGAAGAATAGAGGGTATATGTCAACAACATGACCCAAGACACACACGTTGATGCGATTATTTTGGATGTTGAAAAAGTCATGTCAAAATCATTCAACGCTGTGCTTGGAGCCACCATTGCTGTATGCATCGCATTCTTGTTTATCTCTGCTACTTATGGCAATACCATATCTGCATCAATCGATGGTTCTGAATCATCAGATTCCAATGTTCCAGTATGGGAACGCTACCTAGAGGATTACAAGACGGATACTGAACACGGATATGTGCTAGAAACTGGAACATATAGTATTCTTGAAACTGCAAATGAATGGAATTCAACCCATCATTTCGTTGAGTATGAAATTCCTCTTGAAGAGGGTGGAGCTGCTCCTAATGGCTTGATAAGTTTAGCCGTATGGAGGCCAAATGTCGAAGAGGGTGTCAAAGTACCAGTTATTGCAGAAAGTGGACCTTATTTCCAGGAACCTTCTGTACAAACTGATAGCATCGAGGTCCCAGGCAGTTGGCTGGGTACGATGATTATCGAACAAATTCTGCCTCATGGCTATGCTTTTGCCCAAATATCAGTTTCTGGAACAGGGCAATCTAATCACTGCATGGATCTAATGGGTACTGCCGAACAATTGGGTAATGATGCAGCAGTACGGTGGCTGGCAGAACAAAATTGGAGTAATGGCAATGTTGGTTTGATCGGAAAATCATACGATGGATCAACTCCTTGGCAAGCAGCAATGTTTGGCAGTGAACACGATTATCTCAAAACAATCGTTCCTATTTCAGGGCTTATCGGTGTTAAGGAATTGATGTGGAGAAATGGCAGTTCTGAAGCGCGTGCACCTATCATGCATAACGGAGTTTACGGTTCCTACGGAATTGATGGTGATGAAGAGGATTACCAAAACATCTGTCCTGACTATGTTATTGGGCCAGGAACTGGTGTTTCTGCCTATCTTCTAGGATCAGAGATATTCGGCGATTATTGGGCAGAGAGATACTTTTTAGATCGTGTTCTAGAAAACTATCAAGGTTCAGTTTATCTCATTCAAGGTATGCATGATTGGAACGTCGACCCACATATGGCTGTACCGACAATAAATG
The DNA here is from genome assembly GCA_002499195.1 of Euryarchaeota archaeon UBA443. Lineage (GTDB taxonomy): Archaea > Thermoplasmatota > Poseidoniia > Poseidoniales > Poseidoniaceae > MGIIa-L2. The sequence goes on from DAKS01000039.1 coordinate 4,549, forward strand.
CATTAATCGATGCAGGAATTGAAGCAAAAGGTTTGTTCGGACAATGGGATCATGATTACCCAGATCGCCCTGTTCAATTGTATGAACGTAGTGATATGGGTGGAAGAGGTGGAGAGGCATTTCCACAAATGATTCGCTATGATTGGATGCAAGATTTACTTGAGTGGTTTGAATACTATCTACAAGAACGTGGGCCACAACCTGGTCAATGGATTGAAGTTCAGGATAATTATGGTGAGTGGAGAATCGAATACAACAGATATCCTCCTGCAGACACTACAGAATGGGTCGCAAGTCTTGGTAACGAGTTGTCAAATGTTGGTGGCTCCCTTACAATTCTACCAGATGCTAACTCAGGTCCGGTTTGGGAGACAGAACCGCTTACAGAAACTCTACGCGTCGCAGGAACACCACGATTGCATGTTGATGTTACAACAGTGACCGTTGGTGGTCAATTGTATGCTTTATTGGAGGATTGCTATGAAGGAACATGCATTCACGTTGGACATGCAATTATGGATTTGCGTTATCATGCTGGAGGAGATGATATACAGACGTGGACGCCGGTATTTGAAACAATTAATGCGAAAATGGAATTCTTCCCTCTAGATGCGATAATTGAGGAAGGGCATACCATTCGAGTTTCATTAGCGTCGACTGGAGAGGATTATCTGCCTGCGAGCACATCATCGATCGTTACCATACAAGAAGGTGAAAGTTCAACATTACAACTAGACACAATCGATCGTGAGAATCTTGAAGAGCGGTTGTACTTCATTCCACCGACATGTGCTCATGAACTGTGTTCCTCTGCTTAGGATTCCAAATGGTGAAGATGAAACCGCTGAAGATCATTAAACAAGCGAATGCCAGAATTCCTTGTTGTAGATTTACATATCCATTTTCGATAAGGAATCCAGCTGATATTGTTGAAATTACATGACCTATTGATAGGAGAAGCATATCTGTTGAAAATACTCTACCACGCATTTCGTCTTCCACCCACTGCTGCGTTAAAACTGTTGAAAGTACCCAATTTCCACCGCTAGCAGTATGTGCTAATGTGACTAGAACGAGGGTAAGGAGAAGAGGTCCTTGCAGACTAAAACCAACGAGGAGGTAAAACAATCCGCTAACAACGATAAGCAAACCGATGAGTCTTGGCCATTTTTCTGAATCTGTAAAGAATCTTCGAGCAAGAATTGGTCCAATTCCTGTACCTAATCCTCGAGCGAAGAAAAATATTCCAAAACCTAACGCCGCCCCTACAAATTCAATATCGTTTCCAGCTAGGACTAGGAATACACCTGCTAATCCACCTCCAGCAATATTCCATGATGTTTTAGCAAATATAATCCTAAACAGCCGCGGATCGGACTGTATTCGCTTTTGACCAAGCCATATGTCCTTGAGTGAGGATGTGATGATAGAACCAGATGATGATTTGTCGTATGTTTGTGGTACTTTCAAAGGAAGGAGTAGAAGCGTTCCTATTAGGAAGGTGATTGAGTCGATAATGAAAGCTATAGTGACTCCAAATTCAGAAACAACTAGCCCGCCTACAAAAGCACCCAAGCAAAGTGCTGTAGACCATGTAGCACTATCCAACGCATTTGCTGTCGTCAAATCTTCCTCGTTGACGATGTTAGGCAATGCAGCACGCTCTGCTGTAACATACAAGCCATGCAAAGCCATCATGATTCCTGAACAAAGAAATAGCCACCACATATCTTCTGGACCATCTACAGCAATGAAGGTAAGTGCGAGGAATATTTGCAATACATTTGTCAAAATCATCAATTTCTTTCGATTGACTCTATCTGCGAGCAATCCAAACAAAGGTTGCATAAGTGCAAAACAACCCATTCGAACAGCCATCAAGACGCCTAAAAGGAGCTCAGAATCGGTATATTGTAGAATGATGAGGAAAAGTGCGATCGTGTTGAACCATTCTCCAAACATTGAGATGAATGCTGCAATCCAAAATTTACGATAGGTCTTGTTCTCGCGAACAAGACTAAGATATGCATTATCTCCCATAATCTCATTCCTCTTCAGACACCGATTCTTCTGAAGTGGATAAGGAGACCTCAATCCATTTTGATGTTGGTGTGTTGGATATATTTGCTGTCGAATCGAGTGGAACAAGTTCATTTGCTTCTGGGAAATATGCTGCTAGATTTCCTCGTGGAATCTCATATGCTACAACAATCCAATCATTTGATTGTCGCCTGGTATTTCTAAAGTGGCTGGTCATATGTACGACATCTCTGGTTTTGAGACCCATTTCCGACATATCTAAAGCGTTCATGAATACGATGCGACGATTGCCATGAACTCCTCTGTAACGGTCGTGAAGTCCGTAAATTGTAGTATTGTACTGGTCATGGCTACGAATTGTCATTAGTACGTATCTTCCCTGCTTTACGTTAACATCTGGTAATTCGTGAACGGTGAACAAAGCCTTGCCTGATTCAGTATTGAAAGTACAGTTGTCTCTAGGAGGGTTTGGTAATAAGAATCCATTGGCTTCACGAACTCGTTTGTTGTAATCTTCAAATCCATTCAGTGAAGATGCCATTAAATCTCGGATGTGATCATAATCATTTGAGAATCGTTCCCAAGATAACACTTCTGGACACAATCGAATTCCAAGTTGTGAAACGAGTGATACCTCGCTCATTAGCATCTTTGAAACGGGCTTCATATTACCCTTGGAACGATGAACTACGCCCATCGAATTTTCAACGGTAACAAATTGTTCTCCAGATTCTTGTATATCCAATTCAGTACGACCAAGAACGGGGAGGATGAGAGCAGTTTTGCCCGTAATTAAGTGGCTACGATTTAATTTCGTTGAAATTTGAACGGTCAATCCTACTTTTTGCAATGCCGATGCTGTCTTACGGGTATCAGGAGTCGCTGACAAAAAATTACCCCCCATTGAAACGAAGACATCCACCTTATCTTCATCCATAGCGTGGATGGAATGGACAACATCATAGCCATGATCACGAGGCATTGAGAACTCAAGACCTTCCTCAAGTTTTGACAAAAATGCCTCACTTGGCGCCTCCCAGATTCCTACAGTCCTGTCACCCTGAACATTGGAGTGTCCGCGAACAGGACATACTCCAGCACCAGGACGGCCAATATGCCCTCCCATTAGTAGGAGATTAACCACCTCTTGGATCACTGAAACACCATTACGATGCTGTGTTAATCCCATCGCCCAACATGCTATAGTAGCATTGGATTGTTCGCACATATCTGCAACTGTTTTGATAACACTTCGAGAAATTCCTGAATCGCGCTCAATCTCATCCCAAGAGAAGGCGGTAAGTGATTCCTTAAACACTTGAAAACCGGTCGTTTTCGAATCGATGAAAGTTTGATCGATAGAATCTGAAATCAATAATTCTTTCATAATTCCTTTGAGTAATGCTGCATCTCCTCCTATGCGTACTGGAACGTAAAGATCTGCTAATTGCATCGATTGTAGATCTGCTTTCATGTAATCCTGAGGATGTTTGAAACGTTGTAATCCCGTTTCTGGCAGCGGATTGATACTGATGATCTTAGCTCCGTTCTTCTTAGCATCTCTCAATGCTGTAAGCATTCGAGGATGATTAGTTCCCGGATTTTGACCGATTACAAGAATCAAATCAGAGTGATTAAAATCCTCTAAGTGCACGGTACCTTTACCGATTCCAATTGTTTGAGAAAGAGCTTTTCCACTCGACTCATGACACATATTGGAACAATCGGGAAGGTTGTTTGAACCAAGGGCACGAACCAATGCTTGGTAGAGAAATGCGGCCTCATTTGATGTACGTCCAGAGGTGTAATACACGCCACGTTTCGCAGTGTCCATCGACTTTATTGAATCCGATATCAAATCGAATGCTTCAACCCATTCAATAGGTTCGTAATGTTTTGAATCAGTTCTCAAAATCATCGGTCGAGAAATACGTCCTTGGCTGTTTAGCCAGTAATCCGATTTGTTAAGCAAATCGGAGATTGAATATTTTTTGAAAAATTCTGTATTTACCTTGGCTTTCATTGCTTCATCTGCGACAGCCTTTGCACCATTTTCACAGAATTCAAACGACGTTCGATGTTCAGGATCAGGCCACGCACAGCCCGGACAATCAAATCCATCCTTTTGATTGACCATCAAAAGTGTACGAACTGTTTTGGTCAATCCCATTTTCCTTATACCATGATTCAATGATGATACTGCCGCTGGTATTCCAGCAGCTGTTTTTTTCACAGATGAAAGACGTAAACTGTTCGAATCAGGAGGTGTCGTCCCATCAACCCTCTCCTTCATGGTATAGGCAAATCAATCCAATTCATCAATGCTTGGAGGTAAAATCACTCAATGACCCGCTTTCCAAGCACCTTCATTTTTCACAAAACCGTACAATATCAGACCATGTTCGCGAGCGAGTTTAATAGCAGCTGATGAAAAGGCCCCTAAGGAAGAAATTGCAGGTATTCCTGTGCGGATTGCCTTTGCCACAATATCCCAGCCACAACGGCCTGAAAGTAATAGCATTGATGCATTAAAATCAGTATGTCCGTCTAGGGCTGCTTTTCCAATGGTTTTGTCAACGGCATTGTGCCTTCCTATATCTTCAGAAACATAACGTAAACCTTCATCGTGAATAAATAGACCAGATCCATGACTTCCTCCGCTTTTGTGGAATAGTTCCATAGATTTAGTTAGGGAATTTAAGGCATCATTAACGAAATCAAGGTCAAGATTTGTGAAGAATTTCGATTCAATGTTTCCTTTAACTTCTTGAACTAGTAAATCGGGATGATTACAAGCACCACAAGAACTGGTCACTATACGGTCTCTTGGCCTGACCTCTAAGATTCCTTGATATTCGATCACATGATGAGGTGTTTGTTTGTGAACAAAAGATTCTATTGCCAAGTCACAGGAGACATACCCTTCTGCAAGAATATGGCCGGCATGCAATTCAATGAGGTCAATTGGTGTAGCTAATAGTGTGGCATGAGAATATAAATTTCCTTCAGGATTCAATGCGTCAAGTTGAATGGCTGTTTCTTCAACAATTGCCTCCTTTTGTATCGATGAACCTTCCTTGGTCAATCGTTGCAAGGGCAGTTGTGAGCTGCCATCATTCATCAACATCCACCTCAATATCAAAAAATTCAAACTGGAGCGATACGAGTTCCGCTGAACTTTTTGCCTCTGCATATGCATCCAATGGTTCCTTGTTCAATTCCAAGAATCGTTCACCCCAGCGGAATTTACTCAACAATTCACATGCTTGTTCGGTACGACCCATCAAATAAAGTGAGGCAGCAAGGGCTTCCACCGTAGAAAGTTTACCAGGTTTACCCCAGTTAACTGGGTTCGCTGCCAGCAATAATGGAAGCATCCTTGGTTGCAACCGTGTACGACGCATGACGTGTTCGACAGAATCTTCAATCTGAGCCCAAGAACAATCAAGACCTACAAGTGCACCATTTCGCTCAAAAACCTCACGATCCTCTGGCCCCAAGACTTTCCCGCAAAGAGGCTCGAGTATGATTCCGCGTTTAGGCAATCGTCTGAAATCCTTATGCAATCGAAGCAGATTATCCTTTGATGCTCTAACTGCAGTATTCTTTTTTGGATCATCCTGTGCTAGCCAAATAGCATGAACAGGGATATCCATGAACTCACCGCAGGTCTTTCAGATAATCTCCGATCGTCATTCCACGGCTGCTTGAACCTTGCCCAATCATGGATTGATGGTCATTGCTAGATTCAACCATAAGTTCAATCCCGAGAATCATCTCAAATTTCTTGATGACCGAATCTGTAGGAGGTTTACCCGATTCGGCTGATTTGATGACATTTATTGTTTCAGCCATTCGCTGACCTAATTGCGCTTGAGTCCAACCTTTGGATCCCCGGCCATCGATAATACGGCGTGAAAAATCATCAGCAAGTTCCTTCTCTTGCTTGTTCATAATGTTGTTTTTCCTAAATGATCGCTGTTTTGGCTTAGACATTGGATTGCGGCGTGCCTGTGATAGCCCAGGCGCTTCTTGTTTTGGCGCCAGATTCATTTGTTCAACACATTTCTGGCAAATCGCCAACATCGCCTTATTGACACGATGCTCTCGGGTTGAAACCTTGGTTGCGCCGCATAATTCACAATCTCCCATCGTATCCCCAAAATATCCTCACGCTGACATTTGATGAACCCTTCGCTGTGTAGTCAAAATACATCGATGTATTGATGAACTGTAGGCCCAAGGGATAATTGATTGCGATGGGTACTGAAGTCGACAGAAATTCAGAGTCCGTGAAAAACCATCGAGATGATGATCTCCAAAAATTGGAACAAGATTTTCGTAGGCTTCAAGAACAAACGCAAGAATTGATTAGTGAACGAACTCATATCGAATCTGAGTTGCGCAACGTCAAGAAACAAGCAGGACGTCTTGAAGAAGAGGTTAGACACCTTCGCTCTCCACCACTTATTGTAGGTACATTACAGGATGTACTCGATCCCGAACGCGCAATCGTTCGTTCATCGAATGGGACCGTCTTTCAGGTTTCATTGAATCAAAGAATCGAGCCCGAATTACTCAAGCCAGGTACAAGAGTGGCTCTCAATCAAGATTCGCTTTCTCTTGTTGAAGTACTGCATGATGCATGGGACCCGATTGTAAGCGGCTCAGAAATGGTCGAGAAACCGGATATCACCTATGACATGGTAGCTGGACTTGATGATGAAATTCTCTCTGTAAGAGAAGCGATAGAACTGCCACTAACCAAACCTCAATTATTCGTTAAGGTGGGGATTAAACCTCCAAAAGGAGTGCTTCTCGTTGGCCCTCCGGGTTGTGGAAAGACCCTTCTTGCGAAAGCTGTTGCCCATCATACCAATGCAACATTCATTCGAATGGTCGGCTCTGAACTTGCTCAGAAATACATTGGCGAAGGTGGAAGGTTGGTTAGGGAATTGTTTTCGCTTGCAAAGGACAAATCTCCTTCCATTATATTCCTCGATGAAATCGACGCTATTGGGGCAAAACGTTTGGACGGTTCAACCAGTGGCGACCGTGAAGTTCAGCGAACATTGATGCAATTGCTTGCTGAATTGGATGGTTTTGATGAATTGGAACATGTAAAAATAATTGCAGCGACCAACAGGCCGGATATTCTTGATAATGCTCTTTTACGGCCTGGTCGTTTTGATCGAATCATTGAAATTCCAATCCCTGAAGAAGAATCTCGCCGAGCAATACTCAAACTTCACTTGTCTGAAATGAATACAAAAGGTGTTCGCCTTAAGGCCATTTCACAGGCTACTGATGGTTTCAGTGGGGCTGAGTTGAGAGCAACATGTATTGAGGCGGGTATGATTGCAATTCGTTCTGACCGGGATACAGTCGTACATGCTGATGTTGTAAAAGCAATTGAGCGATTGAATAAGAAGAAATCTCAATCAGGTGGGACATCATCTCCAGATGGTTTGTATGGATGATAGGTGAATGTTCAAAGTCCGACCTGTTAACCACCAATCATGTCAAGCAACATCGTTGAATGTGTTCCAAATATCTCCGAGGGGCGAGATCAAGACAAAATCAACAGAATTGTCGATGCTGCCCGCATAGATGGTGTCAAAATACTTGGTGTTGAGCCAGATCCAGATTACAATAGAACAGTCATCACGTTCGCAGGTGCGAGTGATGCAGTCGAAAAAGCAGCGATCAAACTTATCGAGAAAGCAATAGAAGAAATCGACATGAGAACACATTCAGGAGAACATCCTAGAATGGGATGTGTTGATGTTTGCCCTTTCATTCCCATTCGAAATGTTTCAATGGATGACTGTGCTGCAATAGCTCATCGTGTAGCCAACGTGATTGCAGAACTGAACGTACCTGTTTTCCTCTATGGTTTTGCATCTACTTCTGACAAAAGGCGCTTACTTTCCTCTCTAAGGAAAGGTGAATATGAGGGCTTAGAGGATCGATTCAATGATACTTCGTCGATTCATACAGATGATACAAGGCTCCCCGATTTAGGATTGAATAAGTGGACGGAATCCTCACAAAAAAGTGGTGGTATCACAATCGGTGCCCGTGATATTCTATTGGCATACAACGTCAATATCGATGATGCTAATCCCTACGTGGCACAACAAATCGGTTCAATCGTTCGAAGTTCTGGACGCTTGATTAAATCCGCTGATGGTGAACGTAAATTCAGGACTAAGGGATTGCTATTACATGTACAGGGAATGGGCGTTCCACTTGAATCTCATAACATAAGTCAAGTATCGATGAACTTACAAAATTACCGAATAACAAATCTTCATCATGCCTTCGATACGATCGAAAGTCTCTGCAAAAACATGAACAGTTCAACAAAGGGAAGTGAACTGGTGGGATTGGTACCACTCGATGCTATGCTTGATGCTGGTAAATGGTATGGCGGAGATGGGTTATCAGAAATGGAATACATCGATATTGCAATTGAACGACTCGGATTGGATGCAATTGCTCCGTTTGATCCAAAAGAAAGAATCATTGAATGGGCGATAGAGGAGGGGCAAGTATGACTTGGGCTGGCAAAACATTACAGGAATTTCAAGCTGCACTTGCAAGTGACGATCCTACACCAGGCGGAGGTTCAGCAGCAGGGGTAGCACTCGGACAGGCTGCTGCCTTGGCTGTGATGGTTAGTGATTTAACACTCTCAAAAGAATCCCTCAAGGAAGGTTGGTCAATATCAGAACGCGTTAAAGAAGTAGCATTGCCCTTGCTCGATTTAGGTCTTGAATTGGCAACACAGGACAGTCAATCCTTTGATGCGGTCGTCGAATCGTTTCGATTACCAAAAGAAACCGATGAAGAAAAATCTCAACGAAGGGTTGCCATAAGATCTGCAACATTGGGTGCTGCAGAAGTTCCGTATCGTACTGCAGTAGCAGCGTTAAATTTGCTCAAACTTCTACCTGAGTTAGCGGAAAAGGGTAACGGAAATGCAGCATCGGATGTTGGTGTGGCAGGATTGTTAGCATCAGCCGCTCTGAAGGGTGCAATTTTCAATGTTGAAATCAATCTACAATCCCTACCCGATGATTATGGAGTGGATATGAGGAAGGAATTGCCTTCTTTAATCGAGGATGGTCGAGTTTATTCTAGGAAATGCATGGATGCGGTAAGGATTCGATTATCGAACTAGTGATCCTGTGGCTATATCTCCATCTAAAGTGACCAATCGAACGGTATCATTTCCATCATCAGCTGCAAGCATCATACCTTGACTGACGACACCTCGAAGAGGACGCGGTTGTAAGTTTGCAACGAAGACGACAGATTTGTTGAGGAGTTCTTCAGCAGAATAGTATGCTTTAATTCCAGCACAAATGGTACGCCCATCTTCACTTCCATCGTCAAGTTTTACCACGTAAAGTCGGTCTGCGTTAGGATGGTCTTCGACAGATAATATTCGACCAACCCTTAATTCTACTTTCATGAAAGTATCAAAATCAAGATATTCGATACCTTCGGGTGCTTCATTCTTCATGCTTTTCTTCTCCTTTTTTCCACCTTTTACTGCGTGGGTTACAGCGCTTGATTCTTCATTCTCTTCAACAAGGGATTGCTCTTCTTGGACGATCTCATCGACATCCAATCGCTTGAACAACGGCTCGTAGGAAGATGATGGATTGTTCAGTTGTGCAGACCAATCGATCGCCTCTTGCCATGTAGCGTCATGCAAATCTTGCTCAATCCCTAGCATGTCCCATAATTTTTGAGCACTAAACGGCAAGAATGGTTGGGTGACAATGGCGAGATATCGACAAATTCTCCACCCGAATGCAAGAGAGGAAAGCGATTCAACACGTCCTTCTGAACCAACCTCGGTTTTCAGATGCTTCCATGGCATGGATGATTGTAAAAGTTGGTTCCCATGTTGTGCAGCTGTCATCGCTGTTCGCAGTGCCTCTTTGTATCGGTGCCTCTCAAGTGAAGTGGTCATATCGGAATGCAATTTCTCGAGCGTTTTGCACAGGTCTTCGTAGAGTTCTGTGTTATCAAATGCAGGTAGTGATTCTCCGCCAGGTGTATCGGGTAAGCGTGAGGAAAGCGAAAGAACACGATTTACAAAATTTCCATAGGTTGCAATAAGTTCGTTATTGATTCGATCGACAAATTCTCCCCACGTGAAATCAGTATCATGTGATTCAGGCATGTTGATGCTCAAATAATATCGCAATGTATCGGGATCAAAACGCTCAAGGAATGAGGGCACCCATATTGCATGTTTTCTCGATTTAGAAAATTGCCCACCTGCAAGCATCAAATATTCCATTGCTGGGACATTATCTTCCAATCGAAGACTCCCCTCCGATGGTAACTCAACTGGTTCATCAGCCGTTTTACCACTCCTAGCATGGTTTAGACCGATTAGAATAGCAGGCCAAATCACGGTGTGGAACGGAACATTGTCCTTGCCAAGGAAGTAATAATGACGTTGAATTGTATCATTGTTTTCAATCCACCATTGTTCCCAATTGTTACCATCGCCAAAGGATTCTGACCATATTTGAGAGCACGTAAGATATCCTTGAACCGCTTCAAACCATACATAGATGCATTTACTATTCCAATCTTCACCATCAAGAGGTACATCGATTCCCCATTCCAAATCACGAGTGACTGCACGGGGGCGGAGACCCATATCCAACCATTGCTTAGTCATGGCGCGAACGTTTGGCTTCCAAACCGCATGGTTATTTTCAGCATGCTGCTCTAGTGCATTTTGGAATAAGTCTAGCCGATAAAAAAGGTGTTCAGTATCTCGAATTTCAACAGTAAGTTCAGGATTCATTTTCGACACAGGATTCTTCAATTCATACGACTCATATGTGGCGCCACAAGCATCACACTGGTCTCCTCTAGCGCCATCCTCTCCGCAAGAGGGGCATGTTCCCTCAATATATCGATCCGGTAAGAATCGCCCTCCACCACTAGGGTGGACTTCGAAATATTGTTGCATCGTTCTTTTCTCGAAAAAACCAGCATTGTACAAGAGCATGAAATTTTCTTGAACTTTTTCTTTGTGTCTTGTATCACTTGTTCGATTGAACAGTGAACCACCATATCCAATCCCACGTCGATCGATATTTGGTATCCATGTGCATCCTAAATCGAGAAGTGCCTGAGTATTTATTCTATGATATTCATCGACGATATCCTGTGGAGAAACACCTTCTTGTTCAGCAGTTACAGTAATTGGTGTACCGTGTTCATCTGAACCTGATACCATCAATACGCGATTTCCGCGTGCACGCTCAAATCGAGCGTATATGTCGGGCGGAAGGTAACAACCTGCCACGTGTCCAAGGTGAAGTGGCCCGTTTGCATAGGGCCAAGCGACACACACGAGAACGTGGTCACCATCCGACATATTGAGCGCTAACAGGCATTGATTTTCAAATCAACCCTTTCATTCAATCAAAAACAACATTTTCAAGAAGCAGAACGTACTGGCCGAACTATCCAAAGGACAGGAGTTCCCGTTCAATATGAACCTAACTTTACTCATTTTTTATACAGCACTTGCTCTTGGCGTTTCGTTTATTTGTTCTATTTTGGAAGCGGTTGTCTTATCCATTCCGAACACCCAAGTAGCTGTATGGCAAAAAGATAAGAACAAGCGTGGAGATCTTTGGGCCAAACTCAAAGCAGATGATTCTGTAAAACCACTTACTGCAATTTTGACATTAAACACAATTGCACATACAATGGGGGCTGCAGGAGTAGGTTCTGAAGTTCAGGACAAATTTGGAAATGAATATCTAACCATTGCATCGGTTATTCTTACACTCGCGGTTCTTTTCTTATCTGAGATAATACCCAAGACTCTAGGTACAGCATATTGGCGACAACTTTCACTCATCTCTGGTCGAGTTCTCAATTCCATTACAATTGCATTGGTCTTTATCATCGCACCAATACAGTGGATGAAGAAGATTCTACCGAAAACAGACGGACAACTCGTTACGAGGGATGATCTAGCCGCTCTTGCAGATTTAGGAGAAGAAGAAGGAGCTTTGATGGAGGATGAAGAGACTGTCATCCATAACTTACTGAGACTTCGAGAAATACCGATTACGGATGTAATGACGCCACGGGTTGTTGTAACTGCATTGCAGCAAGACATGACGGTACGAGAAGTTCTTGATGAATATCCAGTGCTTAGATTCTCACGCATGCCTGTTTACTCAGAATCCGTAGATGAAATTCAAGGAGTGGTGATTAGGTCTGAATTACTCGTGGCAGCAAGCCGTGACGAATGGGGACGCGTAGTTAGTGAGTTCATGAAGCCAGTACATTCTCTTACGACTAAACAAAGTGTTGATGCTGCCCTAGATATGTTACTAGAACGTCGACAGCAATTTGCTGTCGTACAGGATGAATTCGGAGGTACGTCAGGAATCATCACCATGGAAGATGTATTGGAAACACTTCTTGGTGAGGAAATTGTCGATGAACTTGACGAGGTTGATGACATGCGTGAATTGGCACGAGGACAAACAGTTTCAGACGAAGAAGAGTGATTTTTCCTCCATCCATTCCTCAATTAATCGATCACGTGAAGAATTGTTCTTTTCATGTGAATGTTTCAATTCTTCAACGATATGATATGTGAAATCTGATTCATTTTTAGAATGGACATCGATCAATAAATCAGCGTGTATTGTACCCAGTGTCGCATCATTTTTGGCTTGAACAAGCAAGGTTGGACACGAAGGAAATCCCCAATGAGGAGTGATGAGTTCTTCTACTGATTCAACAGTAAATATTGGCAGATTGAGTCGATTGTAATAATTCAGTAATCTATGCATCATGGCCTTGTGAAGGAAAGCAGGGATTTTCAAAAATTCACATGTCTGATTATTGATGTATTCATACGAAGTTACAGGAGATTCCAATACCATACCCAGGGCCTTGTCCGATGTTTGGAGTTCATTACGCATGACTCGTTGAGCTACAAATCCCCCTAAACTGTGGCCGTGAATGATAAATCCATTCTTTAACCATCCTCGCTCTTCAAACACATTTAGGACGGATTCAAGATCATGACACACATGAAGAGCAGCCCAATTGGGAACTCGCTTATTTCCACCATGAGCACGCATCTCAAACAAGATACAATTGTATCCTAACTTCTCATACAAATCACTACGTCCAGTCATGTTAAGGGCCCGAGAATTCCATCCATGTATAAGAATTGCAAGTGGCTTATCAATATCGATTGTTTTCGACAACCAACGTACTGGATAACCCAAGACATCGTATTCCTCCCATTCCCATTCTGATGGTAGAGGCTGATCATTCCGTCTCGCTGGAAGCCTTAGCATGAATCCCAAGCATAAGGCAAACCACAAATCTAGGATTATGAGCGGTGCCAAATAGAGGATGAAGATTGATTTATCGAAATATACAGCAATAGGGACGAGAAAAACCCATGCGATTGCATGCGTAAAAAATGCCGCGAATCTATGAGACTGCATGAAGATTGATTCCTTCAGTCTTCTTTGTTGTCTTCTGCTTCTTCTTCGCCTTTGTCGTCTTCAGAGTCCTTCTCAGCGACCTTGGCTTCACGAGCCTTCGCTTTTTCTTCTACACGCTTAGCATACTTTTCACCAAACTGACTCATGCTTTCCAGACGTGCACGGAAACCGGATGTTGCTTTCTCTTCAGGTATATAGCGAACGAGATAGGTTCCGAACATCAAATCAAACAGTCCTTGGTTTAGATCACTGTTACGGGAGAACTGCCAATTTACAATCCATAGAATCATGAAAATTGCTCCTAGAGAAGTCGCGACAATTGGCCCTGTTCCACCATCGGATATCTTTCCAACTTGGGTGAAAATCAAAAGGAATCCAATCAGTGATAGGAGACCGATATTGTTTGCAAGCAGTGGATGGAGGAACATGGGCTTCGAACCATCTCCGCGGATGTTTCGAGTTGAAGAAGTAAATTGACCAAGATTTCGTCCTGTGTTAAATGGTAGGAATATCGAATTGAACGCCCAAACAGCAAAAGCAGCAATTAAAACAATCGTCCCGGCAACTCCTCCATTTCCTGCACCGCCACCATATGCGTTTAGGAATACAGCAGTAATGATCAACGAGAAATTAACAGTGAAATTGACCCACCAAGAAATGATACGACTCAACTTTGGAGCGATTTCGAATTCATCTGAAAGGCTAGCAGGACGAGGTTTCTTTTCCTTCTTTTTCTTTTCTTTTTTGGCCTTTACCGGCGCTGCCTTAGCCACCTTAGCGGCCTTAGCTGCCTTAGCTGCCTTTACAGGTTCTTTCTTAACGACCTCTTTTTCACTTGATTCAACTTTGTCGAGTAGTCCCATTTTCTCGCCTCATTCATGTGTACATTTCTGAAATTTGTTTGTATATTGCAAAGTCGCCTGACTCAACAAAAGCATTGATCGATGCATCTGGCATGTTGGCTAGTTGCTCATCTATGATAGTGAAAAATTGTCCCCGGCGTTCATCATCGATTGCTGATGGATCTACTCCAACCTCTTTGAAGAGTTCAAAATCATCCGAAGCAAGGAAAGACTGAATTGCATCTTCGGGCAGTTCATCACCGAGTAAATCATTGACTATGGTGAAGAATTGTGAGAACAGAGTATCAGCCTCATCGAGGCTTGTTTCTTCAAGTTCTTCAGTAGATTCTTCCTCTTCTTCATCATTTGAAGGGGCTTCTTGAGTGGGTTCAGGTTGAATCATCAGAGAGCGGCGCTCAGCCATAAGTTCCTCAAGCTGAGGGACGAGAACTCGAAGAGTGTCTTTGTCACCTGCTGCTTTTGCCGCTTTGTATTGCGGTTTTAGTTCACGAAGCATATTTTCAACCTCCGTTAGTCGGTCAGGTTCTTCTTCATCAAGTAATTCTACAACAGGAGCGCCGCGAGCCTCATTCAGTGCCTCTTCACGTTCCTTTTTTCTCAGCACAATAATATCACGGTCTAGTTCGTGGCCAAAGCGATCTGAATATCGATCGAGAAGCGAACCGGATTCACCAGTTCCTAAGCGATCGATTGCGCCGTAAATTTGTGGCAGTGGTTTTGCTGAACGTTTAGCCCAAAGATCTCCGTATTCATTGGATGGCTCCTCTGCTTCCGAAGGCGCAGGAGGTTGTTCAAGTGGTATTGGGGTAGGCGCTGGTGGCAATTCTGGTTGAGGCAATGGCGCGGGAACTGGAGCATCTGGCAATGGAGGTAAAGGCGCTCCAGGTAGGGGCGGCATACCGGGTAATGGAGGCAATGGTGAAGGCGGAGTTTGTGGCGATTTGTTCTTTTTCCGACGTCGCATTTACTCACCTCTATTCTGACTGGATGCCATTCTACCCTTGAACCTTACCACAATTAGAACATGAAAATGTGCATCTTAGAACACTCATTGCTGGACCATTCTTCCCCATCCCTTTAGGCTAAGGAATGTTGCAGCTGATTCTGAAACATGGAGCCTATCTCCAACAGATACATCATGCTGCTCATCACCAAAACGGAGTATTGCATCATCAACCACAATCTCTACATCGATTGATTTTTCCTTACCAAACACAAATGCTTCACTTAAAGCATCAAACGGATTAGAACCATCACTGTCCAGCCTCTGGAGAGGGAACTCAGTGACCCGCATACCTGTTTTTCCATGAAGAGAAGTGGGCCAACGTATTTGTCGACGAACATCAATGGTGACAACCTCATCGGTTTCACCTGCTGCTCCTAGTACGATTGATGCATCCGACTTAACAAGGTCAAGAAACAATCCTTGATGAGCTCCTAATCGCGAAATTTGCCCATTTGTAATAGATTCACGGCGATCCTCATGAAGAAACATATTCGCTAACTTTTGTATGCTCGCAGGGCCCTTGCCGGGCTTTCCTTCACGCCGAAGGTTTTCCTTCAAACCAAGGTGCAGATCCTTCATAATTTTTGATGATCCATCCTCTTCTTGTGCGATAAGAACAAGTTTGTCGATCAAAGTAGGAATCTGATTTCGAATCCTCTTTGTCCAGCCATTTGCGCTAGAATCGTTCAACCTCGTTAAACCGCCATGAACATCGACACCTTCGCCACGGATATGTGAGACCAATTCACGTCTTGCTTCAGAATCTAAATGGAACAATGATGGGTCGCGGTAATGCAAGTGGAACCCGCGATGACCAGAAAAGGTCACCTGTAAAAATGAGTCATCGAATCCAAACTCAGGTTCAAGAAAGTCATTCCATAGTGAGTGGGCTTGGTCTCGTATAACATCCAACATTGCAGGGAAATCACGATCTGTTACGCCGGGAAGGTGATCGCCATCTAGATCGAAAATAAGATCAGCCCCCTGCCACATTTTGTCGTCCATTTTCAATTCATACGGCTTTTGCCAATATGCTGTAGAATAGAAGCATGAATGCATAGCTCGTTCTGACAAAAACTGTCTCAAGTCCTGCTCATTTCTAAATGACTTATGGCGCAGTGGAGGAGCACCCCCGAATGGAATGAACATCCATTCACGTTTTGGCATTCTAGGAGGCCGCCAAAATGTGGAATTACGATAATATTGGCCAAACCGATGCGCAAAACGTGCCCATCCTGATGAAGCCATGAGGAAGCCTAGCGTTGACAGTTCTTGAACGCAACCCTAATCGTTCTTCATGTAGAATTTTTGTTCTGTTTCTCCAACAACAGTAACCGTGTCTGCGCCGGTTATTGCAACATAATGATCCCAACAGTAGTAATGCTGGTTATGGACCATAGCAGACCCGAAGGTAAGGCGAATACCGCACTCATGACATCTAGGACCAATCTCTCCATTTGGCGCTTGTGCGAGTTGAACATGTTCTTGCGGCATCTTCTCACCTGATTGTTGCTAAAGGTCTCGGTTCTAAAATGTCGTGATGATTTCTTATCATTGAGGTACAGAACTATTGCTTACCCAATCAAGCAAATCAAGGGCGACTTCACAAGATTCACTAACCTCGATGTGCTCATCATTGAGGTATTTCTTCAAGACTGGAATCGCTTCGACATTGCCGATTGCTCCGAGTGCTTCAGCAGCTTCATGGCGAACCATGACATGCTCGCTTGAATCGGAAAGAATCCTTACGAGAGTAGGAATCGCTTCATCCATTTGCATCTGCCCAAGAACATAAGCCAACTCATGTCGAAGAAGAGCACTTTGTGAATCGAATGCCTCGCACAGAACTAAGCAAGATTCTGTACTTCTAATATTTCGTAACTTAAACACGGAGCGCATGCGTTGAAACATCTTCTGATTTTCATCAAGGAGTATTTCTCTAAGTGTTTCCAACTTAGATGATTCTGAAGCAGGTGCTGGATCAACGGAACCATATTCACTCGATTCAGGTCGTCGATTCATACCTATTACTCCAAAGCGCCGATGAATGCCATACTTTCGACATCGAAATCTTCGCGAATCATCCCTAACCCTTGGCCTTCTTTGAGAAACTGTCGAATCGATGAACGACCGTCTGTTTTGTAATCAATGGTTCGTTCGTTAACGTACATTGTAACAAATTTCTGATTTGTTTCATCATCTATTCCACGACCCCATGCTTTTGCAAACTCAAGTGCTTCTTCAGGATGCTTAATCGAATGTTCGATACTCATCTTGGTGTACATAGTGATATCCTCCATAACCTGTTGTCCGAGATCTCTACGAACAACATTACCGCCGAGTGGCATAGGCCAACCATCAGTACGTTCATTCCACCATATGCCAAGATCGATAAGGACATTCAAATCATGCTCGACATATGTCAATTGTCCTTCATGTATAATCAAACCACATCGGTATGTGTCATCAAGAATCCTAGGTATGATTTCATCAAATGGGACTACCTCTACGTTGACATTTCCCCAAGCTAAACGAAGGCCGAGATAGGCAGATGTTTTCAAGCCCGGGATAGCAATGGTCGATGATTTAGCATCTTCGAGAGTCAATCCTTTTTTTGCAACAATCATAGGACCATAGCCTTCTCCCATCGAAGCACCACAATTCATGAGAGCATAATCTTCAGCGATGTCTGGGTACGCGTGGATTGATACCGCGGACACTTCAAGTTCACGATTCATAGCACGATGATTGAGTGTCTCGATATCTTGTAATTCGTGAACAAAGTTGTAACCAGGAGTGGGAAATGCGTTTGTTGTCATAGCATGAAACATGAATGCATCATCGGGATCGGGAGAGTGTCCAATGCGGACGATGAGATTACCATCGTCATCTCGTGGTAGATTGGCCATAATACTTCCAAGAACATTCCCTTCAAGAACCAACCGCATCATTTTAGAAACAAAAATCACTCAGTTAACGGATTGTTTATGTAATTGTTAACATAGTTGTGTACATGGAAACCGGGACTCGGTTCAGAAGCACCCTCGTGTTCCTTGTTGTTTCCGTAACAATGTTCAGTTCAGTCAGCGCTTCATCTAGTACTGGATTGTTTTTTCTGGAAGGGATTGAAGTCGATGATGCGGATTCGGGAATAAGAACAATTGAAATTGATGCGGATGGGAATATTTTTGCTTCTTTTGGTTCAACTTTGTACAAACTATCAGCCTTAGGTTCAATCCTAGAAGAGAGATCATTCTCCACCGAAATTTCTGCAACATCTTTATCGCCAGATTTCACAAAATTAGCACTCACATTGCGTTCCGGTGCAAGTGGTGAAGATTCTGTTTTTTTGCTGTCAACAGGGGATTTGAGTACACTCGTATCAAATGATGTAACGCGTACAAACGCACACCTTCTTGAATGGTCATCGAACGGTGCTAAACTCTATTCGAATGCACCCGATGCTGGAATTTTGCAATTAAATCGTGAAACTTTGACTCAAGAAACGTCTTATGTCGGAAATCATAGCGGGGAGATGGCATGTTTTGATGTTTCAGAGTCTAGTGGTTCTGTCCTTACAGCCGATGAGAATGGATTGATTCAGTTGTGGAACAGTGCTGGTGATGTGCTGCAACAAGAAATTCTTCTTCAATCGATAATTCATGATTGTAAAATAGGTGACAACGATGAATATTTTTCTATTTCAACTCCTGATAATGGAATCCGTAAATGGACCTTTACTGGCTCAGAATTGAAACCAATTGATATTGATGATGCTATACATTTCGAATTGGCTCCAAGTCCAAATGTTATCATTGTTCACAAGGATTCCCCAACGCAGCACATCCTTGTTTATGATTATCTAAATGAACAAATCATCGACCAAGTTGAAATGTTTCACAATTTTGATGATTATGAGCTTGTATTTGATGATGCGGATAATATTGAGAATATTTTTACTAATTCAAAGGTTGATTATGTAGTAAAGTATGGGACAGAAGTTCATCGAATAGGAGTAGGTCAATCAGGAATCGATACCGATGGCGATGAGATTCCTGATTCGCTTGATAATGATGACGATGGCGATGGAATCGAAGATAATTGGGATCTAAACTGTGAAGACATAGGGATATCATGTGAATTGTTACCTGATGAGAATTATATTCGAAGCATAGACGTTGAAATCAATTCCACACATATTGTTGTAAAACAATCATTTACACTCAACAAAAAACATTCGACCACCATAAGGGATTTATCACGCTATTCAATGGATACGGACATCAAACTCATCGAAGCCGAAGCACAGTTGTTTGCGGATTCAATTTGCGGTAATATGAATGAAGCACAGCTTGCCAACTCAATCTCTTCGACGATAAACTTCGGTAATGCGACATTGGATTTTGTCAATTTATACTGTTCAATTGAGGATGGAATGGTCCTCTACTCTGCGAGTGATGGGACATCTCATATCCGTTATTCTGTATCCGTGACATATCGTTTTGATTCCAGTCAATCACTGAATGGGATCGTACTTCAAGTGCAGAATAATCGCTTCCATTCCGACGGTAGCATGACTGAATTGAGTGAACAACACCCGCTCTCCATTAGAGTGCACGGTGATGAAATTAGCACTCTAGAATATGTCCCTTGGCACATTCAGGAACAACAAGTATCCTTTACGCTTAGCACAAAGGGAGGAAATTCTGAATCACTAGATCCATCATCCATTATTTCTTCACCAATCGTAATCGCCATTGGCATAATTGGAATTGGAGGATTTTTATTAGTCGGAATTTTCCTTTTCAAGCGACAATCTGAACGGGATAGTTACGATATTACTCTAGATGAAGAGGAAGATGAAGAGGAAGATGAATATTTAGATGAGGAATACGAAGATTATGATTCCGTCGAAGAAGAGGAAATCGAGGAGGAAGAAATTTCTGAACCGTCGAAACGTAGACCTCCGCCTCGTCGAAGGAAAAAACAAACGTCTAGTAAGCGTGTTCCAGTTCAAAGTAAAGAAGTAAATCAAGCTCAACAACTTCTTCAGGAATCCTCTAATGAAGTTGTTCGCAAGCGTAGAGCACGCCGTTCCGATTCTACTGTTAAAAGCAAGCGACGGAAATTAAGTGATGTTCAGAGCGTTGATTCTCAACCTCGAAAGCGTCGAGCGGTGAAGCGCAAGAGCCAATCCGATGATCAAATGGACGAAACGCTGAAACGATTCGTTTCTGAATCACCAGAGGAATGATATTTCCTCATCCATATCACAACATCGCGTTAGATATTCTCGTAGTCCGGAAACATGTTGCTCGTCCAAACGATTGAACACTTCACCAAAGTATCGGTTCAATCGTTCCATCGACATGTCCGAATGAAGGTGGGCATGGAGCAGGACCTTCTCGCGAGTTAGAGGATCGTTCTCAAATAAATCAAGCCTTGATAGAAGTGCCTCATGAGCTGCTTTGACTGCTTCTAAAGGTGTATCCTTTCGAGCAGCAAAGACACCAAAAACCATTGGCTGTCCCGTCAATTCCAACCAGGCTTGACCGAGATCGAGGCGAACTAGGTCAGGATTTGTTTTTGCACGGTCTAGTGCACGGTCACCAATGAGTAGGGCACCATCACACCTCTCAAGCATTGTATCCATGTCAGGGCCCATTTCGACGGGCCGTGGGTCAATTCCTCGCTCCTTCAACAAGTACTTTAGCAACGTTACTGAGGAGGAGGAGTCGGTTGGTAATGCAATATCTCGCATCTCCTCAAGAGGTCTGTTTCCAAAGACCAAAACACTCCCCACCTCTCCTTTGGAACTGATTCCAATTTCAGGAACCAAAGTTAACTCATCATGATGTTTTGCAAAATCAGCGGCTGGTATAGGAGCCAATACACAATCTCGTCGTAAGAGATGACCGGTTAGCCACGAAGGAGGAGCAGGTAAAACATGGAATGATTCGTCCAATCCTACAAAAAGTGGATCGCAGTTCATAAATGCAACGCGGCCAATTGTTTTCATCCATCGTGGAGTCTGTTTTAACATTCATTACACCTCATGCCATTGGCAGTCTCTTGACTGGTTTTTTGGGAACATATTCCTCAAATTCAGTGTAGATAGTATTACGTTTGATTGGAACACATCCTGCATTTTGAACTAGTTTCGATAATTGCTGTAGATCATGGGTCAAAGGAGTAATTGAACCAGCAAGATGCATTATTGATTCCTGTTGAACCGTTCCATCGATGTCATCAGCACCAAATTGTAGGGCCAACTCCGATAACTCATCACCAATATTCATTCGATAGGCCTTGATATGCGCTATACTATCGAGTAAAATACGAGATACTGCAATGACTCTCAAAATTTCTTGACCTGTGGATAATTGAGCCATAGGCAATCGTGTCGAATCAGGGAGGAAAGGATATGGTACGAAGCATTGGAATCCATTTGTTAGCGATCCTAAATCACGTAATTTGAGAATGTGGTCAACACGTTGGGATGCCGTCTCAATTGTTCCAAACAGCATCGTGCAATTGCTTGGAAGTCCAATATTGTGGGCAGTGCGATGAATATCCAAGTATTCCTGACTAGATTCCTTTCCATTGCAAATAATGGCCCGGACATCATCATCAAGAATTTCAGCACCTCCGCCAGGTAATGAGGTAAGACCTGCATTCTTGAGCCGTTGAAGAGTTGATTCGATGGACAAGTTTGAGAGTTGAGCTAAGTGCTTTACTTCAACTGCAGTTAAGGCTTTTATCGAAATGTGAGGGTGTTCTGCTTGAATACGCTGAAACAGTTCTTCATAATGCTCCACAGTCCACTCTGGGTGAAGTCCACCAACCGAATGTACCTCATCCACATATGGCGAAAATTTCGATAATTCTTCGAGATAGTTTTCAACTGATAATTCGTATGCATCATCGGCTTTCGGACCTCTGCGGAAGGCACAGAATCGACATGCCAATACACAGATGTTGGTTTGGTTGACGTGTACATTAGAATTGAAGTACGCCCTTTCGCCAAACATCGCTTGCTTGTGGAGATTAGCCAATCGGCCTAGTTCGAACAAATTGGGTTCAGAAAAGAGAAGAAGACCGTCTTGATGATTCAAAACTTGATCATTGAGGATTTTGTCAACAATGATTTGCATTGATTCAGACCAATTCTCCTCTCGCAAACTAACTTTCAAATCAGTTCTCCATCGAGGGTTCCTATCCGCCAAAACGGTGGTTGAAACCCACTCAGTCATGACGCTTCCTCATGCTCATTCTTCATGAAGATGTGGATGTGGCCACAACTCAACGTCGGACACTAAAGAAACCTGAATTCATCATGAATTTACGGAATTCCTCTACCAAAAAGACAGTCGAAGCTACAGCTACCAATACTATCCAATCCTCGCCTTCAAGTGGTGTTGTGCTGAGAAGATTTCCAAATTCAATTCCAATCAGAGGGATAGGGAATGTTGCAAAGTGAACGAACATGAATAGTAAGAATCCTGAAGCAAGAATCGCATAATTGATGGCTCTATTTGAGAATAAACCGAGCGAAAAGAGACTTTCTTTTTCAGATCGACAATTCAAGACATTAAACAATTGGAAGACAATAAACACAGCAAAAGTCATGGTTTGTGCAGCAGCAAATGTCGTATCAGCGTATGAATTCCATGCGCTCAAGGCCATCTCATCACCATCGTTACAGTCTCTAACGGAGAATCCTGCATCGGATTCAGTAGCAAATGGAGCAAGGCTACATTCGTTTCCATAAACGCCGCCACCAGCAAGGAAGAAGACTATCAGAGTGCCAATAACCATCACTGCACCAAGGTAAAAGATGAGGGCTATATCTTTGGAATTAGGCAACCCTTCGTCTACAGGGCGCGGCGGACTTGACATTACTTTTCCATGCTGTTTTTCAACACCGAGCGCGACCGCAGGAGGCCCATCCATGAGGATATTGATGACTAAAATTTGTGTTGCAGTGAGCGGCAATTCCCAACCAAATATGAATGTCGAGATAACGATAAGTGCTACCGCAGCAACGTTGGTCGATACCTGATAGCGTACGAAATTTCGAATGTTTTGGTATATCTTTCTACCTTCCTCAACAGCATGGACAATATTAGCGAAATTATCATCCTGTAGAACCATATCCGCTGCATCCTTCGCAACATCGGTTCCAGCGATTCCCATAGCAATACCTATGTTTGCTCTAGACAATGCTGGCGCATCGTTAACACCATCACCAGTCATGGCAACAATTTCTCCCTGATCTTGTAACGATGATACGATTCTCATCTTTTGATCTGGAGTAACTCGAGAAAAGATTGCCTTTTCTACAGAATCTGTGAGTTCTTCATCGGACATCAATCTCAACTCAGCACCACTAACCGGCTCTAGATCAGCATCATGGATAGCCAATTCCTGACCGATAGCCGATGCTGTCATATGATGATCGCCTGTAATCATTTTTACCTTGATTCCAGCGTCTTGACAGATTCGAATCGCTTCCTTGACTTCGGGGCGCGGAGGGTCCATGATTCCTACAAGTCCAAGGAAAATCAAATCATTTTCAACGACGTTAATGTCGGATATATCTTCATCATCCTCAAGTTTTCTTGCAGCTAATGCAATAACTCGCATGGATTGGGAACCCATTTCCTTATTTCTTATTGAAGCCTGTTTGAGGTCCTCCTCACCTATTTTCACCAATTCTCCATCAAGATATCGATGGGTTGTTATGGGAACGAATCCACCAGCAGCGCCTTTTGCAAACACCCAGCGCTCTCCTTCATACTCATGAATAACTGACATACGTTTACGCTCGGTATCGAAAAAGAATTCATGAAGACGCGGATGACGTTGAGAGAATTTACGGACATCGCCATTCAATTTCCATCCTAGAACCGCACAGGCAGAATCCGTAGGATCACCTATTGCAGTCCAACGACCCTCTTGTTTACTGATTTGTGAGTTATGACACAAAGACAGACAAGCGGCTAAAAGACGGAATCCTAAA
This sequence comes from Euryarchaeota archaeon UBA443, assembly GCA_002499195.1. Lineage (GTDB taxonomy): Archaea > Thermoplasmatota > Poseidoniia > Poseidoniales > Poseidoniaceae > MGIIa-L2. The sequence continues at coordinate 29,008 of DAKS01000039.1, forward strand.
TTGGACTGAAGGGTCGACATCTTATTTTCATCGAGTTCATTTTCACCATCTCTCAACGTTCCTTCAGGATTAAATCCATCTCCAGTGACACTGTAGTATCCATCAACTGTGTGAAGTTGACGGACAGTCATTTCATTTTTTGTCAAAGTACCTGTTTTATCGGAGCAAATCACTGTTGTTGAACCAAGGGTTTCAACCGCCTTCATCCTACGAATAATCGCTTTATGCCTAGCCATATTACGCATGCCAAGAGCAAGGGTAATGACAAGAATAATCGGTAAACCTTCAGGAACAATTGCCACAAAGATCGCAATAGCTGTAATGAATTGTTTGATCGCTACGTCGCGAAGCGGATCTGGCCCTCCATATGCGAGAATCAGTTTGATGGAAACTAAGAGTACTGCAACGATGAGAGCAATGAAACCGAGGAATCTGCCCAGTGATTCAAGCTTCATTTCGAGTGGTGTTTTGGGTGTTTTTGCTTCAGAAATATCACTTGCAATACGCCCAAGTTGGGTTTTCATTCCGGTTTCGACAACGATTCCTACTGCACGGCCTGTTGCAACTGTGGTCCCCATGTACATCATATTTCGACAGTCGGCAAGAAGTGTATTGACGTCCATAGAATCAATATGTTTCGTAATCGGTTCGGATTCACCGGTCAATGCAGATTCATCAACTCGACACTGATAGACTTCAAGCAACCGTAGATCCGCTGGTACATTGATTCCTTCTTCTAGTTTGACAATATCACCAGGGACGAGTTCAGTTGTCGGTATCTCCGATTCAAACCCATCACGCAAAGTAATAGAATTGGAGATACTCATTTGTTTTAGTGCATCCATGGCTTGTTCCGCTTGACCTTCTTGCCAAAATCCGAAAAAGGCATTCGCAGTAAGTACAAGGAAGATAAAAATCGCATCACCAGGATGGTCTGGTTTGACTGCTAAGGCAACCAAAGCTGCTGCAATCAATAAATAATTCAGCGGATCATTGTATTGAGAAAGAAATCTCAAAACTGCAGATGTAGGCTCAGGTTGTTCAAGTTGATTCGGTCCATATTTTTGCATGCGAGAATGGATTTCACTTTGAGTCAGACCATTTGGATTTGCATCCAAAACAGAAAGTACCTCATCATTATCCATCGAGTGCCAATTCTGTTGCACCATTGAATCACCTCAGACCCTTAGTAAGAACCTGTACGCTAGCCTCTCACGACCGACTTATGATTTTGATGGAAGAAAACCCATGAAAATCATCAACTGCCAAAATTGAGCATCGGCCGCCGAATCTTTCTCAAACTTTGTCGATTTGGCAAGTTCATGTCCGCTGATGATGGCCCATACATTCCAGCGGACCAGGAACCGAAGGAACTTACATTGCGTGTCCTTGTCGTAGGAGTAATTCTTGGAATCTTAATGACTGCAGCAAACGCATATCTTGGACTGTATGCAGGGATGACGGTTTCAGCGAGTATTCCTGCTGCAGTCATGTCAATGCTAATTTTGCGTAGCATGTTCAAGGACGTAAGTATTCTCGAAAATAATGCTGTTCAAACGATGGCTAGTGCTGGTGAATCATTGGCAGCCGGTGTTATTTTCACCGTTCCAGCTATGCTCGTAATTGGAATATGGGTAGATATCGAATGGTTCCCAACCTTATCGATTGCTTTGCTAGGTGGACTTCTTGGAACAATGTTCACCATCGCATTACGCCGTCTCTTCATTGTCGAGGAAGCCTTACCCTACCCGGAAGGAGTTGCCTGTAGAGAAGTTCTTGTGGCTGGGGAAGAAGGAGGCAGTGGTGCATTGGCGATCGTCTATGCTCTAGGAATCGGTGCTCTGTACGGGCTTATGGTCAAGGGATTCAAAGTCACACACCATTCTGCTGAGACAGCATTTGAATTCATGAAAACTAGGATGTATGCTGGTATTGACTTGTCAGTAGCACTACTATCTGTTGGTTTTATTGTCGGAATACGAATCGCATCATTCATATTTTTGGGTGGAATTATTGGCTTTGGCATTTTAGTTCCACTCTTTGGATACTTGAACGGTTGGCCAGAATCGGACACCCTCGCTGGAGGATTTGACAAATTATGGCTTGAGCAAGTTCGTTACGTTGGAGTCGGAGCAATGGTTGTGGGAGGAATTTACACCCTCTGGAGCATGCGAAAAACCATTATCACTGGACTGAAAAAGTCCTTCGATCAAAGTAGTTCAGATTCAGAATTACATTTGCGAACAGAGAAGGATCTTCCAATGAAATGGGTCACTGTTACATGTGGAGTTCTTGTTGTCCTAACCTTCTTCTTCTACTGGCTCATTACGGGATCATTGCTTCTTTCTCTTGCGGGTGCCTTATTCCTTGCATTAGTGGCATTTTTCTTTGCCGCGGTTGCTGGCTACATCGCTGGCGTGGTCGGGTCAAGTAACTCACCTGTATCAGGAATGACAATTGCCACACTGTTATTCACCGTTGGACTTGTTTGGATTGTTGGCTCATTGATTCTTGACCTATCGCAAACCGAACTAATGTATGCAACATTACTGATCGCTGCTGTTGTTGCAAGCAGTGCAGCAATTGCAGGCGATGTGATGCAGGACCTCAAGACCGGTCATATGGTAGGAGCAACTCCTTGGCGTCAACAAATAGCAGAGATTGTTGGAGTCATTACAGGTGCATTCGTGATTGGACCCACTATTGCCCTTTTGCACAAAGCATTCCAAATTTCATCTACTGCGTGTATCGCAACAAATGAACGAATTGGAGCGGGTTTGCAAGATCCAATCGATACACCTGATGGCTTCTACGATTGTAACGATGCACTTTTTGCACCTCAAGCAGAACTTATTGGTGCGATTGTAAAAGGCGCATTTGTCGGAGATATGAATCTGCCAATGGTCTTCCTTGGTGCTGCACTTGCCGTCCTATTGATTCGTCTTTCAATGCCTGTGATGTCTGTAGCGATTGGAATTTATCTACCGTTGAAACTAAGCGTTCCAATTATGCTTGGTGGGATTTTGTCCTCACTAGCTATTGGTGCGGCTTACCTTAGAGTTGATGGAACCCTTGATCGGAAACCATCCAAGAAGGCAAAAGAAGCTGCAGCAGATGTAGAGAGCAGAGGAGTTCTAATCGGAGCCGGCTTTATCGCTGGAGAGTCAATTCTTGGAGTTCTAATAGCAGTTCTAATCGTACTAAATATTAAACTCGACGAAGAGTTCGGTATTCACGAATTATCTCAATCATTATCCATTCTCTTCTTCGCATGGTTTGTTGGAGTATTCATTTGGTTGGCTACGAGAGCACTTCCTGGAAGTGGAAATTTAGCAAAGGAGATTTTTACAACTGCAACTCACTCTATCAAGAAATTTATTCGTTCTCTGATTCCTCAATCCAAATAATTCAACGGCAATTATGAAAGGCTCAAAGCGATGGCCAATGTTTACTGGTCATCATGTCTGCTTCGATTTCAGAATTGGAAGAACTCGCCCGACGTTGCCGAATTGAAATTGTCAAAATGGTTTATCGTGCCCAAGCAGGACACCCAGGAGGGTCACTATCTGAAATCGACCTCATTGCAGCCCTTTATTCAACGACCATGCGTGTGCGACCAGAAGACCCAGACTGGGCTGATAGAGATCGCTTCATTCTCTCAAAGGGACATGCTTCACCAGGGATGTATGCATTACTCGCTGAGAAAGGATTCATTCAGCACCAAGATTTGCATTCTTACCGTGTTCTCGGAGGAATTTGCCAAGGACACGTGGATATGAAGTGGTGTCCTGGAGTCGATTTCAGTGCAGGCAGTCTAGGAATGGGCCTTTCGTTTGGTATGGGATGCGCACTTGCAGCACGTCTTGATGGAAGTGAACGTCGAGCGTTCGTCATGCTCGGTGATGGAGAAATTCAAGAAGGTTCAATCTGGGAAGCGGCAATGGCTGCAACACACCATGAATTGGGGAACTTGAAGGTAATTCTCGATCGTAATAGAATTCAGAACGACGATTTTTGCCAAGAACAGATGCGCATGTTCGACATTCCTGCAAAATGGAAAGCATTCGGCTGGAATGTAAAGGAAATTGATGGCCACAATATGGAAGAGATTGTTGAAGGAATTAAATTCCTGGATTCTTCGAATGATGGCCCATCTATTTTGATTGCTCATACGATAAAGGGTAAAGGCGTCTCCTTCATGGAAGACAATCCATCGTTCCATGGGGCGGCTCCAAATGATGAGCAATATGCTCTGGCTATGAGCGAACTAGGGGTGGTTGAATGAGTCGCATGGCTGCAACACGTGATGGTTACGGCCAAGCCCTACTCGAATTAGCGGATAATGATCGAGTTGTTGTATTGGAAGCCGATCTTGGTAAATCAACAAAATCGCTCCACTTTAGAAAAGAATATCCTGAGCGAACAATATCATGCGGAATTGGTGAGCAGAATATGCTACTAGTATCTGCTGGAATGGCTTCTAGCGGTTACATTCCATTCGCCTCAACATTTGCTATCTTTACAGAACGAGCCTTTGAACAGATGCGCAATGGTGTTGCTCGACCAAACCTAGCGGTTCATTTGTGTGGTTCTCACGGAGGCACACACACTGGAACTGATGGTTCTTCAGCTCAATCGATAGAGGATTTAGCAATCTATAGAACATTGCCTAACGTTACGGTTTTGCATCCTTGTGACGATGTAAGTACGCGATTGCTGACCAAACAACTTGCTGATTCCAACAAACCATCCTATATGCGAACTGCGAGAAACAAAACTCCAGTTCTCTATGACGATGTAGATCAAAGTACAATTCAAATCGGCAAGGGTATTGAACTTCGTGAAGGAAATGATGTTGCGATTATTGCATGTGGAGTTCTTGTATCTGAAGCACTCAAGGCGGCTGAAGATTTGAGCCAACAAGGCATCCAAGCTACCGTTATCGACATGCATACTATCAAGCCGCTCGATACAGATTTAGTCGACAAAGTGGCCTCAAGATGTGGTGCTATCGTCACAGCAGAAGATCACTCGGTCATCGGTGGACTTGGTGGAGCAGTTTCCGAGCATCTTTCCACATCATCATGTACACCATTGGAGCGTGTTGGAGTTAAGGATCGATTTGGAGAATCGGGACAAGCCGACGAGATGTTGGAACTTATGGAGCTGAGCGCACCACACATTGCAAAGGCAGCACATCGCGCTATGAATCGCAAATGAGGCAACCATCATATTCAAGAAGCGCCAATTCAAGGAACTCTCATGGAGTTCTTCCTTGATACCGCCGATGTTGATGAAATTCGTGAGATTGCTGCTTGGGGAATCCTCGACGGAGTGACAACCAATCCTAGTTTGATCAAAAAAAGTGGTCGTGATTTCAAAGAAGTTGTTCGAGAAATTGCAGGGATTTGTTCTGGACCGATTTCAGCAGAAGTCACAGCAATGGATACGCAAGGAATGCTTGAACAAGCACGCCAGTTAAAATCGGAACTACCTGAAAATGTTATCATAAAAATTCCATGCACTCCCGAAGGGCTTGCTGCAACCAAAGTTCTTACCGAGGAAGGTGTCGATACCAACGTAACACTCATCTTTTCAGCATCTCAAGCACTGATGGCGGCTAAGGCAGGAGCTACCTATGTTTCACCATTCATTGGTCGTATCGATGATACTGGGCATGAGGGTATGAATCTCATCGCAGAGATTATGGAAACCTGGGCAAGGTATGATGTATCGACAAAAGTACTGGCAGCATCTATTCGCCACCCCACACATGTCTTGCAATGCATGCAACTTGGAGCCCATACGGCAACAATGCCAGCCAAGATTTTCCGACAGTTGATGAAACATCCACTTACAGACAAAGGACTGGAAGGTTTCATGCGTGACTGGGCCGAAGTTGAGGCGGCAGGCAAGGCCTGAGAATTAAAACTCAAGAAAAGGAGCCTTCATCAATGATGGGGCATCAGCCCATACCACTGAGGGAGCGTCGTGAGTGATATTCAGGAGCGTCTGCAAAAACTTCTCGATGGAGAGTTGGATGCTGCTGAAGTTGCCGAAGATCCTGCACTTGCATCTCTTGCAGATCGTCTTTATGGAATTAAAATTCAACCCGCTACGCCTAAGAAAATAAGAGATTTTGATGAGCAAACAACTGCCCCGTCTGCACCACTACCCGCTACAGAAATGATGATCGAAGTAATTGGAGATGTTGCATTGGAGCACCCTCCTGCACCTACAGCAGAACTTCCTGCACTTGCACCCATTCCGACTGCAGGGAAAGATGACAAATCCTTTGGCATGATGAGTTTCATTTCCATAATCGGTCTACTCGCCGTTATCGCCAACATGTTTGGCTACCTTCACTCTCTTGTCGGTTCAATGTGCACCAACGCATGTGCAAATGAAGGACATACGAAGATGAATCTTCTTGAAATTTACCGACTTGATTCAACAAACGGTTGGAGCCTTCCAGTTACTGAAGGCGTAATTGGAATCCCCGATATTGCTGCTATCATCGGCTTGTTGGCAATGGTCTTCCTCTTGCGTAAGAAGTCCTGAAGACGTTGAACAAACGGTTTTTTCTCCGTCATCTTGATGAGCAGGTGCAGAAAGGAACCACCATGGGCAAACCAGCGAAGGCCAAGAGGGGGATTCCAAGCAAAGTTGAAGATTTCAACGCTTGGTATCCATTCATCGTTGAAGCTGCTGAACTTGTTGACAAGCGTTATCCAATCAAAGGGATGGATGTTTGGAGGCCATATGGATGGAAAGCCATGAGGCAAATCGATGCTCTCACACATTCAGAAATGGACCGAACAGGACACGAAGAAGTCAACTTCCCACTCCTTATCCCCGAGGATTTACTTGAGAAAGAAAATGCTCTCGTATCTAGATTGAAGCGGGCTAGAGAAGAGGGAGTTGATCCTGATGAACTTCGCGATGAAGATGAGGAAGCAGGATTCAAGAAAGAAGTCTATTGGGTGAAGCATGCTGGTGAAAATGAACTCGACATACCCATGTTTTTACGACCGACCAGCGAGACTGCAATGTACACGATGTTCCCATTATGGATAAGGAGTCACAAGGATTTACCATTGAAAGTATACCAAATGGTCAATACATTTCGTTATGAGACTAAACAAACTCGCTCCTTTATTCGCGTCCGAGAAATTCATTTCTTTGAAGCACATACTGCACATGCTAATGAAGAGGATGCTACGCGACAAATCGAGCAGGATTTGGAAATTGTTGATCGATTGATGGAGAAACTTTGCCTCCCAATAATCAAAGCAAAACGACCGGTATGGGACACGTTTCCTGGCGCTCATTATACGATTGGTATCGATGCTGTCATGCCAAATGGTCGAACCCTACAAGTTGCAAGTTGCCACCATTATCTCGACCAATGGGCAAAAGCATTCGATATTACATATGAGAATCTCGAAGCCAAGCAACAACACGTCCATCAAACAACGTATGGAATGTCAGAACGTTTGCTTGGCGCGGTTGTTGGTATGCATGGAGATGATTCTGGACTTATCATGCCTCCTGCTATCGCTCCATGGCAAGTTGTTGTATGCCCGATGATTCGGAAGAATTCCGATGTAGATACTGTCGCAATTTCACATGAAGTTGCCGAGACTCTTCGAAACGCAGGATTGCGCGTTCACGTCGATGACCGAGATCTTCATCCTGGACAGAAATATTACGATTGGGAGATTAAAGGTGTTCCACTGAGACTAGATATTGGACCTCGTGATGTAGAGCAAGGTACTGCATTTGCTGCAAAGCGCACAGGAGGAAAACAGCCACTACCAATGGATAATATCGTCCAATCTGTTAATGAAGTATTGGACGAAATCTCGGAAGTTCTCCGAGGCCGATCAAGCGAACATATGGAACATGTCATTCAGCCTCTGCCCGGATTTGTTGAGAATGACGGGGAATGGAGCATGAATGGTGAAGTGAAAGAAGGTCACATCTACGAGTTACCGTTTGATGGCACAGATGCACATGCAGAGGTTATCGAACGAACAACTGGTTTGACATTCTTAGGTGATTCAACCGATGAATATGCGGATGAGCGACCTTGTCACATGAGTGGAAAACCCACAAAACGTCGAGTTCTTCTTGCAAAGACCTACTGATTTTGAAGAAATTCAAGAATCAATTCGGGCGGTCGACCAATAACTGCTTGTCCATTGTGGATCAAAACTGGACGTTCCAAGCACTTTGGTTGTTCAAGAATTAATTGTTGTATCGATTTGGCATCCAAATTCTTGACATCAAAATCTCCAACTACATCTTTCCTGCGAACGATGTTTGATAGTGTTGATAAAATCACAACATCGCTGGAATCAATTCCTTCCGTAAGGTAGCGATAGTCTTCAAATTCAAATCCTGCTTCTGTAAGTAATGCAACCGCTTGTCTTGATTTGGAACATTTTGGATTGTGGTAAAGACGCATATGATCACGCATTCATCACATACCGAAAGAAGATGGGTCCATGTCCATCTCACCATCTTTCATCATCTTACGCATTTGCTTGTTCAACTTGCGGTTTCCACCCATACCCTTCATCATCTTTCGAGAACGTTTCCATTGTGCGATAAGTTCCCTGACATCTTTTTCCTTGACGCCGGAACCTCGAGCAATTCTCTGTATTCGCTCCGCCTTGATCTTAGCAGGTTCGTTCTTTTCCCAGGCAGTCATAGAATCCATAATTGTTCGATAGCGATCAAGATTGCCCTGCATCGCTTCTTTTTGTGATTTCGACATACCACCTAGGCCACCAAACATACTTCCTGGTAAGAACGACATGAGTTTGTCGATAGTACCTACCTTAGCCATCATTTCCATTTGTTTGTACATGTCATTAAGCGTAAATCGTCCTGACATCAGACGTTGAGTTAGACGCATTGCCTCTTCTTCATCCAAATCTTCTGGTGCAAGATCGATAAGTCCACGAATATCTCCCATTCCAAGCAATCGTGATATGAATCGGTCCGCTTCGAATTTCTCAAGATCTGATACCTTCTCACCAACACCGATGTGAACCAATGGAGCACCTGTTGCAGCAACTGCTGACAAGGCGCCACCACCACGAGCAGTACCATCCAATTTTGTAACAACAATTCCTGTCACACCAGCAAGATCGTGGAATGAGGCTGCCACAGGACCTGCAGCCTGTCCAACTTGAGCATCGATTACCAACCAACGTTCCGTAGCTCTAGTTATCGAAGCAATTCGTTCCAATTCCTCGACAAGTTCCTCGTCCAGTTGGTGGCGACCTGCAGTATCGACGATGACGAGATCTGCGGCAGCACAGGCAGCCAAACCATTACGAACAATTGTTGCTGCATCCTTTTCATCGGGTTCACCATAAACAGTTACACTAGAATCTTCAAGCAGTTGCGATAACTGAGCGTAAGCACCTGGTCGGTGAACGTCAGCTTCGATGACAGCGACACGCAAACCGTGCTTTTTTCGATACCACTCTGCCAATTTTGCTGTCGTCGTGGTTTTACCTTGACCGTACAGGCCCACAAGAAGAAGTGTTGCGCCACGTGGTTGGAATTCATGACTGCTCCCAAGAATTCGGACCAATTCGAGATAGAGAATGTTCATCGCCTGTGTTTGAAGATCGATTCCAGGTCGAGGCTCTTCCTCACGCATTCTCTCTTCCAAACGATCGACGATTTCCTTGGTCTGCCTTACGTTGAAATCAGCTTCTTGCAAGGCCCGACGAAGACTCTTTGTCATCTCCTTGAGTTCTTCCTCATTGAGTCGACGCTTACTTCGAAGAAGACCTAGGGAACGGAAAATCCCACGTGAGAGACCTTCAAGCGCCATACATTACCCACCAAGCCTTCTCCTTTCAATCCAACGGATGTTCACTCAGTGAGTGGTACTTCGAGTCGGAGTATATCATCCTCAAGTTTGGCCTTAACCTGTGTAGACTTTGCTGGTGATGTTGTTGGAATCGCATGCTCGCGTCCGTTTACACCAACAAATAGGACCCCCTCCTCGCTCCGCAGCGAAAGATCTTCTCGTTGCAATCCAGGGAAATGAAGATTAATGATTTCAACACCATCTCCTTGTTCGATGTATGTTCCACGATGAATTGAGTGTTTCAATCGATCTCCTACTGCATAGGGGCCGAGTTCTTCGGAGAGGGTTTTTGGCTCACCATACAACAAAGTTCCATAATTACGCAAACGTTCCAAACCTTGGACTTCTGAATCAAATAATTCCATGGTAGTTACCGGTATATCGAGCGTTTCTTCCAATTCAGCAATATGGGCCTGTTCTTCAGTTCTCCTCCTTTGCAAGAAAGGATGGTCAAGTTCTGGCGTGACTCGATTCACCAGACAACCCGTTACTGGAAGTTCGTATTCGTTAAGCGATACATTGGCACGTACTGTCTCGTTTACCCCCATACGCTCAGGTATTGTAACAAGTGTAAACGATGTTGTTGATGAATCGCTTAACACTCGGCGAACGTGAAGAACTCGACGACGGAATCGCTCCAACTCTTCTTTCATAGCATCACTTTGCTTTCTCCCAAATAGCATGGAGCGAATACCACCAGAAACTCGCATCATTCGAAGCAATCGACCCGACCACGCTTCGATCAGTTCTGGTAAGGAAAGGAAACGTAGCGTATGTCCTGTAGGAGCTGTATCGAAAACAATTACATCCCATGCAGGATTTTCAACATGTTTGAGTAGTTCGTCAAAGGCAATCGCCTCGTCAAGACCGGGGAGTACCAATTCACTCGAATCTACTTCTTCTTTGATCGAAGCCATCTCTTCTTTAGCGGATTGATCAAACATTCCACCCATTCCCCCCAAAGCAGAAAAGGGCGAAGAAGACATTCCTGAGAGACTTTCACCGAGTTTGGGCATGAATGTCGATAACTTAGCCTCTGGATTCAATTCGAGACCAAAAAGACCCGGGACTCCTTCAACTGGTGTTGGCTCAGAACCAAGGTCAACACCCAGTGAATCAGATGTAGAATGAGCAGGATCACTAGAAACAAGCAGTACTTTGAGGCCCGAATCAGCAAGCCACACCGCGGTTGATGCGGAAGTTGTAGTTTTTCCAACACCGCCCTTGCCGCCAAACAGCAACAACCTCGCCATGGTCATGACACATTGAGGGGGTGTTTGAACTCATTGCCTCCATTTATTCCTAATCATCTTATGTAGGCGAGTCTTCAGGACAGATTGTGGTCAATGATTTCGTTACATTTCAAGTGGCTGCTATTTGTGGCCTTATTGGAATGACGCTTGGATGGCGTGGCGTTATGACCAAATATTCTGGATTCTATGACTTGCCAACCGCATGGAATCAAGTGTTTTGGGGTATTCTTCTCGGTGGAGCTTTCGCATCATATGCCGATAATTCCTTGTTTTTGCCATATTTTGAAGCCCAACTAACTGGAGAACGAACTGCCGAATTGAATCTCATACGCCTTATTCTGATTCCATTAATCGCAACTATTGGTATGCATTTTTTACTGCGGCGAAAGCGAGTCAGAAAGGGTGGTTCCCAAGCCACCAGCGGTTGGGCACTTGGCCTTGCAGTCGGCGGCATGTTAGCCATTGTATTGATCACAAGGAAGGTTCAGACGGGTATAGATGGTCCTATGGACGTACTTACCATATTGCTTATCGGTTTCTTTGCACCTCGTGTTGAAGCCATTATCACGGCCTTCCATGGCACATTGATGTTGAGAAAAAAACGCTGGGGTGCTATATTCCGTGCAACCTTTTGGAGGGCTTCATCGCTTACGATGTTCTATTTTGCATGGTTCAGTCCACTAGCATGGGTTTTCATCATCCCTCCGATCCTCCTCGTACAAGATTCGGCTGAAAAATGGGTTTGGGATTCGGTTCCAAAAGAGGGAAGACGTCGTTGGAGAAGAATGCAGGCCGATAAAAAGCGTGAAAAGCAGGCATCTGCGAGGCTAATTGAGGCTCCACAGTCCATGATTCTTAACGCCGGAAATGCGGAAGAGTGAAATCGCGGCCTAAGACTACCTCTATCAATGGTTTGGTCGGTCATCTCACACAACCATTAAACCATGACTGTGAAACCAAGAGGGTATGGGTTCCTGCCCGTATTGCAGTGCGACCACGCTGGATGGCGATACCATTTGCTATTCCTGTGGAAGGGTTTTGGCGAATAGTTCGATAATGGATAGCAGAATTCTTCTCCAAAAAGATCGGCATAACAACGTCAATGCGTACAGGATGACGGCTAAACCAAACCGTCGAGGTATCGTTCAAACCGATCGGGGACGAACTAAAAACATCCTCAAAGGGCGAAAGAATCGTTTTCGAAGCATCATCATGCTAGGATTGGTTGCGTTCATTATGCTCTCTCCACAAGCCAGAGAAATGACCATAGGAAAGATTTCTGAAGTCAAAGATTTCATTATGAATCCAACGTCAGGTTACTTGGTCTATGACATCGAAGCTGATTATACATTAAATCGAATTGTGACATTTGAAAATAAGGATAACGATATGACCGAATATTTCAATGAATCACTACCTATATCTCCCGATGTGTACGCCCTAGAAAATAGTAATTCGATGTATACATACACAGATGGAACACAAGATCTTCCGAATCAAAAGATACAGGATGTTACAGCAATAGAGTTGAGAATTGATGGCCAATCAATCAATATACCACTTGAAAATTCTGCAATAAAGTCACACTCTGAAGCAATTGTCACACCTGGAGGTCACAAGGTATGGTGGCCTGGAACCTCAGGCACTGGTAACCAATATTGCATTGGAGGACCATGTGTGAAGGTTAACGTAAATTTAGGTCCAAGTCAAATCCTAACTTTCGAATATCTAGTGACGATCAGTACCAATTCCTATACCTGGTGGTCCGACGTTAACGATGTTGACCCCCGTATCCCTGGTTATTCTTCAGGAATGTTAGAGCAAAATAGCGGTACCTTTGATGACTTACAGGATCGTGGTGGAGGGGATCGTACCGATGATTTTACTGATCTCCGATGGTACGACAAGAACCGCCCTGATCACGCCATCGATGCAACAGCGGCTAATGTCATTGCAGCGGTTTCAGCCATTGATTCAAATTTGCCTGATGGAAATCAAAACGCATTCACATTTGCTCGTGCAGCATTTGAGTACATCAAGGACAATATCGTGTACTATACTTGCCCACCAGGAGACCCCAGTTGTGCTGGTCAGCCAGCTCTTAGCGGTCCGGCCTGTCTAGCCGCAGGACAAGGTGATTGCGATGAACAAACAAATGCATTCTTGAGTTTATTGAGAGCAAAGGGAATCCCAGGATGGTACGTATTTGGAATCTTATCAAGTAAGTCCTACACAAAGTGGGAGGCTCACGCATGGGGTTACATTCAATTGCCTATGTCTACGGATTGGTGCAATGAGAACAATGTTGAATTGGATAGTTGCTACATTGAAGGATCTGTCGATGTAACCAACAACAAATGGTTGCTTCATACTGCATCAGCACTCATTGATTGGGTTGAACAACCAGATCCTAACGGTGATGGAACCTACATCAATGCGTACTACCGACCGCTCTCCTATTCGGATAAGGACAATGATTTTGAACGAATTAAACGTGATCGGGTTTTCGCTTTGGAAGGGCCTGTTAGTTATGGTGGCGGTAAGTTCCCTGTCTATAGTTGAGGTGATGAAGAATGCGTGTTATTATTGGGGGGGCCGGGCGAGTTGGTTCAGAATTGGCTCGGGCAATGCGAGCTGAAACCATGGATGTTGTTTTGATCGATAGTGATTCAAGAGCGGTCAAGAATGCACAATCACTCGATGCTCTGGTCATTCATGGGGATATTACCTCGCGAGAATCATTGCAAGAAGCTGGAATCGGCGATGCTACTGTATTTGTTGCTGTAACCGATTCAGATGATCGAAATTTGATTGCTTGCGCCTTAGCAGAGGATGAATTCAAGCGAAAGAATGGAGTTTCTATCAAGCATAATCTACTTTCAATCGGACGATTTCGTAATCGAGAATACGTCGATGAACACGAACAAGGACATCTGTCACGTTGGGCTGCAGTAGATTATGCAATCGATCCAGTCGATGGAGCTATCCAACGATTGGCTACTGGTCTAAGGTCCTCAGCAATCGAAGAAGTCATTCCATTCGGACATGAAGCATATATCATCGAATTGAACGTTACAAAGGATGCTGAACAGGTCATATACCAAACATTGGCGGAAGCGAGTCTAGGAATTGAAGGTGGATTACCCCTCATCGTTGGTGTGAAGCGAGATGGTGAGCCTAGCACTGTTCCAAGCAAAGATTTCACTTTAATGCCAAAAGACCGAATTGCTGTAGCGACTAGCGGACTAGGTTCTTTTAGTCGAATTTTGACTGCATTTGGTCATGAATCCATCGATTTTCCTGCACAACCTCGAGTTGCGATTATTGGAGCGACCATCGTTGGAAAGAGAATCGCTGAGAATTGGCTTCGTAACGGTGCTTACGTAACTGTTATTGAGCGAAATCTGAACATTGCTAATGACCTTTCAGGTTCAGATATTGGCGCTCATGCGAATTTGGATGTCATCCACGGGGATTTCCTTGATCGGAACATCCTTACTGAAATCGGAATCAAAGAACATCATATTGCTATTGCAGCTCTTGAAGACGACCACATCTCCATTGCAGCTGCACTCCTTGCAAGCGATATGGGCGTCACCAGAACAGGACTCATTCTCCAGGATTCCGATCTCGTAACCGTTACACAACGAATGGGAATTACATTTGCAGTTGATATCAAGCGAGTTGCAGTTGACAACATACTTGCACACATTCACACAAAGGCCTCTGGTGCTTATGCAATTCTTTCCAATATCCCTGATGTAGTCGGCATTAGCCAAACTGTATCGAAGGATTCCAAGTTTGCTGGTAAGAAGATTGGAAATTCCGGTTTGCCGGATTGGTCTAGAATCGCTTTCATTCAACGTCGAAATACTGCAGGCTTTTGGGAGACACTTCGGCCTGCTCGGGAGAAAACAATCGTTGAGGGCGACCGTCTCATATTGTTTTGTCGACCAGATCGGGTCGCAGATCTTGAGAAACGATTCAAGGTGTGATCATGCGGTTTGATGTTCTAAATCTCATTCTTGGCTGGACACTTGTCGCCTTGACAATACCTCTCCTATTGTGTATTGTTGCGACAGGATTCCTCGATAATTGGGAGCTTGCATTGCGAGCCTTCTCGATTCCTGCGGGTCTTTCCTTGTTCATAGGATCCATGATGTTGAGATTCGGTACGAAACGAAATACCCACATGCGTCTACGGGACAGAGAAGCCTTTGCAGCAGTCGCATTGGTTTGGCCTCTTGCAGTCTTTATTGGTGCCCTTCCATACTGGCTTGGAGGTATGTTTCATGGCCCATTCACCGATGGTTCAACATTCGCTGATATTGCCAGAGGTGCTGTGAATTCATGGTTTGAATCCATGTCAGGATTTTCAACCACCGGTGCTACCGTAATTTCAACCTCGATGAGTCCAAATTGCTTACCAGGAATGGACTGTATCAACTCTCAGCCACGAGGTCTCCTGTTTTGGAGATCGCTCACACAATGGTTTGGAGGTATGGGAATTATCATGTTAGGAATGATGATTCTATCTCGTGTTATCGGTGGTGGAATGGCTCTCGCTCGTGCTGAATTAACCGGTCCTTCACTCTCTCGAATCAAGCCAAAACTTCAGGAGACTGCCCTAGCTCTTTGGGGTCTATATCTTGCGCTAACACTTCTAGAATTTGGATTGTTGATAACCATTGGTGGCATGGACATGTTTGATTCTATAAATCACGCATTGACGACGATGCCGACGGGAGGTTTCTCAACCTATGATGCAAGTATTGGACACTTTGAATCATACACTATCGAATTGATCATTATCCTCTTCATGTTTATTGGTGGAATAAATTTCACCCTACTGTGGTTCATACGAGAAGGACAATTTCGTAAAGCAACCCAAGATGAGGAATTCAAAAATTACATCGTTTATATCTTAACGACATTCTTGTTCATCACCATCGCTTTGTTAGCAACACGTGATTATACTACCGTGGATTCATTCATCGATTCTCTATTCCAGGTTGTTTCTATAGGAACCTCAACAGGTTACACATCAACAGATTACATGCAATGGCCGGTAGTAACACATTTGTTCCTCTTTGTTCTAATGATTGTTGGTGCTTCAGCAGGTAGTACGAGTGGAGGATTGAAACTGTTGAGAATTAACCTCGCATTCAAAGTCGCTATGCGAGAGTTGGTGCGAATCGCTCAGCCTCGTAAAGTACAAACAATTCGAATGAATGGTGAAGTCGTTGGTAATCAACAATTAGGCCTTATCGTTGGGATGTTGTTTGTATGGATTGGTCTCTTTGCCATATCTTCGATTTTGCTTGCATTCATAGTTCCAGGTGAAAATTTTGAATCTATTTTGGCTCTTGTAGCCTCTAGCCTTGGAAATACTGGACCGACCATTGGTAATTACGGGCCAACTGAAACATGGGCTGGTCTAAATTCTGGGGCGCTCTTGCTAACTTCAATTCTGATGTGGTTTGGACGTCTTGAATTGTTGACTGCTGTCATTTTATTGCACCCACATACGTGGCGTTCTGAATCCAAAGACCAAGCGCCAAGAGGTGCACTTGCCCGATTGAAGAGAATGATTTCTCGAGAACCTCATGAAGAATCAGAACAGGGTCCTTTGGGCTGAATCACGTTTTGGTTCTGACTCAGGATCAGGTTCGATTACAGTTTCTTCATGCAATACTTCCAAAACGGAATCAATAACAGGATCTTTCCATTTCTCTTCCGCCTGTTCATAGGCTTGAATCAAGGCTTTCGTCGATTTTCGTGAAACTGGTAAATTACAAAGAGCAACATGTTCATCAGCACTCAGACCAAGTGCAAGTGAAATTTCAAACCGATTAGGATCACCAAACACAGGATTTTCTTGATGAAGAACACTCAATAAAGGCATAAATTCACGTCGAACGGTTGAACGACTCGTCTTTGATACATCAGCAAGATGATCAATGATTGCAGGTCGAGCCCATGAACCTGAACGTCTCAAATAATTTGGATAACTTGTATAGATTCGATTCGGAAGAGTCGCTCCATTAGCTACACTTGCTGATAAAGAGGACAAATGCAGCGTCCAATATGATGAATGATGTGCTAGGTTACGATATCGACTCTCAACTGAGCGATCAGCGAGAAGTAGGGTCTTTGCGGCTCGACGCATCGCAACCACATCGAACAAGGAAGAGTTGTTCCAATGAACCCAATTCATCAAGTCAGAAGGCTGTTTATCGATGCTACGACCTATTGCAACTGCGTCTGTAGCAAAGTCTGCTCTGTAAAGAGACTCCATACCTGGAAAAACCTCGGTGGTCATATCGCGAACACCTGCCTCAAGATGTTGGCTTACCAACTCAGGAACTAACTTCTCGATACCGCCTGAGGCTAGGACCTGCAAATCACGAACCAATGCTCGAAGATCGCCATGATTTCCATCGACAAGAACATCGATTGCTTCGTTTGTGTAATCGATTGCTTCCTCTCGAAGTACACGTCTGGCAATTCGCCTCAAAGCTTCATCGGAAACGCGTTCAAATGTCACCGTAATCAAATGTCGACTAAATCGATCCTTTGTATTGCGCCAAGTGGATGAACGACCCCAAAGCCCCATGATGTCATTGCATGCAAGAATGACCGGTTGTTTGGTGGCCTCTAGAAGCCTCAGTAATTCTGCTTTACCACCAGAATCTCCAGAAAGTGTTGTCGCTTCATCACCTTCTATTCCTTTCCTTATACGGTCTTCACTTACCGCTCGAAGCCCACCACCGATGTGATCTACTTCATCCAACAAAATCAATGTCCGTTGTTGTGGTTTTGTCGGATCATGAAACAGGGACCTGTGTGTTGAGGACTGAGTTGCTGCTTTGCGAATAGCAACAGCATTTCGGGTATCGCTTGCATTGAGTTCAATAACGGTCCAACCCATATCTTGAGCAATCGCACGTGCAACAGTGGTCTTTCCAACACCGGGTGGACCGACGAGAAGGATTCCTTTTTTCTTGGGTTGGCCATTGACCCATCCGTCCAACCATTCGCGGATTTTACGACGTTGAATTTCGTTACCCTCGAGTTGATGCTCGGACGTTGGACGATGCCGCTCAGTCCAATCTGAAGCACCGCTCATAATTTCACATATTCACGACGGTTCTTGAAGATGTTTCTTCAATCAAAGGAAGGGTAGTTCATCCATAGAAATTCGCGTTTGCGAGCCATCATCACGATTTCTAATAGTGACTGTTCTATCTTCAACAGATTGATGATCAACAGTAACACAAATCGGCACACCTACTTCATCAGCACGTGCGTAACGCTTTCCGATTGAACCACTTCCATCATAAAGTGATACAATACCTGCCTTTTGACAACATCGTTGATGTAATTCAAGAGCCAATTCATCCATACCGTCTTTCTCAAACAGTGGAAGGATTGCAACATCGATAGGTGCAATCGAATCGGCTAGTTTCAGCATACGATACGGTTCACCAGCCTTTTCAGTTTCTTCAAAGGCGTGATCGATGACATGCCAAAGGATTCTATCGATACCAAAGGCAGGTTCAACAACATGAGGGATAAACCATTCACCAGTCTCTTTGACGGTTTTCTGAACACGCTTGACGTGTTCACTCTGAACTGTTACCACACGGCCATCAGAGAGAGTTATATCGGCTGGAAATTCAACAGATGATTCAAACGATTCAACGATAGTTTTGACTTGTCCCGCATCTGCACGAAATGCTGGTCCTGCAACTCCTCCATCGATGGTCCAACCATCGATTTCAACAATCTTAGGCTCCGAAAATTCTCTTCGAGCACGAAGTGTCTTTCCTGTGGCCTTTTCGTGAGCTTCAAGATCATAACAACCTCGGTGGGCGATACCAACGCACTCGATCCACCCATACGAACCTTCGATCTCAGCATCCCAACAATCTGAAGCATAGTGTGCCATCTCATCAGCAGCATGTTGGCGGAATCGTAGTCGTGATGAATCGATGCCAATACCAACCAGAAAATCATAGGTCTTACCCATGAAATAACCGACTGTAGCGTGACGAATTAATTCCTTTTCAACAGCCTGTGCAAGGGACATTGAATGTAGTGTTCCTTCACCATCAACGAGATTGAAAATCTTCGAGGACCATGAAGAGAAATCATGCTCCAGTGGTTCATTAGGATCGATAAAGTACTCCAATTCAGCCATGTTGAATTCACGTAATCTAATCATTCCTTGACGTGGCGAGATCTCATTTCTATACCCCTTTCCAACTTGAACTGCTCCGAAGGGAAGACGTTCCCTGAAGTGACGGTACAATGCAGGGAAGGAAGTAAACATCCCTTGTGCAGTTTCAGGACGCATAAAACCTTCAGAACCCTGGCCTATAGTCGTTGAAAACATCAAATTTTGTGCAATAATTTCACTCCAATCTCGTGAAGAGCATGATGGACATTCAGGATTTACTTCCTCCAGAAGTGATTGTAGTTCAGCCTTCGCAAGCGCATCCGGATTCGGATGATAGCCTTCCAAAAGCGTGTCAGCTCGACTAGCTTCATCGCACTGTCCACACACCGTCATAAAGTCAGAAAATTCACCTACGTGCCCACTTGCTTCAAGAACTTCATACGGAGTAACTGTAGGACATGATATCTCAACCACATTTCCGAGGGAAAGCCAATGGTCGAGCCAAACTTGATTCAGTCGAGATCGAAGTCTGCCTCCTACCGGACCGAAATCATACAATCCCTTTGCACCACCGTACAAATCAAAAGCAGGAAGAATAATGCCGCGCTGACGCAACATTCCTTGCAACCGTTCTAGGCGTGCATCATCCTTGGACAAGAAATCCCCTCATCCTATGCTGATGGAGATGGCATTTCAACTTGACCACAGGATGAAAGGCTTGGATTCAAAAACCAGAGCACCTAGGGATTCCCATGGGACAATCCATGGTGGCCATAACTGAAGCGGATTGTACCGGTTGTGATTTGTGCATACCTCACTGTCCTTTTGAGGCCCTACTACCACTCGCAACAAACCCTCATGGTCGTGATCACAAGAAACGCCCAGTTGTGGTACTTACCACGCAATGTGTTGGTTGTCTTTCTTGCATAGGTTCTTGTCCAACCAAGGCACTTCATGAAATTCTTATGCCACCAATTTCAAACACATCCCCTCTCCTCATATCAAGTGAGGAACCAGATACTGAAACCGTTCCACGATGGGGAAAGAAAGGTCTCGGTTGGGCCTAAGGTAAAAACGAAACACTCATATGTGTCATACCTTGCCTCCACACCACTGAGATTGGTGAAAAAAAAATGCCTGAGATAACATATCTCGAACATCCGACAGATACGGATGCTTTAATGGAGAAATTATGTCCACCAGTTCGCAATTGGTTCAAGGAAAAGTTTCCTGACTTTACCCGTCCACAAAAACTCGCAATTCCAACGATTATGGATGGAGGCCACCTTCTTCTTTGTTCCCCCACAGGTTCGGGTAAGACACTTACAGCATTTCTTACGATTATCGATCAATTGGTTCGCAAAGCACTGAATGGAAAATTGGAAAACAGAATTCATTGCGTTTACATTTCTCCAATCAAAGCACTTGCCAACGACATCCAGAAAAACCTCATCGGGCCACTTACAGAGATTTCAGAACGATTTTTGCCAGACCGTGCACAGGAGATCAAAGTCGGTTTACGTACAGGAGATACACCTCAATCTGAACGTCAAAAGATGTTGCGAAAACCCCCCCACATCCTGATCACGACACCTGAGAGCCTTGCGATTGCGATTACATCGCCAAGATTTCAGCCCATCATCAGCGATGTTGAATACATGATTATCGATGAGTTACACTCCCTAGTGTCATCCAAGCGTGGAGTCCATCTAGCACTTACACTTGCTTACTTGGACACACTCCTTGAACGCCCTGTACAAAGAATTGGAATTTCAGCGACAATGGAGCCATTGGAAACAGTTGCGGAATATTTGGTTGCTAGTGATGATCGTGAATCACGCGGGGATGGACAGAAGGTTCATATCGCGAAGGTTTCAGGTTCAAGAGAACTCGATTTGGACATTTTACTCCCTCATACAAAATTTAGTGATTTGCCTGTATTGAAAATATTAGATGAGAACATTAGCGTTATCGCTGACCTCATCTCAGCACATACGACAACACTTGTTTTTGCAAACACGAGAAAGATGACAGAAACGTTGGTTCAGCGGCTCAAACGGCCTGAGTTTGGTCTCGGAGAACTTGTTGCTGGCCATCACGGTTCGATGGACAAAAAGATTCGGCTCAATGTTGAGCAGAAATTGAAAAAAGGGCACTTGCGTGCAGTTGTAACCTCTTCTTCCCTTGAAATGGGTATCGATATCGGTACTGTAGATATGGTGATTCAACTCGGTTCTCCTGGAGATATCGCAACAGCATTGCAAAGAATCGGCCGTGCTGGCCATCATGTAGGAGGTATTCCTCGTGCACGGTTCTTACCATCGAGTGTTGACGATTTGATTGAACTGGCTGCCCTACAAGCAGCGATTCAATCAGGAGAAATGGATCGGCTTGATTTCCCAGAAAATTGTCTTGACGTCGTTGCACAGTTCCTAATCGGTCTGGTAATCATAAACGAAATAGATATCGATGAGGCTTTCGAAATAGTATCCAGTGCGTGGAATTATCGTAATTTTGAGTATGATGATTTCATTGAAGTCCTGGATATGCTTGAGGAGGAACGCCGTGTTTGGATTGATTGGGAAGATAATACCTATGGAAAACGTGGTTACTCTCGGATGATCTACTACACAAATATTGGAACTATCGCCCCTGATAATTCATATCTTGTATTCAATGCGGAAGGATCTATTCTTGGACAACTTTCTGGCTCCTTCGTTTCTAATCTTCGAGGCGGGGACGTCATTTTGCTAGGAGGTTCTACATATCGAGTTACAAACATCCAAGGAACAAGGGTCAATGTATCCAGCGTTACAGGATATAGGCCAACCGTTCCATCATGGTCTGGTGAGGCCCGTTCAAGAAGTCGCGAGTTGTCTTCATCCCTCCTATCACTCATTCGACATTGTATGATTTCACTTCGACGAGAACAAGACCCGCGTTTGGTTCTTAGAGATGCTTACGGGCTGTCAAATGCAGTCTCAAATGCGATTGCTAGACACTTGGAGGAACACACCATCGATTCATTCCAAGTTCCTGAACCAAATCGAATTCTTATCGAACAAATCATCGGCACAGGTCATCCTGCTTATCTGATTACGACCTGCCGTGGTCGTGCGTTCAACACAGCTCTAGGATACTTTATGGCAGGTATTGCAGAATCATCAGGTATCAGTGTAATTGAATTATCATTTGATGAAAATGGACTGCTTATTCGAACCGCTCAGGAAGTTGATCCAGCACAACTCTACGAAGCGTTTCGTTCAAACAATCACATCGAAGTTATCGAACGCTACATCATCAACACACAGATTTTCGCCAAGCGATTTAGAGAGGTTGCAGGTCGTTCAATGATTATTCCAAAGCGCGTTGGAGCAGAAGAGATAAGCCCGCAACAATTCCAGCAAAAGGCCGAAGCACTTCTAACTAGACATCGTACAATGGAAGGTTCCTTATTGATGAGAGAAGCAAAAAATGAGGTCTTGTTTGGTGATATTGATGTCTTTGGATTAAATCAATTCTTAGAATCCTGTATCGAAGGTGATGCTCGAATTGTTCACACAAAGGTGACGATTCCATCACGCCTTGGAATGAGTCTCTACATGTCCGCATTTGAAGACTTGATGTCGATGAAAACGCGCGCATTCCTTGTCAAGGACATCGATCCTGAAGTCCTTCGTCGATTGATGGGAACACGTAGTCTTGCTACGGAAATGACCTCCGAACAACTCGACAAATATTACAGCGATAAAGCCCCTATACCTGATTCTCCAGAATCGCTCTACGAATTGATGCAGCATGGAGGAGGACTAGATCGAGAGTTCAACAACCCTCTTTATAGAAACAAACTCGATGGAATTGATTTGAATTTGATTAGAACTTGGGTAGAGACTCTCTGTCAAAGTGGAAAAATCACCAAAGTCAATGGGACCGGTGAACCGGATATCGACGGGAAATGGTTCAATCCATTCATGGCGGAAATACACGGCACTTTGGCTTGTCTTGCCACCAGTGATTCCAGTTCAATTATTGATCTAAGAGATTATGATACCAAGGACATGTCCTTTGAAATCGCTATTGAATTTGATGGTACAACACCAACCAAATGGAAAACTATCCCTGTGGGAGATCCTCATGAAGCTCTTCGTGTTAAGATTCTTGAGCTTCTTGGTTCAGAAGGACCAAAAACAACTGAAACACTGCATCAACGTCTACCATTCTCTGAGAAATCTGTTGATCGTATCGTCCACGAATTGGAGACTCGTAACGTTATCAGCGTTGGTTTCTTTACGCAGACAGATGATGCTGAACTCATCCTCAAGGTCGATGAACACCGTATCACTGGTGGAGAGGAAGAAATCGTTGAGTATCGATGGATTCAAAATTTGGTCTTGGATAAATCATTCAAGAAATATAATGATGTTTTCGAAGCGTTTAATCAACATGTTCTCGTTCAAAAACAACAAGAATTACTTTACAGAATAGAGGATTTCCGATTCAAGGATTGGAAAGATTTGCAACTTGACTCCGACGTTGTCAGTGGCCGATTATTGCATAATCGAATGGGTTATACAACCAAAAATAACATTCCAATGCTCCTAGGACTCAAACCTGAACCATGGATTGGTGCGATGGAAGAGGAAGTTCTGTCAAAGCTTCACATAGATGAAAACATAACGCGTCAAGAATTAGTCCAAGACTTCCCTAAGGGAGAAGAGCACCGACAACTCGAACGTGATGTTAAAAATGCAATTTCCAATCTTGACCGCCAAATGTTGTTTGTTAAACAATTCGAAGAAGTCATTGGACGAAGGCGAAGGTTGTCCTTGTTCCACAAAGTTCACGGAGTCTACAAACCGATGGATTTCGAAGATGCACTGGAAGAAGTTGTTCGTCGTATGGGGCCAGTAAAGGCTAGTACATTACGATTCTACGTCTCTAGAAATTATGAAGACCTACTCGTTGCGCTTCACAATCTAGAAACTAGTGGACGCATCTCAAAAGTTACTGCTCTCGTACCCGATACAGAGGACTTCTATTGTACACCTGCTGAAGTTGAAATGTTACAAGTTCCTCGGCGAGAAGATCGCACAATACGAATATTAACACAATCAGATCCTTACGTATCACGATTCATTTGGGAAGTTCGTTCAGCATTGGATAGAGGATGGTACTTACCTGTCTTCAAGGGCGTCGATCCGGTTGGAAAAGTTCTCATGTTCCGCGTGAATGATTATCTTGAAATCAAGGACATGCATATCCCAACAGCGTATTTCGAAGAATTTTGTGATGCATTCCTAGTCTTGCTGGAAAACCATGCGGACCAACTTGTTGATGTCGCTGTATTAACCAATGTCAATGGTGAGACAATTTCAGAACTTAGTAGCCCAATGCGTGCTGGATTGGAGAGAATTGGATTCAAGCAAGTAGGTGAGCGAATGATTCGTGGTGGAATCGTTGATCCACAACCACGAGAGATTGCTGAACGAGCATTGTTCTATCAACATCATTTGCATCAGGAAACGCGTCACGAGAATGAGACATTAGCACTTAGAAAGATTAAGGAAATCCGTGATGATTTTGCCTTGCGAGGTCGTTGTGAGGTATTTCGAACCAACCTAAAGTCCATGGCCAGTGCGAATCGCCTCCACAAGGGAGTCAATATGCGAGGTCATCAGGTATGGGCGCCATACGAATATTTCGAGACCTTGCTTACGATTAGAGGAATTCCTCCAGAGGATGATTTGGTTGATATCATTGATTTCTTTAGTACTCAAACCGATCCAAACATCTTCAAGGAACGTCATGCTTTGACACAATCTGAATTTAGGAAACTGGTCCAACCATTGATTCGGACTGGACACATTGTCGAAGATTTCCGAGGTGGATTCCGCGCGGTCCATCCTAGGACCGATGCTGATCCTGTCCACTTAAGGCGCGAGTATTTACGAAGCCTTGTAAGCGATTATCCTGTCATCACCATCAAACAGTTATTGCGACTTTCAGGAACTCCTTTCAAGCCAGAAGAGTTGAAAGCGATTCTCAACGAATTCGAAGAAGATGGAACCCTTATCAAAGGATTCTTGATCGAAAATTTACATCAAGTTTGTTGGGGAAGAAAGGAATTGCTAGAATCGGCGAAATCAATCAATCCAATACGCGACTTCGTGTTGCCGCCAACCGATCCAATCGCTCCATATTTCGGCGATGTTCTGAAAGAAAAGTTTGGTTTTGGTAGCGCATATCTAGTGTTCAAAAATGCTGAGCCTGTTGCAGCTTTCAAAGCAAACACGAGAAACAAAACTATCGATGTCACCGACTATGAAGGAAGCGAGAAGGGATGGCGTGTGGTCAAAGAATTCGCTTGGGAGCATCAAGTTCCTCTCAAGACAGAGTTACGGATCGGTGGAAAAAGGATTGGCTGAATGTCAAATCAATTTGCCATGTTCTTGATATTAAAGCGCTCACGTATCGTATACATGAGTAAAAATTCGGAAGTGATGTGTAGGCAATGGAGTTATGAACGTCCAAGCCTTGACAGGGACATGCCCAAAGGCTCACCCCTCGTCGCATCCACACTTATTTTGATGATGTTAGCATCAACATGTTTGGTGGCTACTGCCCAAGCAGAGGAAAATATACTCGATGAAATTGAGATTATGCACACTGCAATCAATCCAGCCAATAACAAGACCTACCATCTTCTCTCCGAATCTTCTTGGGAGGATGCTGCCTTCAAAGCACGTTCACTTGATGGATACTTGACCACCATCGATGATGCTGAAGAAAACACATGGGTGTTCGACACGTTTGCTAGTTTCAATGAACAAAGCCGTCACCTGTGGATCGGTTTGAACGACGTCCAAGATGAAGGCATGTATCGATGGCATGACGGAACCCCCTTCTTGTATCGAAATTGGGGGACGGACCAACCAACAGGTGGAGATGATTCAGATTATGTCCACATCGCATCAACCAACATGGGCAACATCATGCCACAAACATGGAATGATCTTGAAAACAATCCAGAATACTTCCCTGTTTACGGTGTTGTAGAGGTTGGACCTGGTGCAGATTTTTCACTTCGTTTCAATGGAATTGAAGATCACATTGTTATCAAACACGATGAAGGCCTCATGACAAATGGTTCGTTAAGCATCGAAGCAACCATCAAATCCACCGATTTAACTGGCATTCGTTTCATTACCATGAAAGGTGATTACGGCTGGGGTATGTATCTCTCCGATGGATACATTGGATATGCTTCAGAATACAGTTTGTCCAAACACCCTCTTTCCACCACTAGCATTACTGAAGATACGTGGCATACCATCGGTATCGAAATCGTCGAAGGAGTAGGTGGACAATTCATAGTCGACGGTAATCATGCTGGAAATATTTCTGCAGAAGATGCAAACATTCCAGAAGGTGATTTTGGTTCGAACGATTGTTTCACTTCCGGAGATTCATGCGATGAACTCTACATCGCTCGAATGGGTGCTGGTTGTGATTGCTATCACTTTGAAGGGATTATTGATGAAGTTAGCATCTCCTTCGCAGAAGATAACGTGTGGACTCCTGTAAGCGATTGGACCTTCTGGGAAGGAGAGGGAGGCGACACTGGAGATGCGCTCAATGATGAAACAATGCAGCGTGTTGGTACCATTCATGGAGCGGATTGGGTCATGCCTGATGGATCCATTGTTGCACAAGCTGTTGAATTATCAAACCATGAATACATTATCATCGAGAATGCTCAACAGGGAGATACACTACTGTTCTATGCGGAACTTGAAGAATACACATTCATGATCGATATCTACATGTGGGGATGGTCAGAAGAGTACTACGATGACTGGGATTATGAATTCGAGGATAGCCTCTATTTCGATGCCTATGTTGGCTATGATAAAATTCCTGCTCCATGGGATTATGATGAGCAATTGGAAGGATATTATGGGTCTATTTGGAACTCTTGGACATGGCCTGATGCTGAAGTGATATGGTTCTCAGTTGTTGTGAACCAAGACATCGAAGAATTCGAAATTGAAGCATCTTGGGAAGTTGCAGAAGCTCCACCGAGCCTCGATGAAATGACCGAATTGTACAATGGCATCCCAATTCCTTCGCAATCCCTAGAAGGTGATCGTGACAATTACGATGCTGAATTATCCTATTACTACGTCAATGTAACCGATTCCCTTACCGAGCTTAAGGTAGAAACGTACGGTGGAAAAGGAAACGTGGACCTGATAATGTCTTCTGGCGGACCTATCGATCCAAATTATTACTACTACTATCCAGAACCGTTTGAGGATTTTATCGAGGTACCTAATGGCCAAAGCAGTGTCATTTGGTCGTCAAATAATGGAAACGATGAGGAAGTCAACATGTTCGATGTTGAACCAGGAATCTACTACATAACCGCATTCACATATCGAAAGTCAAACGATTTCACCATCGTTGCAGATTTCACTTATGCGCCAGCAAATGCTGATCCTTCAACTGCAATCGAGTTGCAAGATGGTATTGCCTATGGACCGATGAGTGGATACGATGGACTTGACCAATATTTCTTCATCGATGTTCCAAGTGGAACAGAACGCTTGGAAGTTGATCTCGATGGTGGATTTGGCCAAGCAACCCTCCATATGCGCTACGAAAATACACCAACTGCGAGTGAATCCGACCATCACTCCGGAGCGCCAGGTGCTGGTGATAAAATCGGTTTCAACAATCCAACTCCTGGCACGTGGCATATTCTTCTCGACTCGGAAAGTGTATTCAGTGGAGTCTCGATTACTGCTTCCTTTGAGGATCTCTACGTTTGGGAATACGATGGTACGCCAATCGAGTTGTTCAACGATGAGGCTGTCGATGGCCTAAGTGCTCCTGCTGGAGAAGAACTGTATTTCTACGTTGATTTGCAAACCCGATCAGAGGAACTTATCATCAACACGTACGGAGGCGAAGGTTCGCTTTACATCGCTGCTGATGGCGAAGTTGATTATGGTGATTTCTTTGATTTCGATGAATTTGGAGACTTTGATTTCCTTGATGAGGATATCTTCGGTGAACAATTCACATCTTACGGAGAAGGAACACAGCATGAACTCTACGTTTACTCTCCGGCTGCTGGCCGATTTGATATAACCCTCATCGCTGAAGACGACTTTTCCGATGTCTCCATCGTCGCCTATTGGAAAGAAGACCTACGACCTGTTCCTGGACCAGACCCCCCACTTGTCGTAGATCCTGAAGAGATCTATGCCTGCGATTCTAATCTCGAGGAGTTCTTCAAGGACTCTGACATCAATGGAGATGGAATGCTGAATGGTGATGAATTCCGTCGTTCAGACCCTTCCGATGATATTGTATTCAATGATATTGATACCACGGGCGATGGATTCATTGAGTATACTGAAGTTGTTGCTTATGCTTGCACCTGCGAGAATGAACTCATGATGTTGAGTGAACAACTTCCATACAAGACATCGGTCGAATTCTTCGAATCCTTAGTACTGAAGAATGATTATGATTTGGAAGTCTTGGACATGAATGAAGACGATTACGTCACATATGATGAACTTCAAAAGGGATTCGAAACATGCACAACCACCTTCAATCCTTTCGACAGTGATGGTGATGGAGTACCAGACATCGATGACCAGTTCCCGGACGACCCAGATGAATCAAAGGATGCTGATGGTGATGGAATTGGTGATAATGCCGACTTCGCACCCAGTGTTGCAAACGATATCGTCTACGGGGCAGGAGGCGCATTGCTCATCGTTCTCATCGGTTTATTAGTTCTCTTCGTCCGTGGAGGCGGCGGCTCCAACCAAAGAATGGATGAAGAATGGAATAAGACCGATGCTTTTTCAGAACAGATGTTGGGCATGAACAACCAATCAACGACTCAGAAAGAATTACCTGGAGCGCCACAATTGGAACCAATTGATGACGCAACTCCTTCATATCAAGAATCTGAAGTTCCAATCTATGATTTCGGACAAGCCAACTTAGAAGCATCATCTTTTGAACAACCGGCAGCCAGTTTGATGGGAATGATGGATGCAAATGGACGAGAACACATCGAATACCCTACAAATAGCGGAAGATTGTGGTATCGAGATGAACCAGATTCGGATTGGATCAAGAACTAGGCTTGGTCTTTTTCTTTCTCAATCCAGCTGCTTCGAGCAACCTAAGGATGTGGCGATGCAGTTCAGGAAGCAATTCGAACATGGCGATAGCCATCACGAACATTGCAAAGAGTGAAACAACTCTAGATGCATAGGAATGTCCGAATTCAAACATACTCAATCCTAAATATTCCCATCCCTCATATGAGAGATGCATCCAAATCAATCCTGCATTGCGGAACAGATTGAGAATGTGAATAATGGGGATGGTGAAGAGCAAGGCTCGAATTCTACGCTTTCTATCAACATCTAGCACTGAAATTGCACCAATAAATACAATCATTGATTGAAGTGCAGTACAAGCAAGAACAAAATTGATGCCGATTGCACCTCCATCTGCCATGATCAATTCTGTTTGAAATGGATGTTCTCCGAAACCGTCGGTCATGAACCACTTATTCCCATCCCATTCGGACCAAGAAACCTGGCCAGCATCAGTGTTGACCATAGTTTCACCAAGTTTTATGTCGATAGTTCCCGTAAACGAAAGGAACATTGCTACCTGTGAAGCAACAAACCAAATCGCAAGTACCGACAACCACGGTATATGCGCAACAAGTAGGTAGGGCCCACCAGCATATGCAACGCACCCACGGGCCCAATTCAATGCAGCACGGTCACGGGATGTCAGTGAACGTGCTTCTGCAATCACCAAAGCCACGGCGATTGGAAGAGCGAGTGCAGTCATTATTGTAAGAACAATATCTCCAAGTTCGAAGTAATACATTGAATCATTGAAAAAATAAATTCCAACGAGAACCCAGCCTGTTTGAGCAAGTCTGGAAACTCCCTCATTGTGGCGTTTATGCCACGAAATTGCTAACATAACCATACCAATAGCGCCTGCAATGGTGGCAACTTCCTTGGCAAGGAACATGACATTCCCAGAACTCAACCTCATAGAAACGTTTGCCCATTAAGTCCAACAACCCGTTCAATGTCCAGTGGTTATGGAAGGACCCATTGTGGATGGTTCTGGTTCTGCTACAGGGCCAATTGCATTCATCGATCGAGATGGTGTCCTCAACTATGGTCGAAATGGTTACGTCAACCATCCAAATGAATTGATTATGATCCCTGGTAGCGGTAATGCTATCGCTCGATTGCGGGCAAAAGGTTACACGATTTGTGTCGTTACAAATCAATCTCCAATCATGCGTGGGCTATGGACTGTTGAACGACTTCATTCCATCCATAACAAACTTCGGCAACAGCTTATCGAAGAGAATCCTGACGCAGTTATCGATATCATCATGACATGTCCTCACAGAAATCGAGATCGATGTGGATGTCGTAAACCATGGCCAGGAATGTTGGTTAAAGGCAACAATATTCTTCGTGATGAGCGTCAACCAAATCGACGAATTGATTGGGCTGGACCAAAACCCGAATCTTGGCATCCACTCGATACAATGGTTGGAGATCGAAAGTCAGACATGGGAGCAGGTTGGGCAGTTGGTGCTCGAACATTTGAGGTATCAGATAAACTAGGCCTGCCTCAAGTCATCGACAGGGTTCTTGATGAACACGATGCTGGCGATTTCTATGATCCTATGAGGTGGTAATATCGGTTGGCTAGGATTGGACGATACGGATTCTCTTCGCGGAGGTTGTACAACAGAAGTCTTGTTTAGACTCATTCAACAACTTCCTACAGACGTTAACGTTGGCCAGGCGAGATTGGTCCGATTATGGCCATTTGCTCAACGACGCACACGCGGCAATGCGGCTGTTGCGGTTGAATTGAAAACTGATGATGAGTCAGCGTTGTTGCAATTCCTCGAAGGATATTGGAACGATTTTATCCTCCCGCTAAGAGGTGATGTTCAAGCAAGTCAACACAGTGATCGAGAACAATTTCCTTCGGATCCAGGTATGGTTTGGTTTTCTAAAGTTAAGAGTAATGAACTATTCTATAGAAATGGTTTACGGCAAGAAATTGGCGAGAAAGATTTGCCGGAAGCAACAAAATCATGGGGAGGTCATGGAAAGATTGGTGCGACATTAGCAGTTCATTGGCCTGCAAAAACCTCAACCTTCGAAGCTATTGCTTGGAGGATGCAAGAAAATACTGGACCAAGAAAATTGGATGAGAAGGCGATTGCAATAGTCGATCAAATGAAAGAAACATTTCTTTGTCGAGACGGACGCTTAGGAGCATCGATGTTAGCACCTAGAGGCTCATCACCTGTCTTGTTCGGAGTGCGTACTTGGACCAAGCAATCAGCAGAAGAGGCACTTCAAATCCTCATCGATGCAACAAATACTGAACCTGTTGCAGGTTCGATAGTGTTTGAAACGAATCATGCCACAAACGATCATTTGGATGAATCATTGGAATTACAGATCGAAGCGATTGAAATTTTCAAAGGAGGACATGCATTGCTACATTCAACGACTGAACGATTTTTGGCGTTCAAAGAATCAGGACAGATCGCTTCAATCTGTCAAGAATTACGAGTAGGAGACGTTGTTGAATGTAAAGGATTACGAGCGCCAGATGGATCAATACACATTGAATTTTTACAAATTTCACATCTCGTTTCGAATCGAAAACGACCGTTGTGCCCAACCTGTAACAAGTCGATGTCATCGATGGGGCGGAATCAGGGATTACGCTGTAAAAAGTGTGGATTCAAGTCCGAGGATGTATGGGATGAATCGCCACGGTCCTTGCCGATGAACCAATGGTTTCAACCACCACCGCCCTCTCGAAGGCATCTCGCTAAACCACTGGATGAGCAACCAGAAAGACAAAACAATCTTTAGCACCTTAGTTGAGTTGGAAGCATGTCAGAGGAGACGACCAAAAACATCACGACGGTTATTCTCATTCTAATTTTCATTGGAATGATGATTTTTATTGGCGTTCGGGCACGTCGAAACCGAGAAGATATGTTGAAAAGTCACGCACCAAAAATTGCTGGGAAAGATGAACTTGAGGGTGGGGCTAGACACCCTCAACGATTCGATGAACCGGATGAAGAGGCTTTGGAAGAAATGGCTGAATTACTCGGTGAAGGTTCAGACGATGAAGAAGCCTGATTCTTCAATTAGCAAATCACTAACATCACCATCCTTGTCGAGATGAGTGATGTTGCGTTGGCCGGAATATAATCCCCAAATTTCGAACCCTTGACTTACAAATTCAGTTTTTGAACGAACACGATATTCCTCATCCGACCCTGTCACATCAGTTCCAGATTTCGAGATTAGAAGTAGAGTTGTTTCTGAGTTGATACGTTGTGCAAGATCGAAAATAGCCTTCAGATTATCCTTTTCTATCCTTCCTGTTGGAGAGCACCAATCATCGAGAACGACAAGACCAACCCGGGGTAAACTCTGCTCGGCTTCAACAATAGCATCAACGCATCTATCCATTGCACCGATGAGATTGAGGGCATGAAATCGACTAGATTCGACAATGTTCAATGAAGAAAATAGTTGAGAAAAACGTGTCGCATTTGGCATCTCAGGAGAGGCCCACAATACACGTCCACCCGATTGAATTTGATCCACTGCGCAATGAAGGCCAAAAGTTGTGCCGCCGCAACCACCTTGAACTGAGAGATGGATTCTTCTCCCAGTCAAATCGTTCGACCAACGTTCCGCCATAAACCATGGGTGGAGTCCTATGATTTGATTCCGTTCATGCAAAATGCTCTTGACCTCTCTCTCAATCGACAGGTTATGAGCGGAGAAGTGCGAAAAGGTGAGCGAATCCCACGCAGAGAGGCTCCTCCTTACGAAGAAGCCGATAGTTTTGGTCAAGCCGTAGCTCGAGATGGTTTCTTCAAAACGGCGATTAACGATGCTAACCAATACGGTCCAATCGGTATGATGATTCTTCTTTTCATTGTCGCTACCATAACCGGTGCGGCCATCAAACTGCTTGAATCGCTCTGATGGCTTGAAACAATTGGATTAAAAATCGCTCTCCTGACTGTTTTGAAAGCGATATATTCAAACCCGCTTTGTCGAAGTCTTGAGCATGAGTGAGGGCTCAGTTAACGTTGAGAGTCGCACCTCTTCTCAAGATAAGCGTTGGACCATAATGGCCGCTTTGCTCGGAACAAATACAGCAGTAATGTTGTTTCAAGGTATTGAGCAAGAAACAAATCCTACTCCTATTCGGGAAGTTGCACTCACCATTATTGCTGCAACATTGCCGTTCCAGGCGATTTATTTCCTCATCTACACCTTTCTTCTCGAGAACAATGGCAAACTTAGCCATCACATGGTAAAGAAATTGAAAACTGCATCCAACATCTGTCAATTGTTTGCGTATATTTCCTTGGTTGGCGTTGCAATGTTGTGGTACAATCTTTCGATATATGTTGGTGTTGTCTTCTTCATATCCACTGTTTTTGCTATGATCTTGGTACGTTATGCCATGATGACGGATGAAGAATCTCGTGATGAAATGAAGGCTAGTGCCAATGAGCAAGGTTCATGAAGTATCTTCTTGACCAAACAATATGGCGTTCTGCCCTCTTGATTACCGATACGGCTGCCAAGATTTCAAACACATTTGGTCCGAATCAGGGCGCCATGAACGTCAATTGGAAGTTGAACGTGCACTGATTTGGGCACATTGGCAACTAGGTAGAGTGTCGGAAGATGACTATAACGCGGTAGCTGCTATTTCAAATCCAGAATCGGTACGAAAAGAACGTGTTTCTGAGATTGAAGCCGAAACACGTCATGATATCATGGCCTTAACAAAAGCCATGGCTGAAGCCGCAGGAGATGCTGGATGGTGCATACACCTCGGCGCCACATCCAATGATATCGTTGATACAGCCGTTGCATTACAACTTCGTGATAGTATCGTTTTCCTCAGAGAACAACTGTGTTTGCTGATCGGAGTTTGTGCTGATGTTGCAGAACGGGAACGTGATACTGTCATGCTGGGACGTACCCACGGGCAAGCAGCAGTTCCTATCACATTTGGACTCAAAGCAGCAGTATGGCTCGATGAAATGCGAAGGCAACTTGTTCGACTCGATGAGGCTACACCAAGAATCGCGGTTGGTAAGTTCCTCGGTGCCGTTGGAACTGGAGCTGCTCAGGGAGAAAACGCACGTGAACTTCAGAGGCTTATTCTAACTCATCTCGGCCTTGGTGTTCCACTTGCAACCACTCAAGTTGTTGGTCGTGATCGCTACGTTGAATATGTCTCTTGGCTAGCGAATGTGGCAACAACTTGCGAAAAGATTCTCCAAGAAATCCGTAATTTACAACGCTCCGAACTTTCGGAAGCGGGTGAAGGATTTGATGTTAAGAAACAAGTTGGGTCTTCGACAATGGCTCACAAAAAGAATCCAATAAAATCTGAAAATGCCTCCGGACTTGCACGAATCGTACGTTCTTTTATCATTCCAACATATGAAAATGCGCTTCTATGGCATGAAAGAGATCTTGCAAATTCAAGCAGTGAGCGTTTTACACTTTCACATGGAAGCGCATTGTGCGAAGATGTCATCTCCAAAACTCGACAAGTACTAACCAATATGTGGGTTGATGCGGAGCGATGCATGGAGAATATTCGTGCACAACGTGGTTTGGTTATGGCCGAGAAGGTTATGATCGACCTTGTTGACCGAGGTATACCTCGAGATGAGGCTCACGAAATTCTTCGTGAAGCATCCTTTACGGCTGTTGCAAATAAAGAGGAACTCATCGATGTATGCAGTCGAACACCAGCAATTTCAGCCTCTTTCAGCGCTGAAGAATTGGAAGCGATGTTTGAACCAAGCAATCACATTGGAGTATCTGGTGAACTCGTTGATGAGGCTGTTGCACTTGCCCGTGCTGCGATTCAAACAACGGATTGAATCGTGAACACGCCTCTGCTAGCAGTATGATGCTCTTCTCCAGAAACCTGTAATGATCTTGACCATATTGGGCCACCGAGGACGAAGGTTTCGTACTCACCACCCTCACCATCAACATTGAATCTATGTTGAAGGGATAGATTGTGAAGTTCATCCAATGTCGCTTTTGTAAGTACATGGCCAAGCCATGTGTGATCCAGTCCTTCACAGGAGACGGATGTCATCATGATTTCAAAACCTGCTTCAACCATACCTCGAAGGTGTTCGATTGGTGTTTGATGCCACAATGGTGCGTAGGAGTGAATGTTGAGTCGCTGACACATACATTCCAAACGTTGCTTCTGAAAATCAGAACGTAATGCACCACTGACTAAAGCATCGATTTCAAGTTGGGACAGGGCCGATTCAAGTGCTTGTATTTCATCCTCAACAGAACCCGATGCAGGAACGTTGATCCAAGGTATCTCTGCAAGTTGTGCTTGATGTTTGACCCATTTGGTCGAAGGTACCTGAAACATATGGGAATCACCATCCTGAATCTCCACCGTGACAATCGCGACAACGTCCCAGCCACGACACATCGCCCACCACCAGGCGGCTGAGGAATCCTTTCCTCCCGAACTGAGGACTGCAATTCGCATAAACCACCCACGAACTTCAACTTCATGAGATTAAGGGAAAACAAGCCAAGTCTTCAAATGGGTCCTTCAATTGGATTGTATAGGGTGGTGAAGCATCACCCTCATAAAGCGTCGAGGACGAGAAGGAATTGGTGAGATAAATGCAACCTAGTGGAAGAGGATACGATCATGGAATTACAACTTTTAGCCCAGATGGACGTTTGTTCCAAGTAGAATACGCTCGCGAATCTGTCAAGCGTGGTACAACCACTGCAGGACTGAAGTTCAAAGAAGGCGTTGTTCTTGTTTGTGACAAGCGTATTGCATCCCGCCTCATCATCCCAGAATCCATTGAGAAGATGTTCAAAATCGACGAACACGTAGGTGTTGCAACCTCTGGACTTGTCGCTGATGCACGGCAACTCGTCGCTCGAGCACGGGTTGAATCTCAAATCAACCGAATCACCTATGCAGATACAGTTCCTGTTGACGTTCTTGTCAAAAAAATCTGTGACTTCAAACAATCGTTCACCCAATACGGTGGGTCCCGTCCATTCGGTACCGCTTTGTTGATTGGTGGTGTTGACGATGAAGGAATTCATCTCTACGAAACTGATCCTTCCGGAGCCTATCAATCATATCATGCCGGTGCAATCGGTAGCAACCGTAACACTGTAATCGAGTATTTCGAGAAGAATTGGAAGAATGGAATGACCCTAAATGCGGCAATGAAGATGGGACTTGAAGCCCTTCGTTCTGCAAATGATACTGAATTAAACCGTGATGCTGTTGAAGTTGTCGTCGTTGATGACAAAGGATACCGTATCCTCGACCGAGGCGAAGTTAACAAGCAGCTTGATCGTCTCAAGCCTCTTGAAGACTGAGCAATCAGTTTATTGTCCCCGTACCTATAGGTGGCCACATGGTCAGTCTAGATGATGCCGTACTTGCACGTTTGGAAAAAGGTGGAAAGCGTTATGAGGCGCTTGTTGATCCCGATCTTGTTGAACAGTGGAGAGAGGATTCCTCTAATATTGAACTTGATGACTTCATGGCAATGGATGAGATTTTTCATGATGCAAGAGCAGGTAATAGACCTACAGAAGATGCATTGATGAATACATTCGAAACCTTGGATGTTGAAAAAATTCTGAATATCATTCTCGAAAAGGGTTCTATTCAATTGACTACTACTCAACGAAAATCTCGTGTTGAAAACATTCGACAACAGATTATTCATCATATCCACAGTGAGGCTATAGATCCAAAAACTAAGTCCCCACATCCACGTACAAGAATCGAATTAGCACTGGAGGAATCGAAATATTCAGTCGATCCATTCAAGCGGCTTGAAGAACAGGTAAATGATGCTATTGCGAAACTAAAACCACTCATACCTCTCAGCTTTGAATCTGTCCGTTTGGCATTTCGAATACCTGGTAGTGCTTACGGAAGTGTTAGTCAGTTATTGCGCACCTTCCAACAGAAAGAAGGTTGGCTTGAAAACGGTGATTGGGCCTGTGTTATAGAAATCCCGGCCGGAAGGAAAGGCGACATAATCGGACAAGTTCTCAAGCGAGCAAACAATGCAGAAGTCAAGGAATTGTCCTCTTAACAAAAGGGTGCCCTTTATCATGGGTTGTCGAGTGGGCGGTTCGGAGAGAAAAGAATGTCCGAAGGTCAAGTTGGCGCCGAGCAGCGCCTCGTGACCCCGGGAATGGTCATCGGGCCATCATCCGGGAAGCGAGCAGGTTCTGGTACGATTACCGAAAACAATGAATTCATTGCCACCCGAGTGGGATGGCTTAACGAACAGAACAATGTCGTTTCTGTTTCACCAATTAACAGTGCGTACATGCCTCGTTCCGGTGATTTGATCATTGGATTCGTTGCCGAAGTTCGAAACAACCTTTGGTTCTTCGATGTTAACGGTCCGTTCCAAGCACTCCTTCCTATGTCACTAGCACCATGGAAAGTTGAATTCGGTTCGACTCGCCAACATCTTGGCATTGGTGATGCTGCACTAGCACGTATTCAAGAAGTCGATGAAACACACAACATGGTTCTGACCATGAAAGGTGTTGGGCTACGTAGAATCAACGAAGGTGCTGTTTTATCGATACCAGTCAACCTTATCGACACGCTACGAGGCGAAAATAACGCTATGGTTAGTAGAATTCGTGATGCAACTGATTGCAGAATTATTGTTGCTGATAACGGACGTGTCTGGGTTCATGGTGACGCAGATAACATGAAGGTTGCACGAGAACTGATTCAAACTCTCAACCAAGAAGGACATAAAAATACATTCGAAAGTGCTGTAGAAGCACTTGAAAACGAACGAGGTGAACACTGATGGGTGGATATGGAGACGTAAAATTACTACGAGAAGATGGAAAGCGACTAGATGGTCGAGCAATCGATGAGATGCGACCAGTAACGATCGAAGCGGGAGTTCTTCCTGCTGCGCATGGATCAGCCATGGTAACACATGGACTCAACGTGGCTGTTGCGGCAGTCTACGGTCCTATGGAAGCACATCCTCGGAAGATTCAGCGACAAGATCGAGCAGTCATAGATGTGCGATATAATATGGCACCTTTCTCAACAGGTGACCGAATCCGTCCTGGATTCAACCGACGAAGTCGAGAAATCTCCAAGGTTACTGCAGAAGCTCTTGAGTCGGTAGTACTCGTCGAGAGATACCCTCGCTCGAAGATTCGAGTTGAAATCGAAATCCTCGCCGCTGAAGCAGGTACACGATGTGCGGGTATCACCGCTGCATCTGTCGCTCTTGCTGATGCTGGAATTCCAATGCGAGACATGATTGTCGGTGTTGCATCAGGTAAAATCGAAGACACCGTTGTTCTTGACTTGGATAAGGCTGAAGATAACTACGGTCAAGCAGACCTTCCGGTTGGAATCCTGCCAAATACTGGTGAAATCGCATTCTTGCAAATGGATGGAGATCTTTCCATTGACGAATATAATCTCGCTATGGAATACAATTTCAAAGCAGCCAAAGAAATCCATGAAGAGATGGTTGACGCTTTGAAGCGTCGATATGAAGGAGGTGAGGCCTGATGGTCGAACTAGTTCCTTCCCTATTGCGACAAGAACTCAATCGTTTAGCTGAAGATGGTCAACGAATTGATGGTCGTGGACAATTCGATGGACGCGATGTTCATCTTGAAGTTGATTGTCTCTACAACGCTGAAGGATCTGCAAAGGTCGTTTGGGGCGATACCATCATCTATGCTGGAGTTAAGTTTGAAATTCGAACACCATGGCCTGACCGACCTGCACAAGGATCGCTCATGTGTGGTGCTGAACTTCGACCAGTTGCACACCGTAAATACGAGCCAGGTCCACCATCACCACAATCGATTGAACTCGGCCGTGTTGTAGATCGTGGAATCCGTGAATCAGGTTGCATTGACATGGAAGAATTGTGTATTGTTCCTGGCGAGAAAGTCTGGGGTGTTATGATAGATATCCACGTCCTTTCTGATGGAGGCAACATATTCGATGCTGCAGGTCTTGCCGCTATCGCTGCTCTGCGAACTGCGGTCGTTCCAGCAGAACGATTCGATGTTGGCGAAGATTACACTTTGAAAGTCAATGGAACGCCAATTATGGCTTCATTCAAGCGAGCCGGTGGACGCTTCGTATACGACCCGAGCGAGGAAGAAGAACTCGGCGGTGACGAGCGAATTCACATCACCCTTGGTGATGAAGGACACCTCCACTCATTACAGAAGGGGCTAAAAGGAGTCTTCACTCCGGACGAATTTGCCGAGATTCTAGCGGTCGCCGAACAGAAGTGCAGTGAACTGAGAGAAATGGTAGCAGAAAAGGAGGGGAACTGATTGGCAAAGAGAACCCAGAAAGCAAAGGCAACAGCCCGATTTGGTGCACGATATGGTGTTAGCGTTCGACGTAATGCTGGAAGTGCTTTGGCAAAGAAGAATGCCAAGTACACCTGTCCAGTTTGTCACTACCGCAAGGTAACCCGCCAATCAGTCGGCATCTGGTCCTGCAGTAAGTGTGGCCACACCTTCGCTGGCGGTGCATGGGAACCATTCACTCGAGCAAGCGATGCAAACTCCCGTATCCTTCGACGATCTGTTGAAGGAGCAACAACTGCGGATATGGCATTCATTGCACAACAAGCTGCTCTAGACTTTGAGCGAAAGGCTGCTGAAGACGCATCTGAAGAAGAGTGAGCATTATGGCGGAGACGCCCTTCTCACTTGTTTGTACCATCGCACGAGCGGATGCTGCAGATATTAGAGCGATGCGTGATTCCCTCATCTCAGAAGCAGAAAGTCATTCTATTGATGATAATACATTTTCATTTCGCTTGGATGAAAATAATGCAAAAGATTTGCGGGCTATGTGGAATACACGAATTCGTGGATTGATTGCAGCGGACGAAATTCTACAGGCGATTGAATCCGCAGGTTCATCAACCAAAGACAACTCGATGGATGCATGAGCACCGTTGAACAACTCCAAGTCGTTGTCTCAGAAGTCCAAAATGCACGACACAAAGTTGCTACTGTTCGAGCACAGTTGCAAGAACTGGAAACCACAATAACTGCAGTCGAAAAACATCCAGAAGGTATGGCTTTGCACCGACAACTCGGTGGAGTATTGGTTGAAGTCGATGATAAAGAAGAGTTGATTGAGGAACTCAAAACAACCCATTCAACACTTTCTGAACATGCGGAGCGACTTAGCGAACATGAAGCGAAACTCGTAGCAGCATACGATGAACTCAAGAAATCGCTTGAGGGAGAAGTTTGAACGATTACCAACAAGATATTGCCGCGATGAAGCAATGGCTCGATTCAGCCATTGAACGTGGTGCAGTACCCGTCATCACTGGTCAAAATGGTGACATGGATACGATTGGATCAGCCATTGCTTTAGCATCTATTCATCCTTCACTACTCGCTTGTGGACTTCACATAGGAAGGATTGCAAAACGAATGGTTGATCAATTGAGGGCACCATTTCGAAAGATTGCTGCTAAAGGCACAGTTTTTCCAGATCCACTCGGTGGTATCATAATCGTTGATGCTGCAGCACCAGAGCAAGTAGGTATTGACTTACCAGACGTGCCAAAGTTGATTATTGACCATCATGCAACCAATGGTTGGGAACTGAGTGAAGATGATTGCATGTTACAATGGGATGTTCGTGCAACGACAGAAATTATTGCAACATACATGTTCGAGCATGAGAAAGAATCTTTGAGCGATTCGGTAAGAAGGATGCTTCTTGCTGGATTGATTACAGATACTGGACGTTACAAGCATGCAGATGCTGGTTCCTTTGCAATTACAACGCAACTCCTTGAAGGGGCGGATATCGACTATGCTGAATTCTGTGAGCACATTGAACGAGAGGAAACATCACCATCTGAACGAGGTAGCCTCTTGCGAGGACTCAGCAGAACGAAACATCATGATGCTGGTGATTGGAGTCTCGTAACAACATATGCAGGGACACTTGAGGGTCGACTCGCCTCAATGTTGCTTGCAACGGGTTGTGATGTATCGCTAGTATCGCGTCATCGTGAAGGTGAAACACGATTGACAGCACGGGCAACACGAAAATCAACACTACGGGGAGTTCATCTTGGTTCTGTCATGAAAGCGATTGCTGAACAACATGGTGGGGATGGAGGCGGACATGATGGTGCTGCTGGATGGACTGGAAACATCGATCGAATTCGCGCCGAATCAGCATTCATTGCACAACTTACATTGCAAGAAAAGGTGAAACTATGAGACCTAAGGCACCAGGATTGTACATCTCCAAGTGGAGAGAAGAAGGACCTGTATCTCTCGAAGATGCTCTAAACTGGAGAGAGGATTTCGGTTGGAATGATTGGATGGCTATCATCGAAGCGGCCCTATACCTAGATGCTGCTGAACTAGTGGAACTTATTATTCCTGAATTAACACCTGCACAGAGAGCGACATTTGACTTGGTTCGAAGACGAATGCTCGGTGATAATCGTCTAGAAGAAGCGATTGACAAGGCATTAGAGGTTTGTAGATCCCCAGAAACTCGTGATTTAGCACTTGAGGGAAGACTTCGAATGGAACGAGGACTTCAACGATTTGAGAAAGGGGATTCAGAAGGAGCAGAGGAGGACCTAACATGGGCAGAAACACGCTTGAAGTCTGTTGCTAAGGCCAGTCGTGACCATGACCTTTCCTTATTGAATAAAGCGGCATATCATATGGCATCTGGAGAGGATTTGATGGCACTTCAAGTGTATGGTGATATTTCTCGTCAAGAGAATCACGCCCACGAAACCATTGCGATTTCACGTATTGGAGCCTCGCGCATACATGCTCGCTACGAACGTATGTTCGATGCTGCTCGAAATGCTTGGAACGGTCATGCCCATGCAATTCTAGCCAATCAAGTTACAATGGCGATCGAAGCGGGAAGCCTCTTCCTCGACCTGTCCATTGGAGAGCAAAATCTTGAAGCAGTACGATTCCAAGAACAAGTCGATGGTTCAAAACCTCGCGATGTTGGTGAAAAGGCTCCTGAATTGAAGGTTCATCCAGATGATATTTCGGGAGTTTTCGATTGGTGCATGAAACATCTTAACAAAGATCCAATGGGTCATGACCGACCTGATTTGCGAGCTATGATCATGATGGCACATCGTCTTGACCGTCTAAATGAATTTGAATGGCTCATCGAGGAACCGAATCTAGTCGATGATTCGATGCTCGTTGCAGTCGTTCTTGGTTGCTCCCTTGAGGATGAGCAAAAAGTTGCATGGAATGAGCGTATGAAATCACTCATGCCCTAGTTCTATAGAATCTAGCCACTTGCTCAAGTCAACTACTTCCTGTATATCCCAATGGGTAAATTCAGGTAATTCTGTAAACCATTTAACCGTTGAAACGTGTTGATCTATTACCTCCCATGTCGGTTCTGAGAATGGTAAGTTTTCATCATCGACCACAACTAATCCAACCCAACCATTTGGATAATACGTCTTGTTCCAAGCAAGGATTTCACCACAACCGCCCACTTCCTCACCAAGTTCTCGTTCAAGGGCTTGTTGTGGTGTTTCACCCTCTTCGATATGACCACCTGGAAATTCCCAGCCTCGCTGGGGATGCTGTACCATTAGGATTGAACCTGAATTGAGCACTGAGCGTGGATTACCTCGGGGAACAACATAGGCCAATACGAACTTTGGATTCACTCGATCACCTACATCTGCGAACGGCATTGCTCGAGATAGGTTTCCGCCCACCCTTCGCCAGAAGCAACAAGTCGACGTGACAGGAAGAAAGCCTCTGAGATATTGCCGGACTCGATAAGTTCAATCAACCTCTTCTCGTCAATATTAATTTCTTGAGTTTCTTCTTCGACTTGTTGAACAGTTTCAGGCTCAGTTATTTCCTGACGTACACGCTTATTGAGTTGTTCCATTTGTTCAAGGAACGCTGTTCTATGTTCCAGTTTTGGACCACTCCAAGGTGTTTGTGCTTCACCATCCATTCGCTCAGTTAATCGATTCAAGAATTCGTCCCGTACCAGTAAATGCGGCATTAGGGTTTGGACATGGTCATAACAAGACCATGCTGAATCGATTTCTTGTCGTCTCTCGTGCAATCGTCCAAGTTGCATCCAAAGTTCATGATTGATAGGCCGATGTGCTAGAAGATGACGACTCAATTCTATGAATAGGTCTTCAAATCCTTGTAATCGTAAAAGTTCGATTCGACGACCGTAGACGATATTGGCACGTTGATCTCTAAAATCTAGATCTCGACACCGATCAGCGAATTCAGCGATTTCAAGCAACATTGCATCGCTTTGTTCATCACCCCCTCCACGTTGAACAAGTGCTTCCCACCAAGCATCTGGAGTGAGGGGGTCACGAGCAAATGCAGCTTCAAGCAGTTCCAATCC
Source organism: Euryarchaeota archaeon UBA443 (assembly GCA_002499195.1). Classification (GTDB taxonomy): domain Archaea; phylum Thermoplasmatota; class Poseidoniia; order Poseidoniales; family Poseidoniaceae; genus MGIIa-L2. Next base: position 72,959 of record DAKS01000039.1, read on the forward strand.
AAATTCAAGATAATCCAAGTTTTTCAATTTCTCGAATTGTTCAGTATCTCGTCCAAGTACTGTAAAGACATCTTCCAAAACAATTCCAAGTCCAACGTTGTCTTTGAGTCCAACTTTGATGTCAGCCAGACAGCGCCAGTTACGCTCGTCTGTAAAATCATGTAATAGCGCCTGACGAGCGTTTTGTTCCGCCCATTGCATGTTCGATTCCTTTCTCTCAGGATCTGCTTTAGCGAGTCGGACAAATTTCTGCGCTTGTGTCCGATATCGATTACCTAGATTGCGTCGAGGGTGCTGCAAATCATCATGCGCAGATTGACTCATGACCATCCCTACTGGGCGCTCATGTAACCTTCTGGGTTATCTGAATGATGGATGGTTGCATCAAATCCAACTTTAGAAGTCAAACCATCTTGATAGCGAGATGGATCGAGGCTCGATCCTTTTTGATTCGAAAAGATATGCGTGTCTCGATCTGGCTGCCAACGGGTGACCATTGCCCATTCCACACGAACAGGATTGCTGATGTCGATATCTTCATCGACGATTGTAACCATCTTCATCGATCGATGACCGGCTAATGCGGCTTCAATGGCTTTTCTTCCATCATCTTCGGATGTTTTTCGAATTTTGACAACGGCAGAAAGCCACCCACATCCCCCTTCAGTCATATGAACGTCAATACAATCAACAACTTTCGCAACGGCTTCTTTAATCGTAGGAGAACGAGGTAGACCCATGAGTGTCTTGTGCTCTGCTTCTCCTGGAATGAGGGCATGGAAAATCGGATCGTTTCGATGCAATACACCATCCACTTCGATTACAGGTTCTTGCCGGACATCATCGATTGTTCCGGTTATGTCAACATATGGACCTTCATCATCATCATCGAGCGTGATTCGGCCCCACATCGCATACTCGGCATCAGCAGGAACCTGAATTCCATTAGGCAATTCAACCAATTGAAGCGGTTTGTTGTACAGTTTTTCGTGCAATGCAGCTGCTATGGTCAATTCATCTACCGGTTCATCAAACGACATTGCACCTGCTAGTAGAACAACTGGGTCTGGAGCATTGACTATCGCTATGTCAACTTCTTCTCCCTGCTGCCTAGCTTGGTCTACCATTGTTCTAAGATGACGAGGGACAAGTCGAGCGACCAAATGATTCTCATCTCGTAAAAATTGGCGATGAAAACTCATGTTACGTTGGCCATTGACTTCGGCAATAATGACGCTTGCCGACATGTATCGGCCACGGTCTTGTGGCCAATGATGCGGAATTGGGAGCGAATGCAAATCGACTTGATCTTGCATATTATCAAACACTGCTGCTTCGGCTGGAGAAACTACTTCAGGTGTTGAAGGGTTTTTCATAGCCCATGCGAGTGTATCGATGTATACCTCAGGTTGAATCCCAATCGCCTCACATAGGCGGTCACGGGTAAGCATGTTGACCGAAACTCGTTGCCCTGAAGTCTCCTTGATGTTTTCAAACAAGAGATTTGGATGCGATTGATTGGAACTTAATTCCCAGATACCATGGATTAGACTAATCTCTTGGTCGACGCGTTTAGCGTGCGAAAGATGATCACGGAATGCCAACGTATCACGCCCTCAGAATTTCGTCTGAGTATCTTCGAGATAGCGTGGGCGTTCCTCTTCTTCGCTCTCGGCGCTTGCCGACATCATGTTCATTCCCGAAAATAAACCGATGAGACCAACAGCATGAGATGTTAGGATATCAACCTCGGAATCTACAATTACAATCCAGTGATTAATGATGACCAAAAGGCCAAGAGCCATGGTCAAGAGCGCTACAATAGGTCGCATTCCTCTCGGAATCATGATACAACTAACAACATCATGTTTATGATATTATTCTTCAATGCAGACGGTGGATTCATCACCTCGATGAAACGGCGACTTGATATATGAAAGCAAAGTCGGCAAAACGCTCGAATGAGGTTTGAACATGGGTAGGGGACTCTTTGCAGGTGCAAAAATGGCCAAGGACCGCCAAAAATTTCGTTGGTCTGACCGACGTTACAAGAAGCGTATGCTCAAATCTCGTGCAAAGCACGATCCTCTAGCAGGATCCACTCAAGCCAAGGGTATCGTCATTGAAAAAGTCGGTATCGAAGCTAAGCAACCTAACTCAGGGATCCGTAAGGCAGTCAAAATTTCTCTCATCAAGAATGCGAACAAACTGACGGCATTCGCCCCTGGCGACGGTGCTATCAACTTTATCGACGAACACGATGAAGTCATGGTCGAAGGTATTGGTGGACGTATGGGTCGTTCCTACGGAGATATTCCAGGAGTTAGATACAAGGTCATTCAAGTCAACGGTGTTTCACTCGATGAAATGGTTCGAGGACGCAAGGAGAAGCCGGTACGCTGAGGTGTTCATTATGACAGAAGAAGAAGTCGACGAACGCCCAATCGCTGGAATTGGTACTCTAGTATTTGGAAAGTGGGATGCTACAGAAGTTGTCTGTAACGATCCTGGTCTTGCTCCATACGTTAACCTCACGACTGTTGGTGTACCACACACCGGCGGCCGTCATGCTAACATGTGGTTTGGAAAATCTAAACTCAGCGTAGTAGAGCGCTACATCAACAAACTAATGCGAACTGGTGCATATACTGGTAAGAAGCAATCTGCAATGAAGGCATTTGAGAGTTCTCTCGATGTTATTGCTGAGCGTCGTAACATGAATCCTCTACAAGTTTTCGTTGATGCTATATGCAATGCAGCACCTATGGAAGAGATCACCCGAATCAAGTTCGGTGCAGTCTCCCAACCTAAGGCTGTTGACTCGTCTCCTTCCCGAAGACTCGATGTCGCTTTGAAGAACCTAGCAAAGGGAGCTCAGCAAGGAACACACAAGTCCAAGCGAACGCTTCAACAATGTATCGTCAATGAACTTAACAAGGCATCCGAAGGTGATGCTACTTCCTTTGCTATCGCAAAGAAGGAAGATGTTGAGAGAATCGCAGCATCTGCTCGATGAAAACGTAGACGGCGGCGAATTGCGTCGAACTTTTGCGACTCACTTAAGAACCCCATTCAAGTGGGCGAGTTGAACCAGACAGGTGGATGCCATGGGACGAAAAGAAGACAACATCAAAAAGGCAACAGAAGTTATGTATATTCTTCCACAGATTCGAAATCTGTGTATTGCTGCGCACATTGATCACGGAAAAACGACACTTTCTGACAACTTGATTGCAGGTGCAGGTATGATGTCCAGCGATTTGGCTGGTGCTGCTCGTGTTCTAGACTTTGATGAGCAAGAGTCTGCTCGCGGTATTACCATCAACGCTGCTTCAGCTTCAATGGTTCACGCTGTTGACGGTACTGATTACCTTATCAATCTCATCGACACACCTGGTCACGTCGACTTTGGTGGCGACGTTACCCGTGCTATGCGTGCTGTCGATGGTTGTTTCATTCTCGCTTGTGCTGTTGAAGGACCAATGCCACAAACTGAAACTGTTGTTCGACAGGCTCTGAAAGAGAAGGTTAAGCCTGTTCTTTTCATCAACAAAGTCGATCGATTGATCAACGAATTGCAGGTTACTCCTGAAGACATGATGAACAGATTCCAAGAGACTATCACAAAGGTCAACAAACTCATCAAGCAATTCGCTCCTGAAGAATTCAAGAAAGAATGGCAGGTTAGTGTTCTCGATGGTACTGTTGCTTTTGGTAGTGCATACCACAACTGGGGAATCACCATCCCTTACATGAAGAAGTCCGGTGTCTCTATGACCGACATCTTCCGCTATTGTAACGAAGAGAAGCAAAAGGAACTTGCACAAGCAGCTCCTGTTCACGAAGTTCTTCTCGACATGGCGGTAACAAAGTTACCAGGCCCTGTTGAGGCTCAACCATACCGTATCCCGAACATCTGGACAGGTGACCTTGACTCTTCAATCGGTAAGGCGATGATGGCTTGTGACCCAGAAGCAGAACTTGCTATGATGATTACCAAGATTTGGATGGATCCTCACGCTGGTGAAGTTGCTGTTGGTCGAATTTATTCCGGTGCTATTTCACAAGGTGAATCTGTATTCGCTATCGGTGCTGCAAAGCCAGAGCGTGTTCAGCAAGTCAGTATGATGGTCGGTGGTGACCGAATCACTGTACCAACAGTCGTTGCTGGAAACATCGCTGCACTAACTGGTATCCGAAGCGCTGCTGCTGGTGTCACTTTATCACGTGACAAGGACTTCACTCCTTTCGAAGCCATCCGTCACTACTCAGATCCGGTCGTTACAGTTGCTGTTGAGCCAAAGAGCATGAAAGATCTTCCAAAGTTCATCGATGCACTTCGCTCACTCGCTAAGGCGGACGCATCCTTGCAAGTTACAACCAACCAAGAAACTGGTGAAGCGTTGTTGGCTGGAATGGGAGAACTTCACCTTGAGATTACTGTTTACCGAATTGAGGAAGAGCAAAACATCAAGGTCAGTGTCAGCCCACCTATCGTCGTTTATCGTGAAGGTATTCAAGGTAGTAACCGTGGACATGCTTTCGAAGGAAAGTCTCCGAACCGACACAACCGTTTCTTCTTTGAGATTGAGGCACTATCGGACGAAGTTGTCAGCGCTCTGCGCAATGGTGATCTCGGTGATGGTCCAGTTCGAAGCAGTGATGCTAAGGAAACCGGTAACAAATTCGGTGAAGTTGGCATGGATAAGGATTTGATGCGTAAGATATATGCAATCAACGGAACCAACGTTCTAGTCAATGATACAAAGGGTATCCAAGGACTCCACGAAACTCGTGAATTGATTATCGAAGCATTCAATGAAGTCTGTAAAAAGGGACCTATCGCTGATGAACCTGTACAAGGAATGTTTGTTCGACTAACCGATGCAAAGCTTCACGAAGATGCAATTCACCGTGGACCTGCTCAAACTATCCCTGCAGTTCGAAACGGAATCAAGGGTGCAATGATGCGAGCCAAGACTGTAATTCTTGAGCCGATGCAGAAGGCATTCGTTTCCGTACCAAACGACTGGCTTGGTCAAGTTACACGAGAAGTCACTAACCGACGTGGAATTATCGAAGACATGCCGAGTGAAGGCGACGTAACTACTGTTGTTGGTGTTCTACCGATCGCTGAAACCTTTGGTTTCTCCAATGACATCCGTGCAGCATCACAAGGTCGTGCAGTTTGGAACACCGAAAATCTTGGATTTGAAATGCTTCCACCACAACTCTTCGACAAGGTTGTTGGTGAAATTCGAACCCGTAAGGGACTGAAGCCTGAGCCAAACCCAGAATCCTATTACTCTGATTGAGCATGATTTCAGGGACTATTTCGGGCCTGTTTGCAACTACTGTGGGCGGTGTGCCCAAACCTCGTGTTGATTCACTTGAAGTGGAAACATTAGGAATTAAAGACGAGATTATTCGCGATAAGAAGCACCATGGGGGGCCTGAAAAAGCGGTCTGTCTTATCTCTGAAGAGATCATTCAAGATTTACAAGTGAAAGGACATCCAATTGCAGGTGGGACGACTGGAGAAAACATTCTCCTCAATGCTCCATATCAATCTCTCAAACCAGGAGTGCAACTCGAATTTGATAAAGTCAAACTTGAGATTACTATGGCTGCATCTCCATGTAAGACCATTGGTGATTCATTCTTGAATAAGGAGTTTAATCTCTTATCCGACAAGAAGTATCCAGGAAAAACAAGATGGTATGCACGTGTTCTTGTTGAAGGAACAATTGAACAAGATGAGAACGTTACAATCAACTCAAACGTTTGAGTTGAAGATCGGTTAACTCTCGCAATGCAATCATTGCTGGACCATCTGGTAATCGGTCCAAACAAGCATGTGCATGTTGATGATACTCATTTGCCTTGGTACGAGCATAATCTATTGAACCAAGTTCATCTAAAGCCGCAATACCATCTTGTATCATCTCCGGAGTTGCTTCCTCACATTTTCCAAGAACGGTGATCAGTCGTGATTTAACATCAGAATCTGGCTGAGATAGTGCATGAATAACCATCAGTGTTTGTTTGCCCTGAGCCACATCAGATCCTGTTGGTTTACCAAGGGTTGCTGAATCGGATAAGACATCGATAAGATCGTCCATTAACTGAAAGCACAATCCAACAGATCGGCCCCATTCTGCAAGACATTCAACGACTTCCTCATCCGCTCCAGCAACACGTGCACCGAGTTCAGCACAAATTAGGAACATAACCGCCGTTTTTCCTTCGATCATTTCCAAATACTCTTCTTCTGTAACCCGTGTTCGGTTTTCGAATTCAATATCCAACTGTTGTCCTTCAGAAACGCGTCGAACCATCCATGCGATTCTATTAACTAGAGAAGGAATATCCTGTAACTCGATATTTGCTGACATAACAAGTCGTTCGAACGCTATTGCAAGCATTGCATCACCCGCATTGATTGCTGTGGGCATATCGTATTCGATATGAACTGCATTGCGACCCCGTCGAATTTCATCATCATCCATAATATCATCATGAACGAGTGTAAAATTGTGAATGGTTTCGATAGCAGCTCCAATATCTAGGAGGCCTGAGTGTGTATCTCCGACTGCACGACCGACCAACCATGGAAGAGTAGCACGCATGCGCTTACCCCCACCATGGATTAGATGCATCATAGCACCAGCCAACCGCTCATGTCGTGAAGAACTCAAACTCTCAGTGATACGACGCTCGATAAAGGGCCGAATTTCCTTAATGCTGGTGATTAAATCAGCACCTTCCGCATTTGGCAACATATGCGTGACATCACCCATATCATGAATCAGACCATCTTGAAGTTCTTCACATGCATTCTTGTCCCCAATAGCATTCCACCAATCTGGATTCATTACTCTAGCAGCAATGCAACGGAACCAAGGGGCGATGATATCTTCCGAATCTTCTGCGACCAACATCGCATCCAATTCTTCAGCATCGACCCACTTCACAGCAGATACTTCATTCTCGTTTGGATGGAGTTCTACATCGGCTTGAATCATCAGGATGTGATCGATTTCTCTCTCGATCCAATCAGCATTCATTCGAGCGGAATATCGCATTTTTGTGATGAAGATGAAATCGTCGATATCGAGGGAAGAGGGAGAAATTCCGAGTTCTTGATCCAGTTTCCGAATGGCTGCAAGTTTAACACCTCGGGCATCGTTTTCATCCATCTCATCTTCACTAGCAAGTGGATGAGAGCAGCAAGAATTAGCCCAAACACTTGGAAATGTAATCTTGTCATGTGCACGTTGTTGTAAAAGCAATTTACCTTCAGAATTGAACAATAATACACTGAATGCACGATGCAGTGCTCCAGATTGATAGTGGCTGTCAGCCTTACTCATTGGTCCAACAACAACATCGTTCTCATCGACTTGTAACACTGCTTCTGCCATCATACTGGCTTGCTTCGAATCCGAGGATTGAGCAGCCATCAATTCCGAAATATCGGTGCCGATGTCCACCTTTGGAACCTCTCCGCTTGCATAGTTCGACATATGAGCCCCAATCTGTCTTTCAGGAGGCGCTACATAGACAGTTCGCCTCATATGGAAGAGAATTTACCTCACTTGCGACGTATTGACCAATTTTTCCGACCTAAACCTTCGAGTGCGGCACCAGTGATTGCTCCCCACATCAAAGGATGATCGAATTCAAAGTAAAACAATGGAATCATTACAAGAAACGCGATAATCCAATGATGAAGCCATATGGATTCGGTTCGTACGTGGAATTTGATATTCTCAGTCAACCATCGTACGATTGCAAAACCAATAACAATTCCAAGTGAATACAATCCAAAATTCATATCTTTTACCTCAAGGTAATATCGTAGTCCCTCTCCATGGCTCGTTTCTCACAAGAGACTCTATCCTCATAGGATACTCGCCATTGACCAAATAAACACCGATTCCAGATTGTGCTACCGAATGACCTCGTTTGATCTTTAATCCAATTCCTCCGGTTACATCAATATCCGATCGATGTAATCCTTCATACTCCACATCAGGGGACCATTCTTCGATCAAATCATCATCTGTTGCAATGTTTGGAGGGACTTTCAATAAGCCATCAACACCTCCCATTGCAAAAATAAGAGATTCGATATCGGGCAATTCCAATGAAAGTCTTGCAACGATATCATCACCGGAAAGAATCCCAAATCGACGCTCATTGCCAACATCGACGACATCGCCAAATGTTACGTGTACAATTCCAGGATCTGTAGAGGAGAATCGTTCGAGCGTGCCGGAAAAATTGGGACCTAAGTTCCTCGCCCACTCATGTGGTGGATGGGAATGAACGATCAATCCAAGGTTCTCCAATTCAGAAACAATAATCGAATTGAGTTCCAACATATCACGTCGAACTTCTTCTACCGCTTCCAATTGCGATGTACATGAATCACCCATTACACTAAAACCTGGGATTTGACCTTCATTCAATCGCCAACGCTTGGCTTTCAAATGGCCAAATGATCCTGCTCCATGAACGATTATCACTTGAACACCGTCTTGACTAATCGAATGAACAACGGAGCAGAGATTGCGAATAATTTCAACATGTGCTACACACTGTTCATCTTTTTTGGTGATTAGCGCACCTCCAAATTTGACAACGATGCGTCTCACCATGAGGTTCCCAAGAATCTGACCTTCATGAGTATGCCTACACAACACAGGATTCAATAGGCTGCGATGATTGACAACACCATGACCGATGAGGGCCCTAGCCTCGATTCCTTTCTCCGACACCTACAGACAGAGGTCGAAACGGCCAATGAAATTGCAGACAAGTCCGAACGAAACGACCGCTTGTTGCAATTGGAAGCTTCGATTCAGGAAGCTATCATTTTTGCCAATCGCTACAAAGAACTGCAGAACCAAGGAGTGGACCCTCTACTGCTTGTCGATCCGAAAGTTCAGCAAGAACGTCCTGCTCCACCAGCAACAAAAGGCCAAGCAATTCTTCTAGGTTCATCGACCTGTGCAAGATGTGGCAAATTGCTCGAAAACGATCTCGATTTCTGCCCCGCTTGCGGTGCAACGAAGTAATCACTCTTCTTCTTCACGAGTCCAGCGAGCAACAGTATCGACGATCATTTGATCATCGTCTTCAACACGGTAAAGGTACTCTGGTGGCACTTCATCGGTGAGATAAACTGTTTTTCCAGCACGATAGATGGTATGGCCATCGGCAACAGCACGTACTGTATCAACTTCGATAATGGCTGGTCGATCGATGCGAACGTGACCTGCTTCCAATGCGTTGACAATTGTTTTCGATAGGTGGATGTGATTGCGTGTACCTGAAGTAATTCCAAGTTGAACAATCGCATCTGCTTCAGTCGGTTCACATGGCCAATACAATGCCTCAGGGATTTCATCGGTTGGTAAATCGAGTTCGATTTCAATCGAATGACCGTATGTGGCTCGAATCATCTCGCCTTCAACTTGGTATCGACCTTTTTCATCAGCGTTGGCAATCGCTTCAAAGTGCCATCCTCTTAGCCAATGGTAATGGCGTCGCTGACCTGAAATCGAATCGGCTAGTTCTCGTGTACTAACCCATCCGTTGATGTCCATTTCAACATTGAATTTTTCAGGTGCGTGTCGCAAAACAAGGGCAAGCATTCGACCAAGGCTACCCGCTTCTCGGTCGCTCATGATGAATTTTCCTTCCTCGTTACATACAGGACAGTTTGTGCCACTAAAGTGACCGTGCTTTCTACATTGGCGCAGCATGTCCGAGGCTATCGACACCCATTCATGAACCCTACGGGTGTTTTGACCGACTCAATCAAATGCTTGATTCGATTGGAGATAACATGGTCGATGTTGCAATGGTCGGTGCTGGCCAAACAAAATTCGGCAATCATCCACTTGGACTCAAGGGGATGTGGTCAGAAGCCATCGAAAAGGCAATCTCAAGCGTCGACCATGGATTCCAAACAAGTGATGTTGATGAGGCATTTATCGGGAGCATCGCCTTTGGCGGGTCTCAACTTGGAAACACTGCAGCTCTGCTCACCGAGCATTCTGGAATGGAGGGCGTAAGCGTACGCCGGGTTGAAAATGCATGTGCATCATCAGGATTCGCTCTCCGTGATGCATGGATGGCAATCAAAAGTGGACAAGCCGATGTTGTTGTTGCCGGAGGAATTGAAAAGATGAATGATCTTTCAACATCAAGAAAGCGATATTGGCTCGGTGTATCAGGAGACACGGAATGGGAACGCCTCGCAGGACTAACATTTCCAGGCACCTATGCACTGACTGCACGGCGCTACTTCCATGAATTTGATTCAACTCATGATGACCTTGTTCATGTTTCGGTCAAGAATCATATGCATGGATTTGAGAACGAAGTGGCCCATCTTCGCAAACAAGTATCCTTTGAAAAGGCACAATCAGGTTTTATGGTAGCCGACCCACTTACACTGTACGATTGTTGTCCAACATCAGATGGTGCATCTGCAGTGATTCTGGTCGCAGATCATTTGGCACACAAATTCACTGATACACCGGTATGGGTCAAAGGGTCCGGTGCAGGATCAGATCATCTTGCACTTCATGACCGGCCAAGTATTACACAACTACGTGCGACTCAATCCGCTGCATCAAAGGCTTATCGAGTCGCAGGAGTAACATCAAACGACATAGATTTGGCAGAGGTACATGACTGTTTTACAATTGCAGAAGTTCTCGCAACCGAAGACCTTGGATTTGCATCTCGTGGTCAAGGAGGTTTATTCGCTCGAGAAGGAGAAGGTCGCCGAAATGAAGGTAGTGTCACCATAAATTCGAGTGGAGGACTCAAATCGAAAGGTCATCCATTGGGGGCTACCGGTACTGGTCAAGCCGTTGAAGTTTTCAAACAACTTCGCCAGCAAGCTGAACCTACTCGTCAGGTAAGAGATGCTGAGGTGGGATTGACTCACAATGTTGGAGGTTCTGGTGCCACATGTGCAGTCCATATTTTCGGGAGAGATAGATAATGTCAATCCAAATCATCTCAAATGATAACAGCCATTTTGCTTGCAGCAAATATGGTCGAGGATGGGCAGGCCCTGATGGTGATCGTCTCACCCTTGCACTTGCTTTACTGAAACAATTGCCTGCAGATCAAATCGATTTGAATTCATTCGATGAACAACTGGAGTTTGCATCAAGTGTGAGCGTTCAAGAAATCATTGAAGCGAGCACCGATTGGACTGTTCAAGAAGGAGCAAGCATGAATCTACATACTCATCATGAAGGATACGTTGTAGCTGTTACTGAATCTAAAGAGGTGCCAATATGGCCTGATTTTACTTCGATTGATTATTCATTGGAGATGCAAGAGGAATTAGAGAACCAATGGAAAACTGAAGTCGTAGGCGTTAGCCAAGGAGCATATGTTTCTCAAGCACAACACATGATTTCATCCTCATCGAGACTCGGATTGGTCGCTCAAAATGACAATGGAAGATCGATATGGCCTCCTCGGCAACTCAATTCAGATGGTGAACGGATAGATTCAGCAACAACAAAACTCTCTGAAACTGCAACTATTCTAACTTGGACCCGATTAAGTGCAGCAGGCGCTCCTTCTGAATTCTCTGGACGTGCTCCTATTCTCGATGGAGTTACAACCGTTCTCGTAGCCTTCGAAGAAGGTCCTAAGGGGGTATTTATGCTCGCTGATGATGAAAAAGGAACTCCTGAAATTGATGCAAAGGTGGGTTTTGAAATCCGCCGTTTGTATGGACAAGACAACATGGTCCACTACGGATTAAAGGCTATTCTTGCCAAATCCTAAACTTACGGATAGAAGCCTTCATAGAAAGTCGGTCCCGTGGACGCTTCATGGCTGGGTTCGGTGGCATTCGTAAAGGAAGGAAAGAAGCGGCTGATAATCTGTCAATTCAAGAAGATGGAGATTGCGCACGCTGTGGAGGTGAAAGTCAACCTTCGACAATGGAGGGTTATCTTACTTGTACACGTTGTTCCTACGAATGGGCTGATCCAAATTATGTTTCCAAAAAGGTCCGTGGCCCTCCTCCCAATCATAGACGAGATTCTGAATTGATTGAGGAATTTAAGGCCGAAATGCAACGAGGAGATCTCAAAGGTGTACTCGGGGTAGATTCCAACCTATCTGATGAACAGGAACAATCTCTGAAGCGGTTGGAGGATAAATGGATGAGTGGAATGCAAGGGCATTACAACGCAGCATCAGAAGACAGAAAGCCCCTTATGATAAGTTTCGATGATGACGATAACCTCGTTTCTACTGAAGTAGCTGCCTTGACCATCGTATCGAATGGATTCGATGGAGGAGAAGAGATTCGACTCGAGTATCCTGGGATCGGGACCGAATTTTATTCTTACAACGAACGTAGTCCAACCGGCTGGAAGCGTGGACGAAGTTGTGAAGATACTGCTCGTTCGATCTCCAACGTCATCAATCGTTCATCTCACCTTGTATTTGCTAACTTAGAAGGAAACAGGATTTCATTTGAATTACGTGATGAGAATTTAAAGCCAGAATCGCTCGTTCTTTTCGTTGACGATCCTGGTGGTCAAGACATCGTCGCCGAGAAAGGAGGTGTCATTCTTGATTTCCGAGATGTTAACGTCCTCGATGATTACAAAAACGTCATTGCCCTTGTTCTCGAAGATGGAATCATTTCACCGAGTGAAGATCAAATGATGTGGGTCATGCGTCAACAACTAGGAGTTACGGAAGAACAACACGTTGCTCTAGTTCAGGAAATTTTTGGCAGTAACGCCCTCAAAGAGTGTCCAAATTGTAATCAAATGGCTGAACTTTATCCTGAATACTCTGCATGGTACTGTCAGCCCTGTGAAAGTTGGCTCTAATTACTACTCTATAGAATTTGAAAGGACTCAGTTTTTGCTGTTTTGTGGCGAACGGGAGCGAGGGATGCTTCATAAGGTGGACGGTGTTCCGTTAGAATGGCGAACGCTATGGCAGAAGACGTATTGTATATTGGAATTGATTTGGGAACTTTTCGCTCAGTTATGGTCTCATCTGGAAACCACGAAGAAGAAGAACTCACAGTAATTGGGACTCCAAAGGACCCTATCGCTCGAAACTTCCTCAAGAGAGATGTCCTTTTCGGTGAGGATGCATTGAAAAACCGATTGGCACTCAATCTATTCCGCCCACTAGAACTTGGTGTCATTAAGGATACTCCTGAAGATCGTCAATTCATCGCTCACTTCATCACACACTTGATTGGTCTCTCTGACCCAGAAGAGCACGACCGTGTTGTTGCTGTCATCGGTGCACCAGCTGAAGCAAGTCACGTCGACAAGACTTCTATCTTCGATGCTGCTGCAGGTAGCGTCAATGCTGCTATGATTATCTCCGAGCCGTTCGCAGTTGCTTACGCACTCGACATGATCGAACACACACTCGTCATCGATATCGGCGCAGGTACAACCGACCTTTGCCGTGTTTACGGTACAATCCCAGGACCAGGCGACCAGATGCACACAGGATATGCAGGCGACTATGTTGATGCTCAAATCATCAAGGAAGTTCAGTCCAAGTACAACGGTGCTCAAATTACCAAGGACATGGCACGCCGATGGAAGGAACAGTATTCCTTTGTATCTACATCCACTCCTGATGACCCTATCATGGTCGACTTCTCAATCGAAGGTAAGGCAATGAATCTTGACATCACCGACTGTGTTCAGAGAGCTTGCGAATCTATCGTCGACCCTATCGTTGAGAATATTAAGCAACTAATTGCTGATTCCAACCCTGAATACCACGACCAATTCCGTCGAAACATGGTTCTCGCTGGTGGCGGATCAGGTATCCGTGGACTTGGTGCACTTATCGAGCGCCGACTGTCCGATATGGGAGATGTCAACGTCCACGTCGTCGATGACCCAGTACGCCTCGGTGCAATGGGTGGTCTTCGCTTGGCAATGGAAGTTCCAGAAGACATGTGGAAGAACCTAACCCTAGCAACACGCTGATTTGTTTCCATTAAGACATTAGAAACATGATCACCAAGCAAACCCGTGTTGTTATACTAACAGGTGCAGGAATTAGCGCCGAATCAGGAATTCGGACCTTTCGAGCAGCGGATGGACTTTGGGAAGATCATCGAATCGAAGAAGTTGCCACACCTGAAGGTTGGGAAGCCAATCCACAACTTGTTTGGTCATTCTATCAACAACGAAGACGTCAACTCCTAGAAGTTGAGTCCAATAGCGGTCACAAAGCTCTGGTCGAACTTGAGAAATATTTGGACAACTTCTTGCTCGTAACACAGAATGTAGATAATTTGCATGAACGTGCTGGTTCACAAAATCTGATTCACATGCATGGTGAATTGGAAAAACTTCGATGTCAAGAATGTCAACATATTGAGTCTATGATGGAAGAGGAACATCTTGGAGAGGAATTCATTTCTTGCAGACAATGCGGTGCTCGATTACGACCTCATATCGTATGGTTCAATGAAATGCCACTACAATTGCCTGAGATTGAGAAAGCACTCACTCAGTGTGATGTATTCATCGCTATCGGAACAAGTGGTCACGTTTATCCTGCAAGTGGATTCTTACATACTGCACGTCTCAATGGATCACACACGATAGGCATCAATCTAGATCCTCCTGAAAATGTCTATTTCTTTGATGAATTCTTTCAAGGAAAGGCTGGAGAAATCTTACCCCATCTTGTTCAAAGATGGACAGAAGAATAGGACGGACTGAAAACCCTAGAAGATAATTTCCTCATACACATGGGTA
>DAKS01000039.1:88126-88741 GCA_002499195.1 Euryarchaeota archaeon UBA443
CTTTGAAAATCCAAATCCGTTTCAGAGGGTATTCGGATAGACCCTTACGTATTATCCACATTCGATTATTCGATCCTCAAACTTGTTTTCAAAACACTATCTTCCTTCTAGATTGTCCCGCTCAACTTCAACACCATGAAAACCAGAACCATCGTCATGCCCAACCCAATGACCACAGCCATGAGGAGCGAGCCTCCATCGATATATCCAGGGCGCAGCTCTTTTGGAAGAGGCGGCGGCTCCTCACCCTTCATTTCAGCAGCTGCTACGGCCTCGCTATACGCCTTCTTTATTCCCTCCCGTCGTTGTTGTTGCGCTTTGAAGTTAGAATGGTTTCCGCCAATCTGGCTAGTTCCGCCATGTCCGCCGGCACGAGGCATACTTCAATGAGTTACACATTTCACATATAGCATTTAGCGGATGCGAATACACTGCGTTTCAAAGGGGGCCCTATGTAACGCCCGTATTCGCGTGGGTACACACGAATAGAACGGACTGCAATCCCTTGTATGCACGAAAATTTCTTCCTTTTTGAGTATTGACTCTACATCTAATAGACAAAAGATTACAATCTCTTCAATGGTGCAAATGTTATGGGGAAACGTGGCGTCCTTG
>DAKS01000048.1 GCA_002499195.1 Euryarchaeota archaeon UBA443
ACTCGCATGGCTTAATCGAACTCCAAAAGCGGTCGCCTCTGGCAGGATCAACCAGATTTCTCGTGTTTTGATCCCTAGAGTTTTAATCGCAATTTATTCGCTGTCCTAAATTTCTTGGCGAGGTTATGAGCACTATCTCTTGCACAACAAAAAATACGTCATAATCTCAAATCACCTACCTGACCCTGAGCGAGCTCCATCCCGGAGGTTTCTCAGAATCGCATGTGCTTCGGCTGTCGTCGTTGGGTGATGGAAACCTTCACCGTCCGAAGACTCGGGTCCCAACGCCGTTCCCAACGACGCAAGCAACTCACCCACTCAACCCCCCTATATCAATATACCCGACTGTAATTGGTCAGAAAGCCGCCCACTGCGAGCCAATCGAACGGTTTAGTTATCCTCAGAATCACCAGATGTTCAAAAGGTACCTGATTGTACAGATTTGTGGGTTCAACAAACCACATATCTTAGGCCTAGAGAGACTATTTCATGAAAGACTACTCAGCACCGAAGAATTGTCGCAGCATTGGATGCATTTCCATAGCTTGTTCCTTCTGGATCTGCTCGTAAGTACGTAAGATAATACCGACAGCAAGCAACAGACCTGTACCCGTCGCATTACCTACAGTACCGAGCAGGTCTGCACCCGCGGCAAGTAATCCTACGAAAGCACCAGAGAAGTAGGTAACCGGTGGAATGTAATTTTCGAGAATCTTTTCGAGAACCTTCGGATTCTTTCGGAAACCGGGAATCTGCATACCCGTTCTCTCGATCTGCTTAGCAACGTCCTTTGTACCCATGTTGGTGGTATCGATCCAGAACTTCGCGAAGACCATTGAACCAACGGTCATCAGAACCACATAGAAAACGACGTGAAGCATGATTTGACCTAAACTATGGCCAAACATATCCGATTGCTGATTCAGTAACGGAATTAGCCAATCGTTAACACCTGCTGGCATGGAAGCATACCAGGCAAAACCACCCGATGCTGCCGTTTGTCCAGGTTCATACGTCCCGATATAATCCGACATTGAGAACCACCCCTGCCGACCTAATATCGGCGTCTGTGACATCGTGGGATGACTCCAGAACAAGAGAGAGAACATGTTGACGTTAGCAAGCAAAGCAGCCATCAAAATAACCGGAATGTTAGAGGCGTAAACCAATCGAATTGGATACTTACCTCTGTGACCGCGAACCTTACCGTGGGTTAATGGCAATTCGAGTTTGCTCGATTCAGCATAAGCTACCACAAGGAACACGATGATACTGGATATGAGAGCAATCACAGCATTCGGATGCGTCGCGTCACCTAGCAGAATCATTTCGAATCCATTGAGTGAAATCATCTCACCATTCGTCGCCGTTCTGAACATATAGAATATCATCGGAAGTGTGCCCGCTGGTGGATTTTGTACGGAGTAAGCCATTCCTGCAGTAGTTGGCAGTGGTGATAGTGTACCGACGAAAGTCGATTGTGCAACACCAGCAGCAATGAAGAGCGACATACCGGAACCAATACCCCATTTGCTGACAAGTTCATCAAGCAAGAATACAAGATAAGATCCAGCGAATAGTTGAGCGACAATAACGAAGTTCGCCCAACCAATTCCATATTCATCGATCAAGAATTCAGCAGGATCGAGGAAACCGTAGGTTTGTGGAATCGATTCGATCGGAATCATGATGAGGACGAGAAGTTTCTGAACACCTTGGTACATTGCCTTGTCCTCGCTGTTGGTAAGGTCAAGACGAATGATCTTCGCACCAGCGAATAATTGCATGATAATGGAACCGGTAACGATTGGACCAATACCCAAGTGCATGATGGTACCCGATGCACCAGCCATGATTGATCGGAAACCGCTGAACAAGTCCATGGCTTGTCCGCTCAATCCGTATAGCATGACGTTGGTCATAGCGAAGTAGATGATGAGAACGAAGGTTGTTGTCCACATCTTTTCTCCGAATCGAACGTGACGGTCTGGTTTGGTGATAGCAGGATAGACATCCACGAAGCGGCTGAGTGCGTACAAACGGCTGCTTTGGTCGCCACCCCACATGAAACATGTGAGAATCGCTGCTGCACCGAAACCGAGCAAGAGGACACCAACAAGAAGGAATCCAACGGCTTCATCGTACCCACCCCATTTCTCTGGGCGGCAATACCATACAGCAATGAAGACGAAAATCAACCAACCGTAGAGTTTCGCATAGCGGCCAATGATTGGTAGTTGCTTCATTGATTCGGGGAGATCTTTCTGGAAACAAGCCATAACATAGGCTACGTGTGCAACTGCGAGAACGATACCGAAAATAGCTGCATCTCGTGCAGCACCTGTCCCAGATAGTTCATCCCATTGCCAGTAGAAGAGAAGACCGAAATATAGTACACCGGTGAGAACAACACCGATTGGTACTGGCTTGTGTTTCATTCAGAGACCTCCTTGTTCACTCTTCTTCCCATTCGTCCCAATCGTCACCATCTTCAAGATTGACGGAACCGCCAGCGGCTTCGACCTTTTTGATAGCTGAAGCGCTTGCGTGAGCGACTGTTACTGTAATAGCGGCGTTGATTCGACCAGATCCAAGGAGCTTGTCAATTCCAAGTTCTCCAAGATTGATACTGTCCTTACCATCGACCATACCTTCCAGTTGGCAGACATTGCAGGTCACGTGTACGTTACGTAGGGTAGGATGACGGTTGAAACCGTGCATACCCCAGTGACCTGGCATGTACTTGATTCGAGTCATGACACGATGCTTGTTCATACCTGCATTTCCACGGCCACCGCGCTTTCCAGCACCGCGACCAGCTTTCTTTCCACGACCATGGTATCGATTTCGTCCACGGTGCTTGTTTGCTTTTGTACCCATCATATCACCTCAAATCATTCTCTCAACGAGTGCCTTGATGTCATCGCCTCGAGAGCCGAGTGCGCCACCAACGACATAGGATCGCTTGATACCGCCCCATCCCTTTGATCCTCGTGGAGGATGCAAACGGAAGACACGCTTCAAACTTGGAACATCTTTGACGGTTGCTTCATCGTTAACGATGGCCTTTGCAAAGTCTGCAATGGTCTTGTAATCGGTTGCCTCAGCAACGATTGCATCGGTCAATGGTGTATCACCCATCATTCGTCCACGCTCGGAGAGCATGGATTCAACGGTAGCAAGGTCAGCCTTACCCCATGTGATGTAGTCCTTAGCCTTGCGCAGCATTCCAAGATACTGATCGTTCTCAGGAATGATGATCGCATGGTTTACCTTGGTCAGGTTGAGATGTAACATAGTCTCGCGAATGGATCGCTCAACACCGACGTTGCTTCGAGCTCGAACGACGATATAACTCACTTCAAAGACCTCCCTGTATTGATGAACAAGCGTTCTCGCTGTTCGTTGCTAATGCGAGTTGAATTTAATGTTTTGAGAGCATTAAAGGTCGCAGCAGCGTAATTGATAGTAGTACGGGTCTGACCCTTAGTTCGAGAAAGAACGTCGGTTACACCAGCAAGCTCGAGAACCTTCTTACCGGTTTCACCGATAACTAGGCCCTTACCCTTTGCAGCAGGCATAAGCGTAACACGAGTTGATGCGGAACGACCGTTGACCTTGATCGGAACTGAAGTTCCGGGACCAGCGGATGATTCCCAAGAACCGTTTCCACGCTGTACGTTGATCAAGTTTAGTTTCGCAGCGACAATGGCCTTCTGAATAGCATTGGAGACTTCCTTTGCTTTAGCCATTGCAAGTCCAACGTAGCCGTTTCGATTTCCAACACAAGCCATAACGTTGAAGCGGACACGTCGACCACTGTCGGTCATTCGCTGAACCATGTTGACGTTGATGACTTCATCTTCCAGTTCTGGTAGAAGAGCATCGACAATCTCGACTTCTCGGATTGGAAGTCCGGTTGCTAGTGCATCTTCGTATGTTGTGACCAAACCGGCATAGACCATGTTTCCAAGACGAGTACGTGGAGTCCATTTGCGGAGATTGTTGATCGCATCAGATTGAGCGCTACGTCGTCGACGACGACCACCTGTTTCTTCTTCCTCTTGTGGAGCATAAGCAAGAATCATACCTGGTGCTTGCTTGATTTCTTCTGTAGTTTCTTCTTCAGTCATCAGTAGGCCCCCTCGATGGATGTTTTCGTTGTTTCAATAGCGCTTGCAACATTTTCGTCGATGTGCGCTCCGTTGATTCGGTCGTCGTCAGGAAGAATTTCTTCACTGTGAGGAACGTTCAATCCAGCCTCAACCATTCCACGGAGTGCAGCGAAAACACGACCCCCTGGTGTGCTTGCAGCAAGTCCGATGTCGAGAACTGCATCTTCATGACCAGCAGCGAGTGCTGCCTTACCTAGTGCATATCCGACAAGATAGGATGCTGGAACAGATTTCTTGGACATCTTATCTGGCCAAGAGAATTTCTTGACCAAATCGTTACCTGTAACATTGAGAGCAACCTTGTCACCCTCTACAGCATAAGTAACCAATTGACAAGAAGTGCGTGTATTGGAAATACGTACTACTGCACGAGGCTGTTCGCTTCGTAGGAGCCTTAGACGTCGTCGATAATCGGTGAGTCCAGCTTTACGTCGTCGTAGAACAGATCGTCGTCGATTTCCTTGCATCAGTTGTCACCTTCCTTGAGTTGTACACCTTCAAGCGTCATCTGAGAACGCATGTGAGCAATAGAACGGTAGGAACCACCCTTTGCTTTGAGGTAGTATCGGCGGTATTGCGATGATGTGATTTCTTCAGCCTCTCGCAAGTCCTTGAGTACACGTCGTTGTGAACGAATGGTTCGCATCCAGCGATTCTTTCGAGGATTGCGAGCGTTTGCTGACCCCATTCTCTTACCTTGACCCTTTTGTCGTCCCTTTGCACGTTGTTCTTGTCGAACACGAGCACGAACACGAGAGGTTCCTTTGACAGCCTTTGCACGAATGAGTCCTTCTTCGATGAATTCACGGATATCATCCGCTTGAACGGAGGATGCGACCTCATCGATGTAGTCAGGATTGATCCAAACACGGTTTTCACCGCACTTGAGAATTTTCGCAGCGAGACGCTTTTGATTGGTTAGTTGCATCAGACATTCCTCCTTCGATTCAAGATACGAATACCCAACTCATCAGCACGGGCGTGAATGTTCTCACGCTTGCGGCCACCAACGGTTTTTCCAACTCGAGCAGCTTGTGTCTCAGGATCGATGGTTTCCAAATCATTGAGATTGTGGACCATAACTTCCTGGAACCCACTTGGGTGGAGACCACGAGCGGCTGCGACCTTTCCGTGTCCAACACGAACAAGAGAGCCTCGATACTTGTAGTTACGACGTTGCTTGTTGTCCATACCGTGAGGTGCACGCCATCCAGAGCGAGACAATCGCTTGTAACGGAACCATTCGGTTCTTCGGAACGAAGGTGTTTTCTTCTTTTGTGCAGCACGAAGCGCAAGCGCTTCTTGAGTTGCTTCATCGAGAACTGGTTTTTGCTTAGCAACGTGTCCTTCGTCTTCTTCATCATCCCAGTCATCATCATCTTCAAAGAAGTCTTCTTCATCATCTTCAGCATCATCAGAGGATGCTTCCACTTCTTCAACAGGAGAATCTTCTTCTTCAACAGCACCAGCGAGGCGCTCGATGAGTTCAGCTTTCTTTCCAGAAACAGGGAGTCCTTGCTCTCTGAGCAATTCCTTAAGATCTGCTACAGTCATATTTTCATAATCTTCTGCCATCTTTCATCACTCCTTACTGAGACGGTAAATTCCGTCTTGGAAGACACGTCGGTCTCGCTTCTTGACTGTCGTACAGCGTTCAATGTTAGCTGCAGTTTGGCCAACAAGTTCCTTATCGATTCCTGAAACAGTAATTTCGACCTTGTTGTTGACTTTAACATCAACACCAGGAAGGATGTTTGCAGATCGTGGAACTTTCTCACCAAAGTAATTGTTGACAACAAAGTTCTGTCCTTGGACGGCAAGTGTCATTGGGAAGTGAGAGTAGAATGCCTTCAAGTGGTAAGTGAAACCATCCGTTACACCCTTGACCATGTTGTTCAAGTGAGCATTCCATGTTCCTGCCATAGCCTTGTCTTTACGACGAGGCAAGTCGGATCGTACGATGAGGCCGCCTCCATCTTGGAGGATATCAACACGAGATGATACAAATTCACGTGATAGTGAGCCGTTCGGTCCTGCAATGGTGACGACGCCATCTTCGCTGAGTGTGGCTGTAACGCCTTCAGGGATGGTTACGTTATGTTCGATTCTGTCGATTTTTACCATGCTTTTCACCTCAATATACGTAAGCAAGCAACTTGCCACCGATGCGGGCGTCCTTCGCATCGTAATGGTTCATGACGCCGGAATTGGTCGTCAGAATGAGAAGACCAAAGTCCTGAGCAGGAAGATATCGAGTCTCCCACTTTTCGAATTCTTGTCGGCGAACGCTATGTCGTGGCTTGACGGTACCGCATCGGTTGATGGTTCCGCGAAGTTTGACGACAAATGCGTCACCTCGGCCGTTCTCAACACGTGAGTACTCTCCGATATAGCCGGAAGTCTGCATAATGCTGAGAACGTTTTCAAGTAACTTGGAGGCTGGAGCCAATTCGACATCGAATTTTCCAGCTTGTTCTGCGTTGTAAATCTTGACGAGTGCGTCGTTTAATGGATCAAATTGCATTCATAATCACCTCAGTTCATCTTCTTGAATCCAATCTCAGGTCCAACATCGCGGAAACACTGACGGCATAGGCGTAGCCCATGTCGTCGAATCATTCCTCGACGTCGCCCGCATCGGCGGCATCCAATCGTTCGTCCCATGTATTCTCCATGATCTCGTGCCATTTTCATTCCTCCATGATTTTAATTTCAAAGTTCGATTTGAACCATTCCATCGACTCATCTCGAGAGACTCCGTGGCCCTTACCTACCTTACTCTTCGCCTTTCGGCGTCGGCTAATACGGTGACCTGGTCGTTCTAGAACGACGTTGATATCCATTCCGTAGATGCCGATGTCTGGATCGTACTTTTGCTCTGGGAAATCCGTATAGTCACGAATTCCAAAAGAGAGATTGCCTTGTGCATCAAAATTCCAACTTGGAATTGTGTTGTCACGTACCCAGAACGCATTGGTCAAGAATTCCTTGATTGCCGCTTGGTCCCGCATAGTTGAACGGCATCCGATTGGAGCACCTTCGCGGACCTTGAGGTCACGGTTTTGGATCTTACCAAGCGTACGCTGTGGACGAACACCTGTGACCATTTCGAGAACGTTCTCAGCGTTGACCAATCGGTCGCCGCCTTCGCCAACACCAATGTTAACGCAAACCTTTGTGATTCGAGGAACACTCATTGGATTGACTGTCTCACTCAAGCCTTCACCTCCATAACTGGGATGCTTGCCTCACCGACTGCGAAGACATTGATTTCGGTTGTACCGAATTCATCGAATGCAACTTCATTTGGCATACTGGATCGCTTGACCACTCGTTCCTTCATCGAGGCCATCTCACCTACGTGAGTACCACCGACGAGATAGCATCGTACACCTTCGACGAAAGCGATGTGTTCGAGTACTTTTTGATCTGGCAAGGAAATCTTGACCGAATCACCAGTGTTGTACTGGGTTGCCTCATCGACAATCATATTTCGACCATCGTGGAGGTTGAGTTGTGTCTTACCGCCCTTAATGGTGGTCTTACCTTCGATTCGTGCAATCTTCCATTGTGCTTCTTCAGCTGAAATCTTGACGTAGCGAAGACGACCGTTTGCATCGAGCATGCAGCGGAAGTGCTCATCACCGAGTGAAAGAACATCCATGAGGCCAACGCCTCGACGGGTGTCTTTGCAGACGCGTCCATCGACCTTGACCAATTCATTATGAACGATAAATCGAACTTCACGAGCGTTTTGAGCACGGCCGAGAACATCACGGACGATCAGGTTGACCGGCATACAACGCTCAAGGCTGTGTCCACCAGGACTTGGGCGTGTAACCCAAATGGTGGTCTTTCGTGGAAGAGGCCAGCTTCGAGGCATGGCCAATCGCTTCAAGTGACTGCTGCTACCCATATCATTCAACTCCTATCCGCGGTCAATTTTTGCATTCGTAGCTTGTCCGTCTCATCGAGTTTAACGACGACGACGTTGGAGGCATGGACCGGGACTGCCTCTTCTTTATTATCGGACTTGGATTGCTTTGCACCTTCGATGAGAATGCGGCCGTTTTTAGCATCAATACCGATAACTGGACCGGATAGTGGCTCAGCCTTTCGCTTACCACCATGACGCTTACCACCGTGAGAGAAATCTCCACGGATTACGCGAACAGTATCGCCTGCACGAACGGTGACGGATCGAACTCCGGCGAATCTCTCATCAGGCTTGTCGAGTTGCAATCGTGCTGAAACTCGCTTACGCTTGGTGTGCATGGGGGCGTTATATTGCGCCTTTCGCTGCTTTCCTGGTTTTCTTGACTTTACCATTTTATTCACCTCATACGATTTGTTTCGCTGTTGCAGCGATACGAGGCCAGCGTTCTGCAGCCTCGCGAGATACAGGTCCCTTGATATCGGAACCTTGGACTTCACCTTTGATATTGGTGATCACACAAGCGTTGTCTTCGAATTGAACCCATGTACCATCTGCACGACGGAACGGACGACGCTGTCGAATGATGACAGCGTTGAACATTTGACGGCGAGTATCTGGAGTACCTTTCTTGACCGAGACCTTGGTCATGTCACCAACGCCACCAGAAGGGTATCGACGCATGGTACCACCGAGCTTGAGGACGTTCACGATTTGAACGATCTTTGCACCAGTATTGTCAGCGACGTGCAATCGAGCCATGGTTGGTAGACCACGGGTTTGCCGACCTGCAATTCCACGCATCAGGCTTCACCTCCAGTCTTTTCGATAACACAGAATGAAACCGTCTTGGACAAAGGTCGGCATTCCATAACACGAACAGTGTCGCCGATTTCGACTTCACCAATGCAACTTGGAAGATGTGCGCTGAGAGCACTTGTTCGCTTCTCGAATCGCTCGTACTTCTTCATGTATCGAACATTGTTTCGCTCGATGGTGATTGTCTTCTGCATACCAACGCCTGATACAACACCTTCGAACATTTGTCCACGCAAGCGCAAGCTTCCGTAGAATGGACAGTTCTCATCGCCATCCCATTCACCAGTTGGTAGTTTAACGTCTATTCCAATCTCTCGCATTTTCATGCCTCCTTGTAGTTGCGGCTCATTCGATCTTCGGGTCGTTGCCGCAAGGACAACCCAGATAGGACGGTAATTCCGTCGTTGAGTGTAAATTGAATCGCTGCCTTTCCGAAAACACGCTCTTGGCCGTTCTCGAGAATAGTCAACGTCTTTTGAGTCTCATCGATGACGTTTCCTGAACGTCCGACGAGTGTTGGATCTGTGGAGCCAACAACGGTCAACATTTGACCAATCCAGGTTGTGTTCATTTCCGTCATTTATCTCACCTCCACATTGAATCCATTGTTTCGTAGTACATTTGCTGCCTTCTTTTTGTGATCGCCTTGAAGTTCAATAACTCGACCTTTGACAGTTCCTCCAGCAGCACATTTGTTCTTGAGTAATTTTGCTAATTCGTTGATGTCGATTGCGACGTCGTCAATTCCTTCCACCTTGGTTACGATTTTTCCGTATCTCCTTCTATCTGTGGATAAGATTGCTCGTTGTTGCTCCTTTGCAATTTCTTGGCAGATGCATAGTTCGTCTGGAAGACCGCATACACCACAAATTGCCGCCATAGTCGTTCATCACCTCGTATTCATTCAGTTGTTCCCTAGATAGGATTTAATTCGTGCAATACTCCGTCGAGTAGCCTTGTAAGCACCCATATTGGATGGAGTACCACCAAGCGCTTTCTCGGCTTGAAGTTGGAGAAGTTCGTCTTGCAGTTCAACCAGGCGGGCCTCAAGGGCTTCACGGCTCATTGCTGCGATGTCACGGTTTCGGACGTAGCTCATTCAACGACCTCCTCAGGAGTTGCTTCGCCTTCTTCTTCAGCAGCTTCTTCTCGAATCTTCAATTCTTCATCGGAGAAGATAGAGATTTCGTGTGGAAGGCGAGTGTTGGCTCGCATGATTTCAACAGTAACACCGATAGTTCCGAGTTTACGGACTGCAACAGCGTATCCCTTGTCCATGTGCTGAAGTGCAGTTTCACCACAGTACTTGACGTGACCCATAATAAATTTCTGAGTTCGGTTTCGTGAACCTGTGAGTTTACCTGCTACGGTGACGATAACGCCACGAGCACCAGCGTTCATGATATTCTCTGCTGCACTGTTTCCAGCACGGCGGTAGTACCATCCACGCTCTAGTGCGGATGCGATCTTCTCAGCCATGACTTGAGCGTTCAATGTTGAATCAGATGACTTGATCTCTTCGACCTTGAGTTGAGGTTCGAACAAGTCGAACTCACTCTTCAATCGGCTTTCAAGTTCCTTGATGATCTTTCCTTTACGTCCGATAACGAGACCTGGTCGTTCTGCGTGAACAGTGACTTCGGTACCGTTTGGGGTACGCTTAATGTCCAATCCGCCAAAGCCTGAGCGCTTGGTATTCTTCATCAAGAATTCCTTGACGAGATGACGCTCGACATTTCGGTTGACAATTGCTTTGATTGTACTCTTCTTACCTGCCATAATCGTTCACCTCAGAAGTCATCCTCCAACTCATCGTCGGTTGCGGTGAAGTCTTCGAGGAAAATCTCGAGGTTCACCTGGTAGTGGTTGCTTGGCGTTGCACGTCCACGAGCACGTGGAATCCATCCTCGGCGGATTTGTCCACGGTGTGCGGCAACGTGTGTGATTTCCATATCTTCTGGTTCAACGTCATCGTATTGGTGACGAGCGTTTTCCATTGCACTCTGGATGAGTTTGATGAAAGCACGGCTAGCCTTGACCGGGTATCGGCCAGGTCCGACCTTACCCTTTCGGTGTCCAACCATAGAAGGGCCTGATCGCTTTCGTCGCTTGTTACCACTACCCAATCGGTATGGGACTGCGGTTGCCTTTCGACGGATGTCTGCACGGTCAGAGTCGATGAGAAGTACTTCATTGAGGTAGTTGATCGCGTTTCCAGCGGTCATACCCTTGATAGCACGAGCGACTTCGAAACAGTGCTTGACGTGCATGTCAGCATTGACTGCACGAGCTGTTGCGAGTCGGCTTCCTTGGAGAAGTTGTGTGTAACCACGTTGTGGGAGTTGTCGACGCTTTGTTCGACGGTCCATGTTTCGCTTGTTGCTCATCATCTTCACCTCACTTCAATGGTACGTGCTTCGATGAACGGGTAGCACCAACACCCGGCCCACTGTGGGCAACTCCTCTTCGAGTGATTGCAAATTCACCAAGATAGTGACCAATCATTTCAGGCTTAATATCGATCTCAACAAAGTTTTGACCGTTGTGGACTGCGATGGTCTTTCCAACGAATTCAGGGAGAATTGGCATATCACGTCGATGTGTACGAATCATGTTCGACTTACTTCGCTTAACACGGTCGATGAACTTCTGATTCTGTTCGGATAGACCACGAACGATTGAGCGTCGAACACGAGCAGGGAGAAGGCGAGCAAGGTACTCATCCGCTCCTTCTTCAGGGAACATAGGCATGTTGACCAGTGTTTCAATATCGTATCCACGGTATGTGAATTCCTTCTTTTGACGAGCCGTTGTCGTTGAAAGTCGCTTACGTGCCTTTCTTCGACTGGCCTTTGGGGTCATGAATGACTTCTTCTTCTTACGTCCCATACATCAACACCTCATACTCGCTTGCCGCGACCTCGGCCCGTGCGGCGTGGGGCAATCAATCCAACCTTGGCACCAGGAGGTGTGCTTCGAGCAACCGAGTTTGGTCCGTGGACAGCTTGGTGGTTTCCACCACCATGCGGGTGATCCACAGGGTTCATGGCAACACCGCTAACATGCGGGAATAGTTTACCACGAGCCTTAGCCTTGTAGTGAGCTGCACCTGCAGTTCGCAGTGGCATCTCATCACGACCATGACCAGCGAGCACACCGATAGTGGCTCGACAGTTACCAGAAAGTTCCTTGAGGGAACCGGATGGCATTCGAATACGGACCTTATCACCAATTTTGGCTTCAACAACACATGAATTTCCAGCGGAACGGGCAACTTTGCCACCATCACCAGGTCTAATTTCGACATTGTTGATGGCGGTTCCTTCAGGAATTTCAGACAATAGAGTGATGTTACCTGGCCTCAATGAGACATTGTCTCCGATGGCGATTTGGCTACCGATTGAAAGACCTTCTGTTGCAACGACAAGAGTGGTGTCACCATCTGGCAACTTAACACGAGCCAATGGTGCTGTGTGGACCGGTGAGTGAACCAATTCAGTAACTTCACCAACCACGTCCATTTCTCGTGGCATTCTGTTTGCACCAGGGAATCGGTGGCTAGACACACGATACCGTGGCGATGATCCTTTGCGCTGTGCACGAATTCTCTTACCCATAATTCCTCACCTCATAGAGCTCCTAGACGCATTGCGGCGTCTTCTGCGTCGTAGCCTTCTGCCAATCGTACGCTTGCATGCTTTCCATGCTTGGTATTGCGAACGTTGACGGATGCGACCTCAACTTCGAAAATAGTTTCAACCGCTCGAGCGATTTGCTTCTTGGTAGCAGCTCGTCGAACGATGAACTCAAGTCGATTCTGTGTTGTACGTGCTTCCATGGTCTTCTCAGTCAACCATGGCATGATGATAACGTCGTATGCATCCATGATATCACCTCAGTTGAGAGCCTCCACAGCATCTTTGGTAAAGACGGTCAAACGACCGACATCGCCACCAGGGGCGAGGTCTTCAGCGCTGAGGTCCTTTGCAGCGACAACGTCGACACCAGGAAGGTTACGAGCAGCGTGTGCAAGACCGGACTTTTCCTTAACAACAAGAAGTACGGACTTTGGCGTCTTGTGAACACGGCCACGCATAGTTGCCTTACCAGCACGAATCTTTCGGTTGGAACGAGCACGATGAAGATCGTGTCCAAGTCCAAGTTCGTTGAATATTGCAATGACCTTACGAGTGGCTGAACCGTGGTTGAACGCCTCGATGTTGTACTCTTCGGTCTTTCCATCAACGGTTTCGGTATAGTTACCAAGAACGATTGGTAGATGTTCGACAGACTCGTCGAGTTGATGTCCACGAGCCATAACAAGTTCCATGTCAACGGTTGCTGAAAGTGCAGCATCTCGAGCCATGCGACGTTGCTTGGAGTTGAATTTACGAGACCAGTCCTTCTCGACCTTTGGCCCATGTGCACGGCGTCCACCAAGAGTGTGTGGGTTTTGTGCAGCACGACGTTGCCCGGTTCGACGCATGATACGAGAGACACCTCGTCCCTTGCCCCACCATTCGACGGAGTGCTTCATACCAGCCATAGGACGGCGCTTTCCGACATGTCGGCGAGAACCGTAGGCTTGACGACGGTTTGCTCGGCTCGATGCAACTGCATCGCGAACGAGGTCTTCGCGTACGGATTGGTTGAATGATTCAGGAAGGGTTACCTTCGATCCATCTTCGACAGTAATCTCAAAGACGCTTTGAAGACGACCTGCATCCATCTCATCTTGTGTGATGTTGTTACTGATGTTCTTGACGGCTACCTTCATCTTCAGGCCCCCTGCTTGCTACGTGTACTTACGTAGGTGATTTCGTATGGTTGTGGTTCTTCGTTGGAACGAATCGCATCACGGAATCGAATCAATCGCTTGGCAGGTCCTGGGACGCTACCCTTAACGAGAATGTAATCGGAGTTGACTTCACCATAGTGGAGGAATCCACCTGCTGGTGTAATCGTGTGTTCTTCTGGGTTTGCAACTCGAAGAATTCGCTTGTTGAACTCAGTTCTTTGGTGGTATCCAGTTTGTCCACCTTGACGGATTGTCTTACGGACATATCCAGTACCGAAGTCACCCATGTTTCCGTGTTGTCGGCGCTTCTTGGAGTTCTTGTGTGATTGTAGCTTACCACCAAATCTTCGGATAACACCTTGCCATCCGTATCCCTTGGTAACTGCGACAATATCTGTCATTGCGCCTTCTTCGAAAGCATCAGCAAAGGAAACCTCGTCACCGAGGCGCTCTTGTGCGAAAGCGAGTTGATCGCTTGTAGCACCGCCATCGAGACCAACTTCCATGACCTCAGGAACCTTGGATGGTGAACCAGAAACATTGGAAGGTTGTGTTGCGACAATAAGACGTACTTCGCATAGATCTTGCTTTCCAAGGTTCTCAAAGTGCTTATCTGCATCGTGACTCTTGCGATTCGATACGCGGTCAAAGACTTCAGGGAATGATTCTGTAAGTGTTTCAGTGTCGACCCAAACCTCTCCAGCGGCTTGCTTGCCGTAAGGAGTCATTCTGTATCCACGAACGCCGAGAATGCGCATCTTTGGCACTTCGACAACGGTTACAGGAATTCGGATCTCTTGGCCGGCACTGGTCGATCGTGGATTAAGGTCGCGAGCAAGAACGTGAGTCATTCCTGCCTTCCAACCTGCAAATCCTTGCATTCGTACTTCGCTTGCGTCACTGGTCGGCCATGACTTAACGTGACCAAACGGTCGGTTAGCCCGCTTGCGCGGACTGAACGCCATGCTACCTCGACGTGGGTGGTTTCTTTTTGCCATTTTGGGCTCCTCCATTATTCTACAACACAGAGGCTCCGTAGAGCGTGCGAGGGCTCTTCAGGCCGGGAGTAGCCGTGACACAGAGCGCCATTTCCACGAGCGGGAAACGGTGCCAGCGGGTTCCATTCGGATTGCCCAACGTGTCTGGCTGCTCACCCTTAGAGCAACCTTCCGACTTTCCACCCATATATGA
Source organism: Euryarchaeota archaeon UBA443 (assembly GCA_002499195.1). GTDB lineage: Archaea > Thermoplasmatota > Poseidoniia > Poseidoniales > Poseidoniaceae > MGIIa-L2. The sequence goes on from DAKS01000048.1 coordinate 14,918, forward strand.
GTAGTTCGGTGTTTGAACCAACCCAAATACAACGACGTCGGCTCGTTTTGGCCATTGCACATCATCCTTTTGAACCCTCGACTTTTTCATTGAATCATGCCTGTCTTGCACCATCCATTTTTGCGGGATGGAATCGAGGCACGAGGCTATCAAATCGCAGCAACGCAAGCATGTATTCGATGCTCAACATTACTTGTTATGCCCACTGGTTTTGGAAAAACAGCGGTTCAGTGGAACTGCATTGCTGATGCTCTAGACTCAGGTATTGAGAAAATAGTCATCACTGCGCCAACGGTTGGATTGGTCGAACAGCAACGACGAATGATTCTCGAGCGAATCAAAATTGATCCGGATGTTGTTCGAACCTATACAGGAAGTGATCGTCCTGCAAAACGTGGAGAGATTTGGGGTCAAGCAACAATTATCATCGCAACACCTCAAGTGATACGAAACGATGTTGATAGTGGCTTGATCAATCTTGAGAAGGTCGGACTCCTAGTTATCGATGAGGCACATCATGCCAAAGGAAACCACGCTACTGCTCAAGTTGCAGACAGATATGAATCGCAAGCATCCGAACCTTGGTTGGTTGCAGCTACTGCTAGCCCTGGTTCAACACAGAAATCTATCGAGCAATTGCGGGACCGATTGAACGTAAGGCGAATCTTTGTTGCAAAACGTGAGGACGACCTTCTACGGCCATACGCTGTTGACATGAATATTGCAACAATTCGAGTCATGCTCGATGCTACAACGTTGGCATTATTGGAACCGCTAGAAGCGCATCAATTTCAGGAAACTGACGCACTAAAACGCCAAGGATTCCTTGCTCCTGTCGAGCATCTAACCGCAGGACTTATCGAAGAAGCGGCTCAAAGGGCTAGTATAGCTATCTCTCGAAAAGATCCAAGAGGTTATGATGCAGCTCGTCGCATTTCAGATGTTCGACGTATGCATATGTTGCTCGATTTGTTAAAGACACAGGGCGTACGTTCGGCTCGATCTTATCTAGAACGGGCCGATGAGCAACTTCGTGATGGTGAGCGTTCGACAAGTCGATTCCTCAAAAAACAAGTCATCCACAACTTCCGCCAATCTGTACAAGACATGGAGGAATGCCATCCAAAATCGGCCCTTGTGCGACAACTTGTTGAAGAACACTTAGAGAAGAATCCTGATGATCGTATTCTTGTCTTCAGTGAATACCGTGATACTGTGGACCATCTTGTTGAGGATTTGAACCAAATACCCAATGCTACTGTCGATCGATTCATTGGCCAAAGCAAGCGAGGAAAACGAGAAGGCATGACTCAAAAACAGCAACTTGCTCAACTGGAAAGATTCCGTAATGGTGAGATGAATATTCTCGTTGCGACCTCTGTTGGAGAGGAAGGATTGGATGTACCTTCTGCCTCGATGGTCTTGTTTTACGAACCGGTTCCGAGTGCGATTAGAGCAATTCAACGAAGAGGACGTACAGCCCGAGAACGAAGCGGTTCTGTGCATGTATTGGTTGCAAACGATACTCGTGATGTATACGTCTTACACGCTTCAAGGAATCGAGAAAAGCGTATGCATAGCGTTCTTGCTCGTATGCGTTTGGAGACGCCTCTAGGATCATACAAAGTTCGTAAAGAAGGGGAAATGCTTGAGTTTGAAATTATTGGAGACGATTTTAAGCAGAGTGCATTGCAATTTTTGGCGGAAGAACGATTGCGTTTGAAATCTATAGAAGAGGATATTGAAGATGATAAGAACGAAAATAAAACGGATTCATCTTCCCCTAAATCATCAAAAGCCCCAACTTTGCATACGCGTTCACGTTCGCAAAAGAGTCTCTTCGATTTTGAAGAAGATAACATCGACCCTTGGAGTCCAGTTCTTGACGGTCGAGATATCAACCGCCAATGATCATGGCACGGGTTCGTAGTTGTGCTAAACGGTCAGGGAAGTGACCGAGAGCAAAAGCAACCAATTCTGCGAGATGGATAACGGGTACGGATGTATCCTTACCAGTAATCCTACCTGCCTTGACCTGATAGGAGTCAAGATTTGCGTGAGAGATAGTACATGCACTCACAACGAGTTGTGCACCATTCTCCTTAGCTTCTGAAAGAACGGATGCAGTCATGCGCAATGCGGTCTTCTCATTGGTAAGAAGACTTGGAGAACCAACACTCTGACATCGAGCATCGTAAGCGACAGGGGTACCACCAAGAGCAGTTATGAGGTCTTCGAGATAATGCGGGTTGAACGGGTCATCTTCACCACAGAATCCATCTCGCTGCATGTATGGTCCGTAATATGCTGCAATATTCATGTTTAGAGGGTTCAATACAGCATCCTTAACCTTGTCAAGACCAATCTCTTCTACAATAAGATGTAAGAGATGGCGAGACTTAGCATCTCCTGCATATTCAATCTTGGATGTGCGTGCGATAAGATTGTTCAATTGTGAAGCCATTACAGGATCTGCTTCCATAGTAGAAGCAGTATCGCAGTGAATGCTATGCGAGGTTGCACACGATGTCATTATGTCCAAACCTTTCTCCTCAGCAAGAGCAAGATTTCGAGCAGCAAGAGCGTGTTGAAGACGAGGAGAAGCTTGTCGGATGATGTTACCTCCATCGGAGGTAGCCTTTGGAAGTTCAATCAAATCGATACCGAGCGTTTTGCAAAGTGGTTGAATGCAATCTTCAACCTCCATCATAGCGCCACGAGCCACGTTTCCGGGATAATATGCTACCTTCATCAAAACACCTCAGAATCGTTGATCAAGCTCATTGAACAAACTAACCACTTCGTGATGACTTTCGACTTTGCTATTGAACATATTAGGAATCTTACCAACACCTGCAGGCGGGAGTAGTAGTGCTTGCAAACTGCGGATTGGAGGGCCTCCAGTTCTAGTAAATCCAAGCATCATTCGTGCGGAAACACCAGAAAAGACGTTGGAAACAAGACCCAGTGGTCCGAGAACTTGTCGATACAGTGTTGTTTCGTTGAGTTTACCTGACCACTTGACAGACCGACCGTACCATTTGACGAGACGTCCATGTCGGCCGGCGTTCTTGTATTCGGTAAGCAGGCGGCTGCGAGCATCATTGAGGGTATTTGCAAGCATTGCGCCCGTCATACCATGGCGAGCGATTGAAGCAGAATCAGCTTCTCCCCAAATACCTCCTTTGTCTTGCAAAGATGACATTAGTTGTGCTCGGTGCTTTTCTGAGGTTCTAGGATCATTAATGCGAACCCATCGCTGAAGATGAATTCCAGGGCCTTCATATTCTGGATCAAAATCAACAGTATCGGACATTCCATGTGCAAGCATGTGGCTGGAAACAGCGTTCATCTGATAGAGTGCGAGAGCGGTCTCAGAAGCAAGTACACCAACTGCCTGTCCACTGATTAGACGTTCTCCTTCACGTGGATCTGCTTGAATCCAAGGTTTAGCCTTGCTTCGGTTTTCTTCGAATCTACGAGTATCGACGATCAAATCTCGAATTACTGGATATCCTGGTAGTGGCTCAACCTTCAATCGGCCATTTGAGACAATATCGCCAACTCGAGCCACATCGGAAAGAACAACTCTTCCATTAGCACGTACACCCGTAGTCGAAGTTCCACCAACAACACCACGACGGAAGGCGAAGCTTCCATCAACATCGCGTTGGAAGGTAGTGAACAGATCTTCGAGAGATGCGGATGCTGGAACCGAGGTTGCAACAACATCCCAGCCACGCTCACCTTGAGCAGGACAATAGCGGAACAACTCCAATTCAACCTCGATTTCGGTTGCATCGATGATACCTGGAGCAAAGTCTCCCTCAACAATATCATCGTCATCGGAGGCTCCATATGCTTTCATTTCTTCAACGAGTTCAACTTGCAAGGTTCCTGAATCATCAACACAAGCAATACGCGGAAGTGCTTCTTGGACCCATTCATTCCATGGAGGTTCAAAGTCAACATCGCAGAGTTTAATCTCTTGAACGCTGGTTGCACCAAGACTGGCTAATTTTCCATCCCAGTCAAGTCCTGCCTTACAGTACTCGTCATAGGATGTATCACCGATTGCACACACGGAATAGTGCATGGATGCGAGTGCAGGAGCGCCGGATTGAACCGCTTGCCACAACTCTTCAGCGTTATCAGGCATTTCACCTTCGCCCCAAGTAGAGGTAATTATGAGAAGACGCTTGATGTTCGCAAGGTTTGACTTATCGTAACCATCCATGTCGACAACGCTTGCTGAAAGACCGTAATTTGATGCCATCTTGGCTGTCTTTTCAGCAAGTCCTGCTGCATTTCCAGTCTGAGAACCGAAGAGAATCGTCAACGAACGGTCTCCACCCATAAGGGCCGTAAGTTCCTCTGATGCTGCACCGCCAACGGCTACTGCAGCTGGAGCAGTTTCTGCGACCGCTTCAGCAACAGGTGCTTCAGCAACTGCTTCTGTTTCTGCTCCATCACTAACAAGTTCGAACTTAATGACTTCAACAGGACAAGCTTCAGCGGCTTCGAGAATAATCTCAGCATATTGTGTTCCAAAATCACCAGAAAGTGGGCTCATGCCTTCGTTTCGATCAAATCCTCCATCGACTCTGACAGCAGCCAAAATTTGCGATGTTTCATCGGTTACTACGAACACTTCAGGAGCAATGTCTTGACAAGCATCACACGTAATGCAATCCTCATCAACCCAAACCTTTGCAACGACTGTCATTTCATGACCTCCAAAGCGTCCGCTTCGCGGACAATTCTTCCACTGAACATCGGCCTTTCAACCTTGCCACGTGACCATGGACAATATTGTGGGCTTTTTTGCGATACTGCTCACATGTGGAAGTCGCCTTCACCGCCGAATCCGTCAGCCATGCTAACGCCCTTTGATGAAATGACATCGTCAATACGAAGAATCATAATCGCAGTCTCAGTTGCGGATTGGATAGCTTGCTCAACAACTCGAAGAGGCTCGAGAACATTGCCAGCTTGCATATCTACAACACCACCCTCGTAAACGTTGATTCCAGCATGTGATTCCCCATCAGCGTGGGCTTTTCGCAACGCGATGATGGTTGTCACCGGATCGAGTCCAGCATTCTCCGCTAGGGTACGAGGAATGATTTCAAGAGCGGAAGCAAATGCTTCAATCGCCATTTGTTCGCGACCACCAATGGTCTCGGCATATGTACGAAGGTCGCGGCTTAGTGCAGCGAGAACACTACCTCCACCAGTTAGGACTGAGCCATCTTCCCAGGCGACTGAAACAACTCCTACTGCGTCATCGAAGGCACGGCGAATCTCATCGACAACGTGCTCGGTTCCACCACGGAGAAGAACAGAAACCGACTTGGCTTCCGGACATCCTGTAATGAAGGTCATATCGCTTTCACCGATCTTACGCTCTTCAATACGTGCAGCATGACCGAGATCATCTCCTGAAAGATCATCCATGTTGGTAACGATTCGGCCACCTGTTGCTTTGGAAAGTGCTTCCATATCGGACTTCTTTGCACGACGAATAGCAAAGACACCAGCCTTGCTCAAGTAATGTTGAGCGAGTTCATCGATTCCCTTTTGACAAACCAATACGTTTGCACCAGACGATGTAATTTTATCGACAAGACCTCGGATGTAATTCTCTTCCTCGGCTAGGAAGGAAGCGAGTTGGTTCGGATCAGTAATCTGAATCTTGGCATCAACTTCGGTCTTCTTGACTTCTATAGCAGAGTTGACCAGTGCGATTTTTGCGTCATTAATGCTTCGAGGCATTCCAGCATGGACACGTTCTTTATCGAGAAGAATACCATCGATAAGGGATGAATCTTTGATAGAGCCGCCTTGGCGCTTTTCCACCTTAATATCACTCAAATCGACGAGCCTCTCGCCTTCGTCAATGACACCAACAGCGTTGACTGCACGAACACAGATATCCGCCATAAATGCCTTGACTGCTTCAGCAGACTTTCCTGTTAAGGAAGTCTTTGCGACTTCAAGGAGAACTTCATCGTTACCTTCAGTTGAGATTCCATGGCTTTCAAGCAATGAAATAGCCTTCTCCGCTGCAAGTCGGAATCCTTCACAGATGACCGTTGGATGAACGTTTTGTTCGATCAGATCTTCCGAACGCTTGAGAAGTTCACCAGAAAGAACTACTGCTGAAGTGGTTCCATCATAGCAATGTTGCTCTTGAGTTTTCGCAACCTCGATGATCATCTTTGCAGCAGGATGTTCAATGTCCATTTCTTTGAGAATGGTTGCACCATCGTTTGTAATGACAACATCACCCATCGAATCGACCAACATTTTGTCCATCCCTTTGGGGCCAAGTGTCGACCGTACAGAATCCGCAACCGCCTTTGCAGCTGCTATATTGTTCGACTGAGCACTACGGCCCCGCGTACGTTGTGTTCCTTCTTTGAGAATGAAGATTGGTGCTTGTCCATTTCCATACATGTTGTTCACCTTCGTTTAGGGCGAGGTGCCTTGGGTCTTGAACCCTACGACTGGCCAGTTTACATCTCACCATCGAGATATTTCTGGCCGTAATGCTCCCATTGTTCCATAGTCCACCCATCTGGAAGACCTTCTGGTGGTAGTGGTGGCCCAGCGGATGGAGGTGAAGCCGTATCGGGCATAGCCGTTGGCTCAGAAATCGGAGGTGGAGCCATTGGAACTGTTGGAGCAGCCGCAACAGCACCATAGGTTGCTGTCAAGGAATCTTGGTACATCATATCGTCCCAGTCATCAAAATCGTCATCTTTATCGACGGATGTTACGATTTTGAAGGTTATGAAACCAAGAATGCCGACCACAATCAAGAAACCAGACCAAAGAACGATGTTCTTGACAAGTTCCCCATTTTCTTCTGAGGAGGTACCGTCTCCTTCACCGTTATCTGCAGATTGTTTCTTGAGAACAACAGTCAACTTAGCGGTTGGCGAATCTGCAACCGTCAATGATGTTGCATAAATTGTGAAGTTAACGGTGAGTGTATCCGAAGGAAGGTTGATGAGAGTTGCCTCACTAACTTCAACTTCAACTGTGACGGTTCGAGACGCATCGGATTCAAGGGAGAAACTACCGTCATCATTAGCGATTCGAACACTGATGTAACTTGACCAAGCACTATCGGGGACTTTGTCCATGGAGATTGTTTGGGCTGGATAGACCAATGGATTGAGTTTGTTTTTGACTTCGACTTCCATGGTGTAGATGAGATCTGCTTCTACAATTTCGATTGGAGCGGGAGGCGTAAGATCGATGGTTCCCTGTCGACCGACGAGGTACGTTGCTTCACCCGTATCAGAAATTGTGGGGTCACTAACGGAAGTTGCGGTTAGGCCAAGAGTCAGAGTGCCGTCAGCGTCAGCAAGGAATCGGAAGCGAACCGTCGCATCCCATGTTTCACCAGACGGTATAACTGTAGTGGTTGCAATACCGCCGACTGGAACTGGATCGATAAGTTCAGCAACCATGCCATCAGGTATATCGAGCGTGATGGTAAATCGGTCGTCGCTGTTTCCGTAATTGGTAATCTCGAATGTACGATCGGTCGTAGCAGGATCTCCAGGTAAGAATGATTGGTCGGATGATTCATCCGATACTCCGACTGCCGCAGTATCGAGAATCTCCACATTAATTCTGTACGAAACGGATACTGAGGAGTCATCAACATTGGTTGCGATGACGTCCACGTAATATGGATTAGGTGACAAACCGACCGGCATTGGTAGTGTCAAAATGATGGTTGTCTCACCATCCCATGCGTCGAGAATTGCTGTAGTCTCGCCTGCGAGTTGCGCCCCCAAAAGGTATTGATGTGGGCCACCGAGCGAAAGAGAATATTGTTCGTCATCATTACCTAGGTTAAGTAGCGTCATGTATACTGTCTCAGTAACGTCATCAGCTGCACTTTGGTAAGTGTCCTGATCAGCAGATATGGAGGCTTGTCGTAAGATTGGAACCTCAATGTTACGTCCCAATATGTCAGCACCGAACAACGAAGTACCGCAAGATGGGCAAGTTGCTCGAAGATTGAATGATATCGTACCTGGAGTTGCAAGGTTGCTGGCAGTGACATTGAGGAACAGGTTGACAACATCTGCCTTTCCAAGAATGATTGGATTCGGGACTGCAACACCTGTTTCATTCTCGACAACAGCATTCCAACCATCTTCTGAGAAGGTTGTAACCAAGTTGTAGGAAGCGTCTCGGTTTCCGATGTTCTGCAATCGAACTGGTATGAGGCCAGATTCTCCCGGCAGCAAGGTATCTGCAAGCAGTGGGGTTTGGGATGTAAGCGAAACACCAAACTGTTCAGTGACGGCGAGGTTCATGGAGACTCGGGCCTTTTCACCTGAATTCGTACCTCCGCTGTCTCGGAACCAGACTTGCCAAGTTTGTTGTTGTACATCCGCACCGGCAGGGATGCTGATATTGACATAAACATCGATGGTTTCTCCCGCACCAATGCTTGGAATAATGACAGGGGAGAAGAAATCATTCGGATTTATGGTTTCAATTCGAATCGAAGGGAATCCTGGATCCATCCAAGTCAAATTGGTTACGTTGGAATAAACAGACACGGTTGCGCCCGAATACCCATTGTTGGTAACCAAGCAATGCAAAGAAACTGTATTGGAAGGTGGGGATGAGAAACCAGCCTCGGGATTGTCGCAGTTCACATCTAGTGTGAAATCGGCAACCTTGGAAACACCGAATTGAATGAAATCATCGACGTGCATTCCCTCTGATGCACCACTATTGTCCGAGTTGAACAAGAGGCCTATCGAGTATGAGTTTCCACCGAGGAACAAATCTGGATTAGATAGACCTGGAATTTGAGCCCAATCGACTTGTGGGTCCCAAGAGATGTTAGTCCACTGACCGGATGCAGGACTTGGAGCGCCGTTTGTGAAGTTCCATGTCAGCGATTCCATCTTGTTGTTGTAATTTCCAGAACCTCGCCATAATTCGAAGGCTACATTATCACCTGCTGCGAGTGAACCCCATGTTTGGGCATAGAATTGTGTTGAAATGAATTCTCCTGCGAAGAAAGTCTTTCGGCAAACGTATGTTTGGTATGTTTGAGACATTCCTGGATCTAGTTGTCCAAGTGCTCCACATTGCCCAGCTGAGGGGAAGAACATGTGAACAAGTCGGTCGTGTGCTCCCGATGGATAATCAGCACCAGGATTGGAATGTCGCCAGTGATCGGTTCCTTCAGGCCCACCGGTATCGGTTTGCCAACTTCCAGCACCTGTTGCATCTCCTCCACCAGAAGGATAGCGGCCAGAGATAAATGTCGGTGTCTCTACGGCTATTGTAGTACCATCGAACTTGTCCTTCATGATTGCGATAGGAACGGCTTGCTCGAGGACGTCGTTGTCATTTTTGTTATCCGCGGAGAAAAGGACGCTTGCACGGACAATAAGGCCGCCGTTAAGGTCGTTGGTTGCCGTATCGAGTATGGAATGGGCAATCATCGGCGTCCATACATACGAACCTTCATTTTGTTGCCCGCCCAAGAGGTCAGGAGTTGTAAAATTAGAAGATTCAATGACATATCCAATAGGATGCACGATTTCAATCATAACTTCTGCGGATTTACCTGTTAGGGAATTACCTCCTAATTGCACTTGGACTTTCACTTCAATCTCTTGACCCATAATGAGGTAATCAACGGTGGACTGATCTGATTGAACCCACGTAAATGCAGGGTCTGATACATTTCCAATAGTGATTTTCTTCACAAGGAAGTCATCATTGTCTCCGCCACGACCAGAGGTTGCTTCTGCAGAATTCAGTACAAGCAAAGAGGCAGTCTGAAACAACATGAGAGTAATCAAGAGCATGGGTATACTACGTCGCATCGTCATCAACGTTCGTGCCAACAACTTACATCATATGAAGATGGTCGTTGTTTGCTCTCTAATCATCGCCCCGATGCTCTTCGGAAATAAGGCCCTGAATCGTGGGCTGGTCGTATGGTGGTGAATCGTTCGAATCAATTTCAAGAAGGCTATTATCAAACTCTGTTATATCAATGCCAACATCATCGCTCAATGTTGGTAGAGAGGGAGGTGAGAGGCTCGATGCCGTATCACTGACCGCCTCTATACCGGTTGGTGTTGCAGAAGCCATAGCCGAAAGACCTGTGGCGACTTCTTGTCCTTTGGAAGCAACGCCAGCCGCGGCAGCAACTGCGAGCGTAGCTCCTGTCGTAACCGCCGCAGTTGTTACTTTTCCAAGTAACCCGAAATCTGGTGATTCCTTACCATCGAAACGAGAGATGACATCCTCTGGTTGATTCATCCAATCGGGAGGATTCGTTGATCCTCCTTCCAAAACTGCGAGCGTTGTAAACGCTGCAAGAGGCATGACTGCCAAGGCGGTTAGAAGATCAAGGAAACTTGTTTCTGGAATAACTGCGCTTCCTAGGAATGCTTCGAACAGATTGGTTTCAAACGTCATCGATAACTCTGTATCTTGGCCCATCCAGCCAAGAACGACCAAACTTGCAAAGCGCCCCATAAGCCATAATACGAGAACAGGAGCAAGCCAAGAGAGTTTAGTCATCGAAATAAGCCATCGCCGAGTAAAGGTTGCAATACCTATGTATTTGCGACAAAAACGAGGATAGACTCGCATAGCCACCATCAAGCCGATGATATACAACAAAATGGCAAGTTCAAGACGGCGATTCAACCGAACAATAGATTCTGGTATCATCATCACCAATGTGAGCGGAATAGTCACGAGAAGAATCTGGAAGGGTACTGCAAGGAGTAACAAACCTCCATGCGTCGAAATCAAGGAATGTCCTTGCATCATTCTACGATTCGCAAGAGTTGAAAGTGAGCCGTGAGGTGATGTTGAGAAATTTTCACGTGCCCGGCGTAGGCTCGATGCTGAACGGCCTGCTCTTGACATTCCAAGAGCGGAGAACCAACCACCTCGTTCAACAATTCTAATCGGACGATAGCCACCCATGATCAAAGCAAGAAGGAGAGCCAACATTCCATAGGCGAGTGATGCCGCCATGATCCAAGGCAGCATTTCTCTTTGGATACCTATCGTGATGTTTTCTCCGGTCATATCAAGTTGTAGAAGATAAGTAATTGAGAAAGCAGCCAGTGGTGTCAAGAAGATTTGACAGAAGACTACGAAGGTCAACCATATTCTGGCAGTCAAAGGTCCACGTTGACTAGCCCGCCCCATGCATCCGATGGATTGGAATGGTTAGACAAAGGTTCCCCTTGATTTTGGGTGGTCTGAGTCAGTTTTGCGACTCATCTGGAAGAACCATTGGACGGCCATCACTAAGCCAAAGTCGGAACCCTCCGCGGAAGAATCCATCCTTACGAGGACGCCCTAGATCTGGCCGAAGCATCTCTTCGAGCCTTTTTGAGCACGATTCACATCGAATCGATTCGACCCACCATTGAGGTTGTGGATGTGGGCAACATGCCTCTTCCGAATCGGCTATGTTCATGACCATCTGTAATCTCTCAGCCATCTCGAGTGTGCAAGCAACAGGCGGCCCGTCGAGCAGTACTTGTGCACGTGAAAGCAAAGTCCACCCTCCAGCAAGGAATAGACCGTAGCCAAACGTCGATTGACCACCAAGAATACTAAGATATCCAAAACACAAGGGTAAGAGAGTAGTAAAAGTTCCTAACCGATGGAACCAACGCATGTGGAGGACGCGTTGGGTAAGGCGAGGAGAAAGTGGAATTGGTTCAGGATGCGGTGGAAATCCTTTGTTGAACCCAGAGGTTCTGCATAAGACCATGAAAGGAATGCGTGGCATAAGGTGGCCAAGAAGAAAGCCAGCGATAAAGAACAGTACCGCTGAAATCATAAGTTACACCTACTGGTTGTTGAGTCGCTTCAAAGTTACTTCAACCTTGTCCATACCTCTAGAGATGTCCTCTTGTGAAATTGTGAATGCAAAGCGAAGATGCCCTTCTCCTGATGGCCCAAATGCTGTCCCTGGAGAACAAAGGACCCCATCCTTGAGCAACTCCATGGCCAACTCTTGACTGTTCAAACCTGGAACCTGAATCTTCGGGAAAACGTAGATTGAACCCTTTGGGCGATGACATTCAACACCCGGCATTGCATTAAGACGATCGACGATCAGATTGCAGCGTGCATGAAATTCCTTAGCGAGAATATCGGGATAATCTGAGGCTTTTTCCATCGCTTCAAGAACTGCATACTGCATTGCATCGTTAGAACATGCAGTGATATAATACTGCATTTTGATGACTTGCTTCATCGCTTCTAGATTTGCTGACATGATGTAGCCAATTCTCCATCCTGTCATAGCAAAAGTCTTGGAAAAAGAGTTGATGAGGAGCACTTTGTCATAATTGGTTCCTACAAACGAAACGTGTTCAGAATCAAACACGATTCGGTCATATACCTCATCGGAAATAATCCAAAGATTGTGGCGCTTTGCAAAATCGAGCAATTCATCTCTTTGTTCAACTGTCAAGGTTCCACCTGTTGGATTTGAAGGGAAGTTGTAGAGAATTGCGACCGTATCTTCATCGACCAAGGATTCTAGATTTTCTATGGTTGGAACGAACTCATTTTCGAACAGGCAGGGATAAAATCGGCTTTCACCTCCACAAAGCGTGACATCTGGACCATATAGTGGGAAGTATGGTTCGGGAAGAAGGACATTCTTCCCTGGATCGACCAAGGTCAAAAATAAATTGAGAAGAGCATTCGTTCCCGACATTGTTATGCAAACATTGTCTTCGGTCAAACCTGATTCGAGATGATGCCAGGATTCTGCAATCTTAGCACGAAGAGGCGGTAGTCCTGCCGTAGTCGTGTATTTGTTACGACCATCAAGCATGGCTTGATGGAAGGCTTCAATCGCAACAGGTGGTGGTTGGAAATCGGGTTCACCGAGACCGAAACTGATGACATCGTCGCCAGCCAAGTCGAACATCTTTCGAACGCCTGTTGGCTGAATTGCCAAAGCACGCTGACTGAAGTCACCCATCAGTATCACCACCATCATCTGATTCGATGATCGCATCAAGAACTTCCTGTTCTTCAAGTGAAGGAGGGAAATAGTTTGCATTCTTGCTTTCGTACTCATCACCATCTCCGCCGAGAAGGATGACCAAAGCGAGCACTAGTAAGGTAATAGCAAGCCCGACCATAACCAATTCCTGTATTCCAAATCCTTCATCCGCCGACTGGCCATCCCATGTACCTACAACCGTGGTTGCAACCATAAGGGATTGAACACCTTCCGTGTTGACTGCTCTGATTTCAACGGTCCTGTTTCCTTCCATGAGTTGAGAAGTGTCTAGGGCGACTGTCCAATTGAATCGAGCAAATGCGCCCAAAGTTTCTGCTTCCTCGTCAAAGGTTGCTGACATCCATTCGCCTCCATCAATTCGATATTCAACGGATGAGACCGCACTGACTTGGCCCCAAGCAAGGCCAGTCAATGTTGCAATTCCTTCAGAAGTGTTGGTTTCTGTAATATGAACTTGGGTCGTGACGTCGACTTCTCCAGTCAAGCCTTGGTACTTGAGATCAAAAGCCATCGAAACAGCAGCGTACGCATCAACCATTCCAAACCCAAAGTCTCGGTTCCAGAAAGGATCAACATCAGGAGCTGATGGTTCACCACGACGTTCAGCGGTTAACTTGAGAATCTCTTTGATTTCAGCAGGGGTTAAATCGGGATTGGCTTCTATCATCATAGCCATGATACCGGAAACTGCAGGTGTTGCATAGGATGTACCAGAGCCACGACCAGTGTAACCGTTGTCGCTCGCATCTCCGCCGAGGAAATTGTTGCATGTACCTGAAGTTACACAGGCCTCAGCTTGGATAATGTTGGTTCCAGGAGCGGTGACTTCAGGCTTCAACTCATTGAGTGGATTGCCATCTGAGTTATCTCTTCGTGGTCCTCTAGAGGAATAACCTGCAATAGTATCATCTTCACGGTCGATCGTGTTTTGATCATCTGTGGCACCAACGGTAACCGATAGGTCAGAAGAACCCATTCCTGACAACCCATCGTTATCAGGACCATCATTACCTGCTGCAACACTGACAACAACACCTGCAATCATGGCCTCGTCAAGAATACGACTATGCATATCGGAACCATCAGAACCACCAGCCTCATGAGAGGTAATTCCCCATGATAGAGAGATGATATCGATACCATATTCGCTTTCTTCAGCACCTGCCCAAGCATCGTCCTTGTGATCGATGATCCACTGTAATCCATTCATAGCGGATTCGTAAAATTCCTGAGAGAGTAAGTAATTCTCAAACGGTCCTGCTCCCGCATCGGTTCCAATTCGAACATCGACGAGGGCTGCATCAGGTGCAGCCCCGTAAAAGTCGGTTTGCTCACCACTAGCATCGATACCTGTTGCAGCAGCCATGCCCATGCATGCTGTTCCGTGCTGGTTACCATCATCAGGATCGTAACTTCCATCCTCAACTCGACCACCAGCAAGGATGCATGTAGGGTCGGTGTGAACGTAGCAAACTGCATCATAACCAGCAACAAACTTCTCATTGAGACCAGGGTGTTCATTGTCGACACCAGTATCGACCATGGCTATGACTGCACCATCACCAGTAACACCCAAATCCCAAGCACCAGGATATAGTGTTGAATTGCGGGCTTTAACGGCAGGTGTCTGAATGTCTCCATAGAGATGAATTTCTCCGTATCGTTCAACCATAACAACATCGTCCAGTTGAGCCAAAGATTCAACCATTGATGTATTGATTAGTCCGAGGAGTACTGCATCAACGGACTCGATAACATCGACGACTTCCAATCCCATATCGTTCAATTCTGCAATATGTGCATCATTGACCTCAACTCCGTATGAAAGACCGATTCCAGTTACGAAATGAGATTCTTGAAGGGAATCATGGATTTTGTTGTGATCCTGATCGAGTGCAGAGCGTTCCCACCAAGGCCGTTCATCAACAATCCATCCCCAGCCGTCTTGTTCAGGAATGGTGAGTGTTTGACCTTCAGGCAAAATCTGCGCCTGATTATCGAGTCGAATGTAATCTGAAGGTGGAACGGTGAGAGAGCCAACAAGTGGCCCCATCAGGACGCTCAAACAGATTACTGCCCATAGCCGACGTGTCTGCATAATATCACCGAAAACAGTCCTTTGCATCAATATTCGGTTTTGTTGAGTGTTGGTGGGGGCAGAGGGATTTGAACCCCCCCTAGCGGGTTTCTTCTGACGTCAGCCTCGGTGAAAGGCTTCGGTTTCTCGGTTAAACGGGTCGGCGCTCCAGTTGTTCATCAACTTCAGCAAACCCACCTGTCGTCATCCCCGTGCAACTGGAGCCCGCGGTACTACCAAGCTATACTATACCCCCAGATGTTCAACTGAGATCAGTTCTTGGCCTGTCGACGTGCACGCTTTCGGCGTCGCAATTTCTTCTTGCGCCACTTCCAACGTTGGTTGCCAGTCTTTTTCCAAGCACGTGAGCCTCGCTTCATGGTGAACATTCTCCCGACTTACAGCCATTATATGAGTTCATCGGGTGATTCAATTAACTAAATCGAACGTATGTCTATCTTTTGTGGCGGTTAAACCAACCATATCGGGATGTACGCCTTACGCAATCTAATCGTCGCTCTTGTATGCGTCTTTCTGTCCAGCAACATCTGCTTTTCGCAACTCTGCAAGCTGCTTCAAAGCCTCCATTTGGACCATTGGATCATCAGAGTTGGCTGCAATCTTTTCAAGAACATCAATCGTTGATTGTGAAGCCTTCGCATGCTGCTCCAATCGTTGCTGTTCTTGCTCAGACTTCATGTCCATGCGATCACGCTTACGAGATTGAACTTGTTCGAACATTTCCATTGCACGACTCATTTTATCGTCTTCAGCATCCTTTTGTACAGAAGCAAGAGCCTTCTGTCGCTCTGCTTCCAATTTGGCGATTTCTACATTCGTTTCCGCATCCTTGATCGCTTTAGTTCGTGCAGATTCTGCTTGTTCATCATGGAGTTCTTGCTGCTGGCGCCATTGTTGAAGGTTGAATTCGCCAGATGCCTTGAGACGTTCGAGTTCCAACTTCATTTCTGCAGCTTCTTTTGCTTGAACACCAACTAGAGCCATTCTTGCATTGACCTCATGCTTTCGTTGTTCGGTCTTGATGAAATGATCTAGTTCGATTGCCTGTTGTTCTGATTCTCTGTCTTGAGCGAACTGAAGTCGCTCCAAATCGTGCTGGTGCTGCAATTGTTGCTCCGCAGCAGTACTGCTCCAGGTGATGAAGCCACTCCGATAGGTCAGTCCATGCTCATCGAGTGTTCCACGAAGAGCAGTTTTCACAGCGTACATCACATCGTCATTCACTTGAACAGTTCGCATTGAATCTGCATTTAATCCACGAAGGTGTTGCAATGCTGTTGAACTTACAACTGGGGAAACGATGTCTGCAATTTCCTTTGCCTGAACCATCATGGTTCCCTTAGCAGGGAATGCAATTAATCGTGTTGCAGTTTCTCGAGTAACCTCAATTTTTAACGTAACCAAACAGTTGATTTCATCTCCATTCTCAGAAATCCCACGTACTTGTACGAGAATTGAGTGTGGCCCAGTAAATGCAAACATAAAGGAGCGAACTGGATTGGTTTTTCCAAACAATTTGCTGAACAAACCGATTTCAGGATTCACTTGAAGATGTTGTTGAGAAACAGATCCGACAATTTTTCCATTCTCAAGGACGACACAAACCTCGTTCGGTTTTAGTGTCACTTCTGCCTGCCGGGGAACATCGGCATCATTCATGTATTGGGCGATTACAGTTGGGTTTGTTCTCCATCGAAAATGCATAATCTCATCTCTTTATTAGTCCATCAATATACATGTTTCTCTCAAGGTACATGTTTCTAGTACGAGTAAGCTTTTGATGCCAATCTGAAATTCTCGAGTTCACGGATTCTTCATCGAGATCCTTCATATCATTGGCTAGTTCGTTGGCCATACGCGTTGTTTCCACAAGGGATTGAAGAACTTCGCTATCATGATTAACCAGTTTACGAATAGCCTTGGATTTCAGTTTCCCTATGCCTTTGTGTTGTGAGACATGATTACTGGTGATGGAAAATTGTGCTTCATTGCGAAGAAGATGTGTTGATTCGATTAGAGATTCCAAACTCGTTCGTGCATCTCTGTGACCTGCCTGATGCACATCACCCTGAAGTTTTTCAGCGTGGCGAGCAACCATTTCGCATCGACGTTGAATTTCTGCACGAACTGCTTCATCAGATCTCATGAAGCGTCCTTTCCCATAACCATCATATGCGGAGATGAGGGCGCGGACGCCCTGAACTGCGGCTGCAAATGCTGAAGTACCCACTTCCATCGAATCCGACCTGTTTCTCATTAGACACTGGGTTTTATGGACATATCG
>DAKS01000027.1 GCA_002499195.1 Euryarchaeota archaeon UBA443
AACTGGTTCGGTCTTGTTCAAGAAAACGAGTGGTCCCTTGACGTCGGTAATGGTTCGGTATTCTTTTCCTGTCATAATATCACGTCCTAGTTGTCCTCCACAGTATCAGCGATTTCATCGACCATGTCTTTGACCATGTCATCGATAGTATCTATGTATCCTTTTTCGAATCGGCCACGCATGAGTGCGGTTCGTGCTGGAACGTTGACAACATCATTCAGTTGTGCACCAGCAGCCATTGCATTCTTTGCAGCTTCCTGGAAACTGAGAATGGCCTTGGACATGGAGTATTGCAGGTTAATGTCACAGTATGCGTCAACATCGTGGAATCCATTTTGCTGCAAGAAGAATTCACGAATCATACGTGCGACTTCCAATGTGAGTTGTTGGTCGACCGGTAGAGCATCTGAACCAACAAGTTGGACAATCTCTTGCAATTCCGCTTCAATTTGCAACAAACCACTGATTTGGGTTCGAATCTCTGGGAAATCTTGTGCAATGTTGTCGCGGAACCACTGATTCAAACTCTGTGGGTACAGAGAGTATGAACTGAGCCAGTTGATCGCAGGGAAGTGACGTTGTCGTGCAAGACCTGCATCCAATCCCCAGAAAACCTTGACAATTCGGAGCGTACCTTGTGATACCGGTTCTGAAATGTCACCACCGGGTGGACTGACAGCACCGATAACAGTAACCGATCCATCTTCACCATTCTTGGTTTCAACACGACCAGCACGTTCGTAGAACTCTGCAATTCGGGATGAAAGGTAAGCAGGATATCCTTCTTCACCAGGCATCTCTTCAAGACGAGAGGAAATCTCACGCATTGCTTCAGCCCATCGAGAGGTGGAGTCCGCCATCAAAGCGACGTCATATCCCATGTCACGGAAATACTCAGCGATGGTAATTCCAGTGTATACAGATGCTTCTCGAGCTGCGACAGGCATGTTGGATGTATTGGCGATCATGACCGTACGGTTCATCAATGGCTTACCGGTGTTCGGGTCAATCAAGTGAGGGAACTCGTCCAATACTTCTGTCATCTCGTTTCCACGCTCTCCACAACCGATGTAGACAACGATTTGAGCGTCGGAATACTTTGCAAGTGACTGTTGAGTAACCGTCTTTCCTGAACCGAATGGACCAGGAATTCCTGCTGCTCCACCCTTTGCAAGTGGGAAGAGGAAGTCGAGAATACGCATACCTGTAATCAATGGCGTATCAGGTGCATACTTCTGTCGGTAAGGACGAGGTGTTCGAACAGGCCACTTTTGCATCATTTGAATCTCTGAACCATCCTCAAGCGTACAAACGGTTTCTGTGACGTTAAAGTCTCCAGACTTGATGGTCTTGACCACACCGCTCATGGTAGGAGGTACCATGATCTTGTGAACGATGGTTTCGGTTTCTTGTACGTGACCAATGACTTGTCCACCTTCTACTGCAGCACCCTTTTCGATGACTGCTTCAAAGGTCCATTTCTTCTCAAGGTCAAACGCATCAGCATCGACACCACGAGTAATGAACACACCCATGACTTCTTCCAAGGTCGGAAGTGGTCGTTGAATACCGTCGTAAATCTGTGTTAGCAAACCAGGTCCGAGGGAAACCGAAAGGGTTTCGCCCGTATTGATAACTGGTTCACCAGGCCGAATACCTGACGTGTCTTCGTATACTTGGATGACAGCTTTTTCACCGTGTAATTCGATGACTTCTCCCATCAATCCTTCATTGCCCACTCGGACAACGTCATACATTCCTGCGCTCATTCCAGTTGCGGTGACCACCGGTCCCGAAATTCGGTAAATTACTCCTTCATTACTCATGTTTTTTTCCTCCAATTTTGTGGAACATCATTTCCATAGGTCGACTCCGATCGCTCTTCGAATTGTTTCTCTAAGCGAATTGTCTTCTTCCGTACCGATACCAAGAACGGTAGGAGAGACAGAACCAGAAAGTTGCTCTCGCAATCTATCTGGCAAAGATGCTAGAACCGCGGAGTCAACAACTACGATTCCAACATCCTTTGAATTTAGAAGAGAACGGAACACTTTGATACGTTCCTCCTCTTCTTCTGGATTGTAAAGTGTAGAGATTCCAGCCAACTGGAATCCAAGTGTAAATTCAGGTGATCCTACTACTGCTATTTCCATAATATCACCTCATAATACGTGTGCCTCAAGTATCTCTGGCGGCAATCCCGCTAATCGGCCACGAACTATCATACGAAGATCTGTGACCTCCTTGACTTTCATAGCCACATAATGTACAATAGGCAATGCAGATACAGGATGGAGGTAGCTCATCCTCTGCAATTGCGCATATTCTCTAATATGAAGCCATGTAACAACCGAATCCAAAGATCTTTCTTTTTCAGCGTTTTCTAATGCGGTTTCAAACCCTGCAATATCAAATCTGGAATTACTTCTCAACAGATCTAACATAGCATCTCTGCCTCCATTAGCGATAGAAGATAATGAACGCTTAGGCATCAATCGGCCCCCAGGTAGAAGTTCATCTAGCAGGTCATTTCCTTCGATACCAAAAGTAGATGCTTCTAGAACATTTAGTATATTTCGATGGTCGATTTCGGTTGCAATTACATTACGTAAATATCTTGCATCATTACTACTATGTGATAATGAGGATAGCGCGGACGCGAAATAGTGCTTGTCCAGGGCATCTTCATATTGTGCTAAACCAGCACTCTCAGGTAAATTTGTCAATGCTGAACCAAACGATTTTCTACGCATTTGCTGCGCTGCGGACCTGAGATCATCAGCATTCTCTAGAATCTTAATCCATGGAGTGTTTATCTCATTCAAATCAGGCAATATATCCTTACTGAGTTTTTCCGCATCGATGTCATTTGCTACCGCTCTAAGAACTGCCTTAGCATTCTGATATTGATAGCGACTGGTATAAATTTCAACAATAGTCCTCACCCTACCATTACAGTAAGACAAGATCTTTTCCAATTCATTCTCAAGATTATGGGTTAATGCGGCTTCGACTAAATCTCCACCAGAATAACGAGAAGCATATAGATTAATCTCGTTTTGATAACCGCTTTCTGCAACAGAATTGGTTAGTTGATCAGGGGATTGATTGATCAATTGACGCAACCGGGACTTATCCATCAATGCTTGTCGACGGGTTTTGGCCCGTGCAGCAACGTATGGTGTATTCTCCAGCAGCATTATCATCCCTCATCCAAATAGTGTTTCATTAATCGCAGCGCGTTCATCGTTCCAAGTTCTATCCAAAAGCGTATCAAATCGGAAATCAAAGGATACAGACCCATCAGCAGCTTCCATCATGAAACCGCCCAAGCCACTTATCTCGCCACCAACAGTGCGAGATCCTGCATCTTTCTTCAATACAGCAGCATCTACAGATACAGGCCGTAGTACGTAGTCCTTTCCAGAAATCTTCTCAGCATGCTTCAACAGAGTCTTCAGAAGTGTAGCACGACCCTTCATTCCTGGGTCGGCTAGTTTTGCCTTTGCAGCTTCATATGTTGCATCTAACACACCTCGGCGTGCGATTAGCAACTCCTTCTGATTCCCTTGACGAGCGCTAGCGACCATTTCTTGAGAGATCTGTTCCGCTTCACGCTCAGCTCGTGCATTTGCTTCATCTCTAATCGATGATGCCTTTGCTTCGGCTTCTGCAGTAATTGTATTTGCTTCCGCTTTGGCATCTTTTAGCATAGCCTTGGCTTGCGCCTCAGCAGATGCCGCGATATCTTTCGCAAGTGTTTCAAGTGTCATATAATCATCTCCAACGGTTCAACAGAACTGGTCTGTCGCACCACTTCTTCAAAGGAAGAGTGGTAATGCACCGAGAATAACGATCGATTCAGGAAGAGCCGTAAAGATGAGTGCAGGACCAAACTTGCTTGAGTCTTCAGCGAGCATACCGACAGCTGCGCTGCCGATGCTTCCCTGAGAGATTCCTGCGCCGAGACCAGCAAGACCTAGAGCAATACCTGCTCCCATGTCCTTGCCCCAGCTTTCAGTTGCTTCTTCGCCCTCAGCAGCAGCAGCGCCCTGAGCAATCAGGACCAATGCGCCGAGTACAATCATCATTCGTAGGCTTTTCTTTAGGGTATTCTTGTTCATTTTTTCTACCTCCATTTAACGTCCAGTGGACTATGCATTCCCCTCCACGTGGAGGGGTTGACCGCCAAGCGGGGCAAAAGCCCTGCCTGAGCCATCGTAAAACTTGCCCATCCATTCTACAAAGTGTAGACGGATGGCATGGATGCTCGGTGAGAGCAATCCAAGAGCGAGTGCGAAGATTTGGACTCCAAGCCAAATCAAAAGACACAAAATTGCAACTAGAATATCACCGCTTGAGATGGCATCTGCCATATTTGCGAATCCCATGTTATTCCCAACCTCTGCGATCTTGACACCGGCTACTCCGACTGCCATAACTCGCAGATATGAAAGAGTGTTTGCCAATAGTCCGAACGTTTCGATCGGCCCCATAATGATTCCACCGAGCCATCCAAAGCCTTCGTAAACTGCTAGGCCATAAATCAAACAAATAACTCCTGCTATTACCATTCCAGACCAAATTGATCCTTCGAAGGTACCGTAGGAATCATCGGTTATGAAACGTAGAATGTGAGCAGAACCACCGATTAGAATCAATAGCCAAGAACCCTTCTCAAAGAAAGCAGCAACTGGGCCATGCGCTTTCATGACGTTGATGAATCCAATAATGAATCCCAAAAGAAGATGTGCACATCCAAGGTAAATAGATAACAGAATGTAGTCTTGTAGAGCCCCTCCTGCGCGATGGAATGGTAGATACGTATGGGTAAGGCCAAACAATTCTGCAAAGACTGTTCCTTCGAGCAGATTATGGGTTGAATTGTAAAGCATATCATAAAATGCAGCAAATGGCGACCAATCTTCAATCACGAATCCAAATGCTTCAGCACAAAGAATCCCAACGATTAGGGTTGCAATACCCATATTCATCAAAATACGTGAAGCGATCGCACCCATCGGATCATGCCCAAGTTTGGCCTTTAGTAGCAAAGCGAGTAGAATTATACAAATTCCATATCCTGCATCACCCAGAATCAAACCGTAAAAGATGGGGAAAGTGAATGCTATCATACTTGTAGGGTCTATCGTACCATACTTTGGACGTCCAACCAAGTTCGTTAGCATAGAGGCGTGACGAGTTGCATCGATTGTATCATATTCAACTGGAGGTTCCAATCCATGATGTTCGTCATCATGGCCATCGTGGTGATGATCGTCAACATGCTCTTCGATTTCGAGATGTGAGGCCAAATTCTTGAGTTTGGAGCGAGCTTTTCCGGTGTTCTCTGTTGGAATCCATGCATCGAGAGCGAATGCCTGATTTGACACCGCCAAGGAGGTAGGGGATGTGTAGATAGCATCCTCTCGCTGCAAATATTCTTCAACTACAACCAAGTTTGAACCATTCTCTTTCGCCCATTTATCCAACTTTTGTTGGTTTGAGTCTTTGACTGATTGTGATTCTGCTATGGATTTCTTAGCCTCCATAGCCCTCTCTTTTGGCGTACCTTTTACCGCTGGAATCTGTATTGCCTTAGCATTTAACTCCGCCAACGCGATTTGAACGGAGGCTGCATCTTCTGGAGCACAAGCGACCGCTACAAGGCCATTTGGGCACAAGTATTCTATCCTGCTAGCCATATCAGCAAACACCTTGTGCGCTTTAGAGGAGTTCTGTGTTTCTGCCACATATATCTCAACCCCCTGGTATCCAGATAGTAAATCAAGGGAAATTTCCAATGGCGCCAAACGCTCAAAAATTCGAAGTTGATCTTCTGATGTAGCAATCTCTGCTTCTGACTCTCGAATCTCTTCGATAAGTTGTAAGGCATTATCCAATTCTGAAGACATCTTTTCTACAAGGCTCTTTGCAACCTTTGATGAAACCGAACCCTTTGAATTGTATACCGATATAGCACTGCGTACAGCTCTAACTTTTAGAAGCAAAGAACTAACTAAATCAGCATCCTGATTTTGAATTGCTTGTCCGACTCCAATACCTTCTTCAAAGTGAGTGTAATCTTCAATGTGTACGCAACCCAAATCAGAACATGCACGCATCACATCATGCATAGAATCAACAGGTGCCGCCAATGTCAATCTAGACATATCGACCGTTGAAAACATAATATCACTTCATTGATTAAGGAGTTTTTCAACAATCAAATCAACAGCCGCATCTTGATTCTTTGTAGCATCTGTTGTAACGGATGAAACCGCTTTTCCCCCATCTTTCTGAACAGCCTTTACATTCTTCATGGCTGATTCACGAGCTGAATCCAAAATAGTTTGAATCGAAGTCTGTGCTTCTTCGGTTGTTTGTGTTATTAGGTCCGAGGCATCACGTCGAGCATCGCTCAGAATTTTATTGGATTCAGCCTGTGCATCGGCAAGGGTTTGTTCAGCAGCCATTTCGGCTTTTTTTATGCTTTGGAGGACTTTTCCCATTCCCATAACAACCACTATGAAAATGCGACTGGGAGGAGGTTTATGAGGCTAATGGAGTCCTCAGTTCAAAGAATCAAGCCTCACTATTGCGGTTTTCGTCCTCGAAATCGGCTAGACATCAAAAATGGATACAAAAGTCGGCCCGAGACATCTTGAAATCCTACATCCTTCATCATGTTTCGGTAGTATCTGTTAGTCCCATAATACGTGTAGGAGCGAGCCAATCCTTTCCATGGATGATCCTTTGTTTTCGTGACCCAACGCGCCATCCATTGGACAACTGTACTCATCCAGATTCGTCCCGCAAGACCATGCAAATAGTTCGCTTTCCCTGCATCACAAATAACCAATTGCCCACCTGGTTTGAGAACTCGGTATATCTCCTCCAAACCTTTTTTCTTATCTTGGAAATCTCTGAACGAAAATAAGCAGAAGACCATATCAAAAGAATCGTCATCCAGAGGGATATCCTCCGCAAGCGCCTGAACGTAAGCAGCCGGTTCCTCTCCTCGAGATGCACGTGCTGCATCGACTCGTTTCTTAGCAACTTTCAACATAGCTTCGGAAGGATCAAGACAGGTGACATCAAGCCCGATAAGATCTTCCGCAAAACTCCCAGGGCCGCATCCAACCTCGAGGACTTTCATTCCTTCAGTTGCATGGTTGCGAACATTTCTTCGCCATCGCTTGTCTTGTCCAAAAGTCATCAAACGGTTTACGCGGTCGTAGTTCGGAATAGTAGCTTCTAGTTGCTCTTCCAATTCTGTCCAAGCATCCAAATCGATTCCCGACGGGTCGAATCCGCCGGTCGCAGAACGCTTGGACATGATTCACCCGCAAACTCCGCCCTCTTTGGAGGTGTCGCTTTGTCCACGAGACCTATCAGGCGATACGTTCTACCGTTTCTGGAGTAATACCTTCTTCCGGTGTAACGCGGAAAACAAGCATCTTCAGATTCTCTGGAGCATTTCGGAACTTTGAGACGATCATTGATGTTTCAAAATCAGAACCAACGGTTCGTACACCGAAGGTCAAAACCATGTCAGCAATACTCGAAAGTTCTTGACGGACCGAAGCGGAAAGGCCGTTAACAGAGACTATGAGCAAGAGAAGACCTCGATACATCTGAGTATGCGCTTGAAGCATACGAATCATGGCGACTACACGATTGGGATCATCACGCTGAAGGAAGAAATCTAAACTATCGATTCCCGCTCTAAAATATGGCCCAAGCGCCATGATTTCATTCGTTACTTCGGTCAGGTAATCTTGTGTCGAATCTTCAACAAAACGTGTTTGGGCAAGACGTTGAATATCCTCCAATTGAAAACCTTCCAATCGGTATCTACTTGCGAGAAGTTCTCGCTCGAGAACATTCGCGTTATATTCTTCCCCAATTGTTCGGACGTTGATGTCTAGTGGCCAATTATATTTTTTGAATACACGAACGATTTCAGGTTGTGCTTCGTTGGTCGAGACATACAATGTGTTCTCAGATTCCTCGGCAGGAGAGATGAATTGCTTTGCAAACAATTCTGCACCTGACCCTGTTTCTGTGAATGCGACCATGGTAAAACCGCGAGGTACGCCTCCGTGCATCTCGTTATCGAACTTGGGAACGCCAAAGGAGCCGACTTGTCCGAAGAATTCCTCATCTTCTTTCTCGAATGTGATGTTCTTTCGCATAATTCAACCTCCTCAGTGAATAACCACCTGGCCACGATCGACCAAATCTGTACAGTACAAATCAAGATTTGATAGAACCAGAGGCGGTGTCTGGTCAGGAACGTTGAGAATGACGGATAGAACCTCGCGCTGTCGGAAGGTGTTGATGAAGGTGTGAAGGTACTCCGCTAGCATTCGGTCTTCATTGTAAATCGCCAATGCGTTCACACTGTCGAGGAAAACGAAATTACGTTGAGATCCCGTTGTACGAAGAATATAGAGCGTGCGCAAGAGGACCGATTCAAGCATGATCGGACTATCAACGAAGTGGATGTTTGGATAGTTTACATCCGTGCCTCCAAGAATTCCTGATGAGACTAAATCGATGAATTGAATATTGGAAACATCAACACCGATAGATTCGAACGCTTGGATGATTTCAACCGCTCCTCGGCTTGCGGATATGTAAACACCTCCCATCTCGAACATCTGCATGAGTGGCAACATGGTACTGGCAGTGACCATGAAGGCGTTTGAGTTTCCACATCGAACTTGAACCGAACTGTTGAGTGAAATTGTTGAGAGTTGTTCAGCGATTCGCTGATCGAGTTCAAACATGATTATGCCCCCCATCTAGATGCTTTATCGCTTTGAGCACCCCACTTCAACATCGGCGTTAGCATTACCCCGAGAGGTGTTAATTCAATAGCGTGCTTGGCACGACTGTGCGCTGTACCTCGCATCTTGACAACTTGTAGGAATCGAAGAAGGTGCCCCATTCGTTCTACATCACCCATGACAAGAATGCCATCTGCAATTGCTTCTTCGACACCGAATGAAGACCAGTGGGCATTCTCTGTTGCAGAGGTGATTTCTGCAATAAGAATGGTAGTACATCCAAGTGTTGCGAGTTTCTTTCCAAGTGTGAAAAGGAAGTCACGAATCAGTTGTTCAGACTTAATCTTGTAACAGAGTGTTGTTACAGAGTCAATCACAAGACGGGTTACGCCGATGGTGTTGACAATATCTGTGATGGATTTGATGAGTGCGTGAACATCGTCCAAATCGAAGGTCGATTTGTCAAGACCTAGCCATGAATAAAGAACGTCCATGTCGAATACGTTGATCAATCCAGTATCGACCATGTTCATATCAAAAAA
The DNA here is from genome assembly GCA_002499195.1 of Euryarchaeota archaeon UBA443. Lineage (GTDB taxonomy): Archaea > Thermoplasmatota > Poseidoniia > Poseidoniales > Poseidoniaceae > MGIIa-L2. The sequence goes on from DAKS01000027.1 coordinate 9,338, forward strand.
TGCATATTGGCGAATGTTTTCAAGCAACTTGACAGAAGGTTCCGTTGCTGTAAAGTGAGCGCATGCTTCACCTGCGAGTGCTCCACGCACGAGGAATTCCATTCCAAGTGTCGTCTTACCCGAACCGCACGTTCCAGAAGCCAAAACTGTCGAACCGTATGGGATGCCCCCTCGAAGAATTTCATCGAGACCATGGATGCCTGTCACACAGCGGTCTCGGGAATATGTCGATGGGGCTTGCACGGCTATCGCTTATCCCAGTTCGACCGAGTTCATGAAGCATTTGATGGTTCAAAGAACACATCTCCGGGCGTCGCATCGGATTGAACGGCCCACGATGTAGAGGACATTGTGCTTCCACCTTCCCAAACAATCACTTGATTGAGATTCATCAGAAGACCTGTTTGCCCACCCCATTCTGCTTTTGCAAACGTGATTGGGTTGATTTGCCCAGGCCGAGTAAACCTCAACTCAACCGTTCCAGCACCATCATCGAGTAGATTCATCGAACCTGTTCCAAGTAATCCGTATTGGCCCAAATCGAACATCTGTGAAGCATTGCCTTGCTCTTGAGATGATAACGAACCGGTGAAGATAGCAACCGAATGCCCGCTGATAACGCCTTGCTGAAGCAACACTTCGTTGGATGTTGAGCCAGAAGAGGTGTTGAACGACCAACCATAGAGGCTTGTAGCAAAGGCATTGTCATTGTAGACCTCAATCCACTCAGGGCCACCACTAATTGGCCTTGCCATAACCTCGGTGAGAATCAGATTTTCATTGGTGCGACTGGAGTCATGGACCTCCAGCGTAATCAAAACTAATTCAGATCCCATCCGAACCGTACTTGAGGCGGTTGAGGCCATGCGAGCTATGTTGAGATTTGCGCCGCCCTCAAATAGATTTAATCCAATACGATCCTCGTCATCGGAGGCATAAATCGAGATGCGTAAAAACGCCGTTAAATCCTCGTCCAATCCAAGCCCTTGGGAAAAACCGGCCAATGTAACGTTTGAAAGGGCAGAGACACGGCTCATATCGAGTTGATTATTGCTCATTAATCCAGTTTGAACACGTCCCTTCTCCAAGACTTCTGCAGATTGAAGATGCCAATCTTCTGTTGAATTGGAATAATCATAGCCATCATCGCCATCACTGGGTACGAACCAACCAGAACTGCTCGTAAGCCGGTCAAGACCTGAAACGACGGCTTGATCCACTTGATCAATTTCGGTGTCATTAGAACCCATTTCAAGTTGGGCAAGGGACATGAAGGCTGTCAATATCATCAAGAAGAGAGTGAAGGCTGAAAGAAATTCGATAACAGCAGTCAATCCGTCCTCATCGTCACGTAGATGTGACCAATCGCCTCCTCCCATGCATTGACCAAGACTAGGGGCGTCATGAACGTTGCCAAACAAATTGAGGGTTCGAATCAATTGATTTCATTCTGATTTATGCGATGAGTCTTTGAATCATCCATGCGACCATGGTATGATGACAGGAGCGGAGCCCATGGCTGTTGCGAAGAAAAAAACAAGCATTAGCTTGGTTTCATTGATGATGCTGTCGCTTTTCTCGGCCCTTCTCGCTGTACCATACGCGGCGGCGGTTGACCAAGTCGATCTTGCAATATTGTCAGGGCATAGCCCAGTAGAAGACAGGCATTATCCTGCATTCGACCCAATCACCTTTTCCGCAGAAATTGAGAATCAAGCTCTTAGCCCTCAATCTACTACGCGAGCGATGGAGTGGTATGTTTGTCAAGGATTCAAAACCGCAACGCAATGTGTTTCAAACGATGTCGCCAATGGTCAAATCAGTATCAATGGCCTGTTGAATGGAGATGTTGGTAATTTTAGCGATTCAACAGCATGGTACCCTTCTGGCATGACTGGAACCTTTACTGTCGTGTTCAAATTTAGCTACGCTGATGTTGATACAAGTGACGATGTCCATTCATACAACATCAATTTGACCGCAGAATATAGCGATGTTTCTGTGGATCAAGACCAAGACCCAAGAGATACACTCTCTGGCTTACACATCTACGATGATGAATTCATTTTGAATACTGACCAAGATTACATCATGAGTGTTTCTGGCACCGTCAACACATGTGGTAGTTGTGGCTTAATCGCTTACATGGGTTGGAATTTACGTGAACTTGACGGAACCCTTGTCGCTACAGAAAACCATAGTGTTACTTCCTTGCCTTCTGGAGGTTATGAGCAAGCGTACACTACTTCTCTCCCCGCTCTAAACTATTCCGTACCTGGTCGATATATCTTCGAGTTTGGACTTATTGATAGTGCTAGTGCTTATGATGGCGATCTAAACGACTACAACGACCTAGCTCAAGTTGAAATCGTTCTCGATAATACACTCGATTTGAGAATTGCGAGCATGTACCCCTCCCACAACCCATCATCGCCAAATTACTACTTCGGCGAAAATATGCTTTCGGTAGATGTTGAGAACATCGGGAATTTTACCGTTGAAGACATAACCATCGCCTTTGAGATGTTTGATGCCGTTGGAGAATCCGAGTACCTCGACACGTGTTCTATCGATAAACTCGGACCTGGTGAATCATCCACATGCATGTACAATCTAACCAAGGTTGGTGAAGGAAAAGAACTTCGCATATACATGCCAACGACGTTTGACGGTCGCCCTGATACGGGCCCCTCCGACAACACAATGATCGAGTTTACATCGATTCTTGCAGGCGAGATTCTTCCACTCATCACGATGAATTCAGTATCAGGAACATATACGACCGCGGATACGATCGAGTTGACGGCGATTACCAATAGCGTGGCTGCCGCTCCGTTGAATTACACTTGGGTGTTGGACACTGTCATCGACCTGGGAAGTGGAAAATCAATTTCTGTTAACCTATCCTCATTCCCGTTGAAAGATTACGATGTTGGATTATATGTTGAAGACGCTCTTGGATTTACTGCTGAAGCACATGCATCAATATCCATCATCGACGAGGTTGTCATCCAAGAGCAACCTCTGATGACGGGTTCTGCAGTTTCTTTGGACAAGGCACAGTTTGTGTACGATGTAATGTTACCCATTGAAGGATTTGAGTACAACATTGCAGGAGGAAAAGAACCGTTAATGATCATGGATTTCAAGGTCATGCAACTCGATAACGAACTGCAACCCGCCCAATTGCAATCACTAAATCTTGACATTAATCTCTCGGCGTTGCTTCCCGATTCGATTCCTCACAACTCGGTCGAATTCCTTGAACTAAATTCATTGGATGATTCATACTGGGACTACCTTGAATCACCAGACTACTTCAGTTATGATGGTCTTGAAAATATCAGTTTGAATCTCAACTCCAACACAATCGTTCTTATCACCGGTGCACTTCCTCAACCGAATGTTTCTCTTGCAAACCTTTCGCACAACAAATTGGCCGGGGGAGCCATCGAACTAACCTGGACTCCAGAAGGAGATATTACAAACCCATATCTTGGTGGTTGGCAAATCTACAGATTGACCGTAGACGAATCAGTAGGTACAATCTTCCCGGATCCTGAAATTGAAACAAATGCCAATCTCTGGAATGAGTTGCTTACTGGCGCTGCTGTTGAATTGTTGCCAACCGAATCGGAAAGCTGGATCGATCCTATTCCTCTCGAAACTGGAACCTGTGCATCATATGCGATTCTACCAACAAATCGGGCAGGCGTTCCAGACACCATGAGAATCAATGTCGTAATGAGTGAATCGGACAACTCAAGGCTATGTGGTGATGCTTTACCCCCTACAAGCGCAGTGTCTTCGTTTAGTTACACATACCGGTTTACAAATTCATCTGAGTGTTTCAGCATGCAACAGAACTGGAACGCTTGTTATGAACTGAACATGACATGGACATGGCCTGCTAACGAAGAGGATGGGGGAGTAACATGGAACATCTATCGAATGGATATGGAGCCGACCGACATAGACCTCAAATATGCAACGCCGCTTGTAACCGGTCTCGTTGGAACGCAAGGAGAAGAAGGGACATTCAATCAGTCTGGACTAGAAGTAGATGGAATTCGTCCACTTCGAACCTACTACTATGTACTCGCTCCAGTTGATTCCAGAGGAAACGAAAACACCTTTGGACTTGCGAGTGCAAACATACTGCGTGTGAATATTCAAGACCAGTGGTGGGATTACAACCAACATCTGATTCCAGAAGAACCAGCACCTCCTGAACCTCCTCTTGGCGTCCAATGGTTCCAAGATGTGTTGGATTACACGAAGGTCGGCGAATTCCAAATAGCGGGTATTGCAGTCCTTCTTCTCGTCGTTTTCAATGCATTATTCATTCCAATTACGATCAAGCGACGTGCTCGATTAAAGCGAGTTGTCGCTGCTCGAAAGCGTAATCAAGCGACACGATACATGGCCGATGAGTTCGAAGAATTCTTCGAATGATTTGGTTGAAAGTTGAACCGTCATATTCATGACCAAACTTCTAGTGGCTCGCTTCGCTGCGGTGATCGCATAGCCTGGCCATTGCGCTGGATTGCTAATCCAGTGGGTTAAATCCCTCGGGAGTTCGAATCTCCCTCACCGCGCCATTTATGCCAACGGACCTAGGATTCCCAACCACGTTGGAGGGATAAACGAAATCAATACAAGTGAAAAGAACATTGCTCCGAGATAGGCTAAAGAACGGAAAAACGACTTTGCAGCTTTTGGCATACGACCGTTCTCATCCAGTGGTTCATTCACATCGATTTGCCATACAGATAGAGCATACCAGACCGTGAGACCACCTGCAACGAATGCCCACAAAAGTGGAAGACCTGATTCAGGCCAAAAGCATGGGACTGAACCCAATAGAAACAACCCTCCACAATAGAATTTAGATTCTGTAACCGTCCTTTTGGCTCCTTTAACCTCATTCATCATGGGTACATTAGCTTCGGCATATTCACCTGACCGATACAATGCGAGCGCCCAGAAGTGCGGAGGCGTCCAGAAGAAAATCAAAGCAAAAAGCATCCATGGAATTGGAGATCCAAGGTCTAGTGGATTCATCGAATTGATCGAATCTGCTGCTGCTCCTGCCCATCCAATCAGAGGCGGTGTTGCTCCTGCAGCGCCTCCAATCACGATGTTTTGTGGCGTTCTTCGCTTCAACCACATCGTGTAGATGAATACATAGAATCCGACCGAAAAGAACGACCAAAAGGCTGCCTTCCAATGCAATAAAAAGAATAATGAGGATCCTGTTATTGAAATGAATATACCAAACAACAACACTGTCATTGGTTGAAGTTGACCCATTGGTAACGGTCGCTTTTGGGTTCGTCGCATCTTCGCATCGATATCACGATCATACCACATATTGATCGCGTTAGAACCTCCAGCAGACAAGGTACCTCCAACCAGAGTGATCAAAGAAGTCCATAGTGTGTCAAACCAAGTACGCTCAATGTCGATAAGATCGTATCGGGCAAGTGAATCGTGAACAAGAATTGCACAAATAGCTGTAATCTGAAGGAGAACAATAACCCTTAATTTCATCAATTTGATTAGAAGTGAAGCCAAGGAAGGCTGGTTTTCGCTCATTCACTCTCACCAATTACATCTGTACGAAGATAAGCCAGCCTGAGCATCATAAGTCCCACAGCGGCTGCTATGAACGACGTGACACCAAATACAAGGTGAAGCAATGAGATAAATTCCGGGAAATTATCTGGATTTGCGAAGACGATGTACATTCCACCAACAAAGACGTTGAGTATCCAAAAGCCAGTTACGACTTCAATGGCTTTGGAGAATCCTTCGCCTTCACCCGAGTCACGTACATCAACACGAATCTTAGCAGAGGTAAGAATCAACACCAGTCCAACAATTGCAGCACCAAAGCGGTGAACCATTTGAACGAGTATTCCTGGTCCGTCAATGCTTGGTAAGATTGAACCTTGACACTTTGGCCAGCCATTTGGGAACCCAATGTTGCAAGCTTGGTTGTAATTTCCACCAGCGGTACTCGATACCCATGCACCAAGAATCAGTAGAATAAACACGGAAACTGTAACGTTGATCAGCCGATTCTTTTGCCGATTCAAGAATGACCTCGAGGTCGATAAGAAAGCCCATTCTGCCCCTTCATGAGCGCGCATAGCAATATATTGCCAAACTAGCAGTGAAGTGAAGATACTGGCTAACGATAGATGCATAGCAACGGTCCAATCAGCATTGTCAAAATAGACCGTGACAGCGCCTGCAATTGCCTGTACAACCAATAGAACTCCAGAAACGACGGCAAGATTTCTCAATCCTTCACCATATTCTGATTTTAGTTTTTGAGCTACGATGGCATTGATCAGAATAGGAACTGCGATAATTCCAACTAAGAGACGATGGAACCACTCAACAAAAATCTCGAAGGTTGTGTAGCGATGTTCAGCACCTCGGCTATCGATTTGATCAGGATTTACTTCCCAATATGCGGCTTGTTCTGCTTCATCGACCATAAATCCCCAAGTTCCAAAACATTGAGGCCAATCTGGACATGACTCTCCTGCATCATGGATTCGAATGGTTCCACCTACAACGATGATGAGCAATGCCATTACGATAAGAACGAGCGGAAGCGTCGATGGTCGCTTCCACCAAGGCTGGTCCATGTCAACCCGTGAAGGCGGCCCTCTTTTAACAAGACCCTGACTCCATGTACCATGAGGAAACCTTTGGCAATGGTTACCGCCGTTTTCCTAACGGCGATTTTCTCATCACAATCCATTGCTCACATCGGTCATTTCGGTGAATATGCTCCTGCAAAGATGTACGACGTCCGAACCTTTGATGTTGAATGTGCAATCTCCAACGAGACATGTACCTCCGAAGAAACGACACATTTCATCGAATATTTTTCAGCCGATTGGTGCGAACCATGCGCCCTTGTTTCGGAAGAGCTCGACTCTCTGAACCGAACTGATACAACAATTATTCAACATCATCCATCACCCTCGGACCTACATTTCTATTCAGAATCGAACATTCGATTGTATGAAACATACGGCTTTTGGGGTGTACCCGATGTTGTTCTCAATGGAGAAGGACTTCTCGTTGGCCCTTCCCAATCCAATGAATTGGAATCCACACTGGACAATTTTTCACGTGAATGGAGTGGTTTCCTAGAACTCAACATGACCAATGGTACACTTTCATGGCAGGCAGATGATGGTCATGTAGTCCATGTTTGGATAAC
>DAKS01000021.1 GCA_002499195.1 Euryarchaeota archaeon UBA443
CTTTGGGGTCCATTGGACATCCCCCTATGCTGTTAATACAGTCCCGACTCATATTCTATACATGAGAATCTTAGCGAGTATATTCTGTGGTTGGATGGTATGGGCCAGTTTTGTAATATGGCGTTTGTCTCATCCTGAAATCGCGGTCTTAGCAGGGATCGTCAGCGTCTTCGTTTGTGAGGCGACCATTCATCGTGCTGAACGAAAGGGATTACAGCGTGAACGTCTTCAACTTCGGCAGCAGTTGAATCTCTCTGCCTACAACATAAACCAGTTACAGGAATCGCTCTCAAATGTTCAAGCTGAACTTCATCGCAGGGACATCATTGGCACACCTGCTGCACGTGAACTTCTCAAGCGTCAAGAGGAGGCAATAAACGCTCAATCCTCTGCATTGGAGGATCGAACCAGTCGTCAGGACCGGATGTTCGTTGCAATGGAGAGGCTTCTTGCTTTCCAAACCGAGCAGACTGCTGCCATTCAACAGAGTCTTGCTGAATTGTTAACACAACTTGCTTCTGAGCCACGTCAACATGTTACGATGACCGACAGTGTCCTCGTTCAAAATCAAGAGGAGGAGCGAATGCGAAGGCAATTTCGAAGAATGAGTGATGAATTCATTGCTGACTTGTTTGAGTAGCGGTATCTTGAGAACCTTGCACCTGCTGGATGTAGCATGGCGACCAAACGTGAACATGCGGTTGCTGTTTTAGATGCGCTCGAATCGAAGGTTAGACTGAAATCAAAAACTGTTCTTGCTGCAATAATCGCAGCGGCATTTCTTCTCGCTGTAGCATATTTCACAATGTGGCAATATGCAGTAGGCGGGGCATTACTCCTCGCAGTTCTATTACAAATGACACATGAACGATTAACTATTGCTGCAGATGCAATGATCGAAACAAATTTGCAACGGCTTGGATGGGATCTAGAAGCACTTGATGATGATGCATCTATGGCAAAATTGAGAGAGTTTGCGAAAAAGAACGAGGGTTGAGAATGGTCTCCATTCCACGAGGTATCCATTCGTATCAAACTCTGCGAAATCGATGGATGCTTACCGTATTGATTCTTGGTGGGCTTGGGGCATTCATAGGATATATCCTCACATCTTCGATCATGATTGCATCAATCTGTGTTCTGATTGGACAAGTAATAGCGCTCGTTGATTACTTCCGATTACGGAAAGCAACAGATGTTTGGATTGAAGAAATGTTGAGCGACCTACATATCGACATTGACGATTTCGGACAACAGATTACGCCAACACTTGTTCTTGAACAGTGGGAATCGCACATGAAAAAGGAGCGTACAAATCCGTTGATGACGAGAGGAGAGGATGAGCGCGGCTTTACCTCAGGGGTTGTCGAATCTGACCTAGATGCTGCTCGCAACTACAAGCAAGCGGAAGAACGGGAAGAATACCAGGGGCTTGAAGGAGATTTAACCATCGCTCAGCAAGTTAAGGCAGAAGCTGATCAACGCTATGCAAAACATGCTCAACAACGATGGGAGGAGGCTGAACGAAATGACCCTGATTTGATTGAAGCTGGAGTTGAAAAACTCGGAGATCTTGTTTCAACAGATTACTTCGAAAAGAATCATGATGAAAATGCTGTTTCGAAATTGATGGAGGATCAATCTTCCAGTGATGAAAGTTGAACCAATAGTTCATCCACAGCGTCCCGCAATTCTCGTATACCTTCTGATTCTACGGTAATCTCAAGTTGAATTATCTCTCCATTCACTTGATGTGTAAATGAATAATTGAACCGGTTCAGTATCTCGATGAGGCGTTTGGATTCAGATTCATTGCCTGACCAAGAAACCACAACATGATTCTCGGTCGACATGACCCTCGCTTACATCGGGCTCATATGAGGTTGATGCATGAAATGAAATGTCTATCCTACAAGCGGCGTTCATGGCGGATTCAAACGCTGACCTTCTTGCTGGAGCAGGTGGATTGGTGACGGATGAAACGCAATCCGACCATCAAGGCCGAAAGGCACTGTTGCTCGTACGTAATAACGAGGATTGTTCTGAATTTATCGCACTTGCTGAAACGATGGGAATCAATATCATCGAACGAGTCGAACAGCGTGGACGAATAGATCCGAAATGGTTCATGGGTCAGGGCAAACTTCAGGATGTAGCCGAAGAACTTGCTTCTACATCGAAAGAACATCCATGGAATGGTGTTGATTTACTCTTACTTCACACCAATGCAACACCTCGACAACTTGTTGGTGTGAACGATGTTGTTGGCATTGAAGTCTGGGATCGAGTACGTTTGCTACTCGCGCTCTTTACCGCACACGCATCAAGCGTTGAAGCTCGGACGCAAGTTCGAATCGCTCGTTTGCAATCCGATCGTACTGTTCTCAGAGAAGTTGTAAATCAACAAACAACAGGTGAACGTGCGGGTTATGGTGGTGCTGGACGAACCGCTGCAGGTTCGGTCCTTGCAAATGTTAATCGTGAATTGACAGCGTTGAGAAAGCGCCAACGTAAGCATGTGAAATCAGCAGCAGAACGCCGAAGGCAAAGGAAAGAGCATGCGATGACGGTTGGCCTAGCGGGCTACACCAATGCTGGAAAATCCAGTCTGTTTCGACGGTTGTCTGGAAAAGAAGTTCTCGTTGAAGACCGGTTGTTCTCGACGTTAGAATCAACGTTAGGAAGGCTTGAGTCCAGTCCTCGCGTCCTTTTAGCAGACACGATCGGATTCATTGATGGGTTGCCAAATGCAACATTGGAAGCCTTTCGTGCAACGCTTGCTGAAGCGATTGAATGTGATCTTTTGTTGCTCTTGGTCGATGTAGGAGACTCGATTGATGAAATAGAACGAAAACTCTTGACTTCGATTCGAGAATTAACAGAACGGGCACTGAAGGCGAATGAGACGTCGATTATGGAACGAATTCAACTCGTACTTACAAAATCGGATACGGCCGACAGTAAATCCTTGGATGGCATTCACACCATGATTTCTGAACATGGTTTCGCAAACCCACTACTAATTTCATCCCATACGGGCGAAGGTATGGACGATTTGCAAGCCTCCATCTTGAACACGCTTTTTGGTCCAAAGCGTACATTATACATCCATCATGGAGAACCTCACGAAATGGCTTCAGAAGCAATTCTATCACGGGTTTACGATGCGGTTTATGTTCACAAACATACGATATTTGAACAGGGAATTGAAGTGCGAATCAGCGCTTCAGATGAAACAATTTCGATCCTTGAATCAAACCATGGTAAACGCATTGAACTCAAGTAGAGCAACGGGGTGGG
>DAKS01000014.1 GCA_002499195.1 Euryarchaeota archaeon UBA443
TCGGGCCCAATCGGCGTGAAAGCCCAATTGGCCCCGTTCCTTCCAGGTCCATTGGCCGCTCGGCGCAAGGCGACGGCGGATGAATCCTCCATGGCCGTGGACGAGCATTGGTACCATTGGGAACAACCCGAGCACAGCATCGGAAAAGTCCAGCAATGGCACGGTAATGCCGGAGCGGTGATCCGCTGCTGGGCCTATTACCGCCGCTACGGGTCTGGATTGAAGACGATGTCAGAGCACGCCGTCCTCAACGCGAACTATCTTCGTCATGCCATCCACCGAGAGGCCAAAAAAGCCGGCGTTGACCATCTCTTTGTGGACGGAGCGGAAACCGATGTGGCGAAGCACGAGTTTACCTTATCGATGCAACCTGCGAAAGAAGCGCACGGCATCTCAGCGATGGACGTGGCCAAGGGACTGCTCGACCGAGGCTACATGGCGCCGACGGTCTACTTCCCGTTGGTGGTTCCAGAATGCATGATGATTGAGCCGACGGAAACTGAGTCAAAGGACACCTTGGACACCTTTGCAGAACACTTTGCTCAAGTGCTGAAGACCGACCCAGAGGCGCTCCATGAAGCGCCGGTCACGACCCCCGTTCGTCGGGTTGACGAAGTCTATGCAGCTCGCAACCTTTGCCTGCGACACCCCTACGACGATGCTTGATTTGAGGAAGGATTATTCCACTACCGGGCGAGCCCCGTTTGTGGAAGACTTACCTGTTCCATGGGCGGAAGCCGATGTTGAGCACAACTACACCATGACGCTGTTCGCTTTTTCATGGGCTTTGCTCCCGGTCGGTTTCATGGTGCTTATGGCGCTGTTTGACCGGTACGAAGAGCATCGTCTAACGCTTGCTTCTGTGGCCTTTGTGATGCTCTTGTTTGCGTTCACTACTGGAGTTGTGCAACGGCGTTCTGCGCTGTTGGAGCCTCGGATTCAACTCGCCGTCGCCACCTTGGGCGCGACAGCGGCGAGCCTCGGTCTCCTTTGGGGGCTTGATTTGAACGAATGGTGGTGGGTCTCCTACGGACTTGTTTTCGGGACGGTGACCACGATGTACGTCGGACTTGACCATCTGGCATCCTGCGACGCTCCGACCTACCGACGACCGTGGTCGGCCACCAAAACACTCCCGATGGATGCTTTCGTTGGGTGGCGAATCCAACACGGACGTTGGAGGAACGGGAACTTGGGAATGAAACGCCTTGAAAACGGCACCGTCTTGACGTTGTTCGGTGCGCTTGATGGGGCTTCGACCTACCTCTGTGTGGGCTGCTTATGCCCGAAATCATCGGCTCCCAGTCTGGCCTCGATGGGCCTTGATTTTGCTCGGCTTGCCTCGCAATCCGACCCCTCCCTTTCGGAAGAATGAGGACTTGCCGCTCATTCATTGAATCAGTCATCATAAAGAACCATCCGCGATGGCGAGTTGTTCATGGATGTAACCATTTTGTTGGGGTCTTCATCTGACCTCCCCATCGCCCAAAAATGCACGAAAATCTTGGAACACTTTGACGTACCGTACCAATTGCGCGTCGCTTCTGCTCATCGCTCCCCCAAGTTCGTTGAGCAGATCGTCGGCGATGCCCTCGACGATGGTTGTTCGGTCTTCATCGCCATGGCTGGTCTGGCCGCTGCCCTTCCCGGGGCCGTGGCTGCCTTGACCACCAAGCCAGTGATTGGTGTTCCGTGCGGGGGTCGAGTTCCCTATGATTCCCTTCTTTCCATCGCCCAACTTCCCCCGGGCGTCCCTGCAGCCACCGTCGGTGTTGACCGAGGCGATAACGCAGGCTACCTTGCGGTTCAAATGCTGGCGCTTTCAAATGCCAAGTACGCCGCTGCGCTTGAACAAAACAAGCTTGACCAAATCGACCGCGTAAAGGCCCAAGACAAGGAAGTCAACGGCGGTGCCTGAGATGTTCGACGCTGAGGAATTCATTGCCGAGAGCATTGAGTCCCTCAAAGCGACCATCGACGATGTGGCGATCATTGCTTGTTCCGGCGGGGTTGATTCAACCGTCGCCGCGGTGATTGCGAACCAAGCCGTGGGAGACCTGCTTCACTGTGTGTACGTTGACACAGGTTTCATGCGCAAAAACGAGACCGAACAAATTGAGGCTCTCCTCGAGGCACAGGGCATTAACCTTGTAACTGTCAAGGCTGCTGACCGGTACTTTGAGGCCTTGAAAGGAGTCACTGAACCGGAGCAAAAGAGAAAGGTCATCGGAGAATTGTTCATCCGTATTTTTGAGGACGAACAGAAAAAATGTGGGGCGAAATACCTCGTTCAGGGAACCATTGCACCCGATTGGATTGAATCTGGAGGTGGTGTTCGAGACACCATCAAGTCCCATCACAACGTTGGCGGTTTGCCTGAAGACATGACGTTGACCGTGGTCGAACCTCTGCGAGAATTGTACAAAGACGAAGTTCGTGAATTGGCCCGAACGCTTGACATCAATGTTGCTGAAAGGCAACCCTTCCCCGGTCCAGGTTTAGCGGTCCGAACGCTTGGTGAATTGACTCCAGAACGCGTGGCCGTGGTTCGTGAAGCCTGCGCCATTGTCGAAGAAGAATTTGAAGCTGCAGCAGAACGAGGAGAAATGGAGATTCCATGGCAATACTTTGCTGCTCTGCTTCCGGTACGAAGCGTCGGCGTCCATGGTGATGTCCGTGCCTACGGCGAAACCGTTGTGGTGCGTGCTGTCCAGTCCATGGATGGGATGTCGGCTCGGTACTCTGAAATCCCTCACAATATCCTCCAAAAGATCAGCACCCGCATCACCAACACGGTCAAGGGCGCCGTTAACCGAGTGGTCTACGATATCACGCACAAGCCACCCGGTACCATCGAATGGGAGTGAAGGCCCGCTTAGGCATACCTTCTTGAGGAAGACCCAAGGAAGCACAAACATGGCTACTCGGGATGATTGAACCTGGGCGCGAATGTGCACCATGACCTCGAACCCATTCATGGAAAACCGACGCAGTGCGTTGTTTTGGCGCCGATTGTGGGGCTCGAACCCACGACCTTGGGATTAACAGTCCCACGCTCCACCAGCTAAGCTAAATCGGCGAGTTTGGCGAGCAACATCTCCCTTATGACGGCTTCTATCAATTCAAGTCGTTGAACAATCGGATATTGTCACCGTTTCAAGAATCCTTGAACCAACACCAACTTGATAATCGGAGATTGTGATTGAATCTTTCAAACGTTGTATCAAGTGAATATCAACTCCAAAAGGACCATCCAGTGTAATGATTGCATCACCTTCTTCGACCTTAGTACCAATGTGCTTGTGGATTTCAATTCCGATTCCGTGATCTATGTCTTGGTCTTGGGTTGATCGTCCTGCACCTGCTTCACACAGAACTTGGCCAATAGCCAAGGCGTCCAAATCAGCGACGTAACCTGATTGTTCTGCTTGCAGTGTGTATTGTTGTGGTGCACGTTGAAGAACACTCCATGGATTATCGATTAGTTCTTGAGCGGTTGATGAATCAACTCCTTGACGTTCAAGCATCAATTTGAATTCAGCGAGTGCAGAACCGTTTTCGATAACTTCTGAAATATCATATCCAAGGGCATTTGCTTGTGCATTTACCAACTCCATCGTATCATTAGGCCCCTTTCCTTTCAAACAATCAATGGATTCAACAATCTCATGACTATTTCCAAGCAAAGTTCCGATTGGATGATCCATTTGTGTTAGTTGTGCTTTGACATCGATTCCAAGTTCGCCTCCAACTCGGACCATTGATTGAGCAAGTTCTCTAGCATCATCTGAATGTTGCATGAATGCTGCCCGTCCATATTTGACATCAAGGACAAGCGATTGGATTCCTTCAGCAGCTTTCTTCGAAAGGATTGATGCGGTAATCAATCCAATGCAAGGTACAGTTGCAGTCACATCACGTATCGCATAAAGGATGGAGTCTGTTGGTGCAATCTCAGCAGTTTGTCTTGATATGAAGCATGGGTTTTGCATCATCTCTTCAATAGATAATCCTGTGTTAAATCCTGGAATCGATTCCAACTTGTCGATGGTTCCCCCAGTGTGAGCAAGACCTCTCCCTGCAAGCATAGGCACTATTGCTCCACATGCTCGCAATGCTGGAGCAAGTATGATGCTCATCTTATCGCCAACACCGCCCGTGGAATGTTTGTCTATTGCACCTTCTTGCAATGGTAATTGCTCACCTTGTTCGAGCATTGCTTTTGTTAGATAGGTAGTCTCTTGAGCGCTTAAACCGTTGATTTGACAAGCCATCAAGAAAGCACCGATTTGCTCATTTGGAATTTCATGTAGATGTTGGATAAACCACTCGATTTCATTCTGATCGAGTTCATGAGCATCTCGCTTCTTTGCAAGCAGGCTTGGAATGTGCATTGCAATCAACTCTCATCTGCTGATGCCAAACCGATTTCAACGAGACGCTGATGGAGGTACTCTCCAGCAGTAATCGATGGATAGTCGGCAGAACCACTGGTTTGTTCGATATATTCCGGACATGGTGTTAAATCGATTTCATTTCGCGGGTGAACGAACATCGGCATAGAAAAGCGTCTTTGATTTGGATCACCCGGATTAACAACACGATGAGTAGTGGATTTGAACAAACCATTTGTCAAGTTTTGAATCATATCTCCCGAATCCACAATGATCTGTTCATGATTACCCTCAACATCTATCCATGATCCATCGTGATCCATGACTTGAAGTCCAGCAGCCGTTGCAGTCATCAACAATGTGATGAAATTGATATCCTCATGGGCAGCGGAGCGAACAGCACCTTCTGGAGTTGAAGAATCAAGTGGAGGATAATGTATAATGCGCATGATAGTGTTGCCTTTCTCAGCCATTGAAGGTAGCCAATTGGAATCCTTTCCAAGGTAGATGCTGCATGCAGAAAGCAATTGATTGGATATAGCCTCCATTTGGTTGTAGAGGTAATCGACCTTTTCCTCAAACTTTGGAATGTGTTCATTTGGCCATATATTCATTGGATATTTGTTATCGGTTTCGCTTCCTTGTTGGCCACGTCCTGTTTGCCAGAATTCTTTGAGATCAGGTGCAGGATTGTCCTTAGCATGTTCAACACCAAAGGCAGTATAGCCCCGTTGATGCGAAATCTCTGGCTTTGCATACAATCGCTTCACAGATTCGTCAAGCATGAAAAACGTCTCAGCTTCATGGTAGGTGTCCTCGATTAAGGAGAGATCAATACCGTGGTTAGTAAGTGCAAAGAATCCAATATCTGCGAGTGAATCGCCAACCGTCTGGATGAATGACTGAACTCGCTGTTCATCACCGGATAGAAAATCACTGAGATCAGCGATTGCTAATGGACGGGACAACGAATCACCTGGAGTCTCTTAGTTTCGCAATCAATCGTAGCATTTCGAAATACAACCAAATGACAGTCACCATGATCCCAAAAGCGCCCCACCATTCTTGTTGCTTAGGAGCGCCCATGCGGACTCCTGCATCAATCATTCCAAAATTAGAGATGAGCATCATAGCTGCAACAGTGATGATAAACAGACTGATTCCAATTCCAATTGGCCCGGATGAGTGGAGGAATGGAACGGTCCACGGTGTGAGGAATACCAAGATGATGTTGATGAAATAGACGAGGAAGATGGATCCAGCTAGTGTAAAGACAACTTTGTTGAACGTCGGTGTTGGACGAAGAATACCTACCGAGTAAATGGTTAACATACACACAACCACGGCAAATGTTGCTAGACCTGCTTGTATAGCAATTCCAGGATACATCAATTCAAAAAAGAGCGTAAGTGGTCCGATGAATAGACCTTCTAGTGTTGCATACACGAGAACAAATGCAGCAGGTTCAGCGGGTCGAGAGAACCACAGATAGAACCCCATCCCCATGGTCGCAAACATACCGAACAGCATCATTGGGAATAGAAGTGCAGGCATGATGAAACCAAGAGCAACAGAACCAACTGCACTTATGGTCGCAAGTCCAAAGACGATGCCAGTTTTTTGCAGTGTGCCTTCGAAACTCATTCGGTCATTACCTTGGATATTATTCCAAAATTTTGGTTGGAAGACAGGGTTAGTCGAGTTGTATGCCATGACAATCCTTGTCATCGGTCCTTTGTCAAGGTTACGCGGCTTATCCCTGTTCAGAAACCTGTTGTTGGTAGTATTCTTCCAACTGTTCCAAGGTCCATCCAAGGTCAAGATATTGTTGCAACATAGCCTCATCCCAACCAGGGAATCGTTCAAGTTCCTTGGCTAGTGGAGATGCTTCCTCTTCATTTCGACCATCCAATACAGGTTGCTCCCATTGAGCATCAGTACCAACTACATCATCGATGTGTTGATCGGTGACCCAGTCTTTTCGAGCCTCACTTTCCTTGCGTGATTGAACAATGCCATACACAGCTCCTATGAGCAAAAGAAGGCCTCCAAGCATCAGCAATAGCATGAAATTTTCCCCGAATCCTTTCTCGGCTTCTCCACTTGCGTCACCTGCCTTCTGATCACGTTGCTCTGAAGAGCATCCGGTCACATCGGTTGGCGTATCTACTGGAGTATTAGGGCACTCATCATTGGTATTGATCACGCCATCTTGGTCATCATCGACGCTCGTACCATTCGATTGATTATTGTTAGAATCAATCGGCTCGATTCCTCCAAGGTCGCAACCCAATGCGGTTGCTTCATCAATTCCATCACCATCCGCATCAGCGAGATTGATAGCATCTTGAGGAGAAACAGCGTCTACGGTGGGGTCGAGAGCAGTAGCTTGGGCCCAACTAACCTCGATTGCATCGAGGATACAATCGCCATCCGTATCAGCATTCAAAGGATTGCCACCAAGCGTGTATTCATCAAGATTGGATAATCCATCTACGTCAATATCCATATTCGCTTCCAAAACTCCATCATGCATCGAGACTGTTCGATTCAATCCATTGTTGACCTCGAAAATATCCGGCAGACCATCGTTGTCTGTATCGGTTACATTGTCGAGTCGGTCCCAATCCGCATACCAAGACTCAACGAACGGGGCAGCCACTTCTGCGGAAGTGATGATGAGGCCCATTTCGCGATTACGAACCATTGCTGAATCGCCCCAATTAATGCTTGAAATGAGGACGGATTCACCGTCAACAATAGCACCTTTGTTGTGGAGTTTCATAACATCATCATCTTCACTCATGATGATAGCGGATGCATCCCATTCGTTGGTGATGTTCCACTCTTTGTTGATTCGATCAACAACATCTTGGATGTCTTCATCAAGGTATGCTCCATTGATAATCAAGCGAATCGAAACGCCATCTGAAGCGGCTTGCTGAAGTGCGGAGATCAATGGATTTTCGCCCCATCCCCACTTCCAATCCAAGTCAAGATACTGAAGCGATAGCAAAATTTCATCATCTGCAGACTGAATCATTTCGGTTAAACCTTCGACACAATCATCAGGACAGGTCAACAATTGACCACTAAAAGTTCCTGTGAAGGCATCTGCTGTGGCTTGATCAATAACTTGAGCATCGGGAATGACATAGGAATTTGTTGGTGGGGTTGCGGAAACAGGTTGAACATACATCGAGTTTTCATCAAATGCCATGTTGGCTCGAACATTGGTTGCAAGTTCAATACTATCGACAAGAATTCCCCAGTCGCGGTTGCCTCTGTCTCCATCATATGGAAGTGAGGATGGCTTCCAATTACCAGAACCAATCCACACCGAGGCATCATCACGAACAGCGACCTTTGAATGCAGGTAAAGGTAAGGATCATCGCCTGAACCGCCGAACCAATGGACACTAATCCCCGCTTGTTTGAGAGCGTAAGCATACGCTTCCTGAGCGACCTTGTCATTGGAATTCCACCAATCTTCTGGTTCGTTAAGAACGACTGTGACATCAACACCTCTATTGTGTGCATCAGTGAGTGCTTGTGTAAGTTCGCTCGATTGCAAGATATACAAATGGACATGAAGCGAAGTCTGTGCCGCATCAATCCAATTGAGAAGATCCATGAGCCCATGCTCAGGAGCAATAAGCGGCGTGATTGAAGTGGCATCGTCAAAGGAAGAATCCGCACAGAAATCACTGGCTCCAAGTCGCCCCCAACGCTGGTGCCAATCAACGGATTGGTTGGTGTCTGTCATCAATCCACATCCGTCGCCACGGTACAAGATTAGGTTGTCAATTCCACTTACTGGTTCAGAAAGTGATACTCCACTCCAACCCTCGCTATCAACGGGGCCGTTTTTGTAAACGATCGTGTCAGCAACTACACCGGTTGGATGTATTAGTTGTAAGGCCATACCACTGTCGAGCAGGTAGATTGGATTCTCCATAGCACCGCCCATATCGATGATGTTTCCATCTTCAAACAATTCCAATGCGGATACATCGTTTGAGAGTTTAATCGATGAAGATGCGTTGATCTGTAAGTTGGTTATGTCGGACTCAAATGAGGTTCCATCAGAAGCGATTCGTCGTACGGACCATCCATTAAGAATCGCGGATTCAGTACCAATATTGGTGAGTTCAAAGAATTCCATTTCGGTTGAAATTGAAGAGATACCATCCCACATGATAGAACTGAATTTGATGTCATCAAGGGAGGCCATCATCGTAGCGTCAGGTTCCGGTGTTCCAGGCGTTGGCCACAAAAATTCAACCCACTCTGTGTTGGTTGTGTTGTATCCATACGTCGCACAATTAGTACTCAAGGACGATGCTGGAGGGGAGATAGTCAAGACTAGTTCTCCATCAGGATTGAGGAGATTCATGGAACTGACATCGTCTAAGTCAGGTCCAAAGATATCGTGCTGTAGTTCGATCACAACCCGTTCCATCGGTGCAAGGATTGCATCATTGGACGTCGATTCCCAAAGCATGCTCGCATCAATGAATTGACGCCCCATGAGTGGGTTCGAGGTGTAATCCGCACTCAGTATCCAACGGCTCAAGTTGATGTCGGAAACCCCATCGTTGTACAACTCGATCCAATCGGTTGCAGGTTGGAATGTAGGTAGTTCACACGATGTTGCAATTTCAGTTACAAGGATGCTCTCGCTTCCGGAATAAGCGGCCCAAACAGGGTTTTCTTCCCCAGGAGTTGCCCAAGCACTGTTGAGCCAATCATCCACGCCCCACGTTGTAGAAGAAGAAGGTGCATTGCCTCCAGTAGGTCCAGCACCTGCATGACTTTCGGTATTGTTGATCAATGAAACACCCTCAAGAGTGTGAGTCCATTGGGCCGAATGTACTGCAACACCGTTCCCATCGTAGAGGAAAATTTGGTCAGATGTTGTATGCTTGAGATAGAATTGTGAGGTTCCATTTAATGCGATAAGGACTGTTTCATCCGGTTGCAATACGGTGTCGGATTTCGCAGGCATATTGTATTGGTGCAAAATGAGCGTACGGCCTTGCGCAGAGAATCTCCATCCAGCAACATCGACCTCTTCAGTTCCCATGTTCTGAATTTCTATCCATTCACCATTTGGATAGGATGCAGAATCGCTATCAATTGCATCGGGAAGGATTTCGGTAATTTTGACATCACCAGTTGTTGGCGTCGGTGTAGGGTCAGGTTGACCTGGAGATGGCGAAATCGAAGGAGTCCATGGATCGTGGTAGTTTTGTCCACGGAGCAAGGAAACATCTGTCCCGTAATTGGTTGTGTAATGTCCCATGTCAACGATTGCTCCACTTGAGTCGCGAACGACTAGATGGTTGTAATTGTCCCATAGACGAGTATCGCTTGTAAATTCAACAAGTCGACGTTCTCCGGCATTTATCATCGTACTTCCTTGAGAACTGTTGACGACAATTGAACCGGGATCTAGATAGGTGACATTCCCCATTCCATCGATGATTGACCAACCATTGAGATCAACATCGGTAGTTCCTCCATTGTAGAATTCGACCCATTCACCATCTGGAGCCGAACTTCCATCCATTGTACTGACAGGGAATATTTCGTTCAAATGAACATCTCCACTTGACGTGATTTCACTTAGTTGAGGTGCGTTTGTAGCGTTTGGCGTTGGGTAGGTGGAATATTGCCACATACCTCCAGTTGTTGATGCTTCAAGGGAGAATCCTGGTTGATTTGAACTCCACATAACTTCATGACCAATACTTCCGTTTGCTAGATACAACCTCAGCGTTTCTTGTCCATTGTTCAAAACCCCACTATTTGCTGTAGCATTAACAGCAACGACTCTTGTTTCTTGTGGGTAAATGAGGAATGTTGCAGCATCTGCTGATGCACCAACGAGGTGGCTCTCATCGAGTGTAATCATATTTCCAGCCAGGTCTTGTAACCAGTAACCGGTAAGATCGATTGTCGACGAACCATTGTTGTAAATCTCAACCCATTCACCACCAGGCCAAGTTCCGTTGTCGTAACTTGGCCATGAGTCGGCCATGACTTCGTTGATGATGACATCGCTCTGAGCATAGGTTGGACCACCTGTGCCTCCTCCGCCTGTGTTGGACGAACCAGGGGTTGGATTCGATGTTGGAATCCAATCGTTGTATGCATTGGCAGGATCTTCTTCAAGACTAACTCCGCTGGAACTTGAATTCCAAGTTGCCTCATCAACCCACCCATTGGATGAGTCATACAATGTCATGAAATCGTTTGAATTAGCGACATAAAAGTTTGTTGCTCCATTACGTGCGATGATCATGTAATCTCCGGGTGCTATGGTATAGGTCGATGCGTTTGCCGCATCATATCCTACAATGGAGGCAGAGTTTAGCGTGAGTATCTTCGAAGCTTTATTTGAGAAATACCAATTGCGAATATCGACCGATGTGGTGCCTGAATTGTGCAATTCTAACCACTCTCCATTCGGCCAGGCAGCATCATCGTAACCGTTTGGATTCGGCATGACTTCATTGATACAAATCGAACCGCCACAGGGTTGACTTCGAGCAGATGCTGCCTCAGAGGGCTGAGCCAATGGAGTCAGCGGAACCAAGAGCATGAGGGTGAGGAGAAATATTGAATCAAATCGCATGAGGCATCGTCGCTTTGAGCCAACCCCTTCCCCCTCATATCTTTTGGTGCGAGGAATCCTCTTGAAATCAGATGAAACCGAAATTGTCTGCCATTTGTGCAAAGGTGTAAATCATGATAGGGACAAGGATAATTCCCATTCCGTGACTTCGTCGAATTCCAATACGAGGGGGCATCAATCCGAGAATAGTACCGACGATGAGGACGCCAATGCCGACGAATCCAGTCGATAGCCAAACCAATGCTGTAACGAAAATGATAACACCCATAACCATCGATTGCAACGGAATTGCAGCGTGCAATCGTAGCATTCCTTTACCAACTATCTTCATGATTGGCATAGCCATTATTCCTGCTGCTAAGGTAACAGCAAGTAAGCGAACAAAATCGGCTGTTGGTTGGGTCGAGTTCCATGTTTCGATCGGATACATCATTTTCAATGCAAGCGTTGCACCAGAACGGGATCGACCAATGATGTATAGGAACCCAAGGACCATGACAGTGACCGCTGTGTTAACTGCCGATAGGATAGCAATAACTTCCAAATCTTGCTTGGTTTGCGGCCCCTCGTACCCCTCCTCGGCTTCTGCAACAGCGATTTCCAACAATTCATCGTCACTGAGTTCAGTTAGTCGACGAGTTTCCCAATCCATTCCATAACCTTCCTTTCCTTGCACCTTGGCAGCAACGTTACGACCACCCATGACCAGAACGGTCGCTTGTGATGCGGTCATTCCAGGAAGAACGCCCATGCTTGCGCCCGCTACGGCTGACCAGAAGCAGGGGGCTACCAGTGGTTTGACCGGGGGTAAATCCCAATTCTCTTTTTGTGGAGGAAGGTGACTGGTTGTAGCATAAATATCGAGCAGATTTGCAATACCGAATAAGCCCGCTAAACTTGGAAGCAACAATGACGGAGAAGGCATCCCCACTGGGCTGTCAACCGGTAATTCAAATACAGCCCATCCGTACAATCCTGCTAGTAAAAAGAAGATGGTTGCGGCAAAGAAACCTGCGAGACGGCTATCATTTCCGAGCCGCTTCCAAGTGATTTTTTGTAACCACTTTGGCCAATCAAGTCGCGTTGTTTCAGTTGCGAGCAATAGAAGTGAAATCACCAACAGAATGACAGGCAACCAATCACGTAGTCCATTGTACCAATTCAATTCTGGGCCAAAGGCGATGCGGGCAACAACGATGAGTGGAAGCGATAGGAATAGGCCGAGTTGCGACCCTCGTGCCGACCAAGCAACACCGCGCGCAGCATTTCCAGAGAGCAACATTCGATGCCCCGGTAACAATGATAACGCTGTGTCTCCATCCGGGGCGCCTATTAGTGCAGAAGGGATGTAATTTAGGAACGTGTGTACTGTACCAGTGGAGACAATAATAGCCGCAACTGCTGACAGAGGGATTCCCAACTCAAGCAATCCAGGTGAAACCGCCAAAAGAATGAGAGCTACGTTATTGACGTGGAAACCAGGAATCAAACCTGTCAGCGAGCCAAGGAGTACTCCAAAAAACAAGGCGCCCAGTAGCCACCAAAGTTCGTAGAAGTATGCTTCAATCATGGAATCACCTACGATTGGTCGATATATTCTTGGCGATCGCTAGTACCATCACCATCGGTGTCTTCACTGTTTGAACTCGTACCAAAAGCTGATTCGAGTGCGTCGCTCAAACCATCATTATCGTTGTCATCGACATCAGCGTCATTGAGCGTGTAAACCATTGACAATGAACTTGAGTCCTCGACTTGTCGAAGCCGACCTTCCCATGTCATCGCTGTGCCAACATGCAATTCATCCAAGCCAATGCAGTTGTTGACCGTTTGGAGCAAAATTCGCTTCTCACTTCCCGGTTCAGAAAGATACCAAGTTCCGTTTTCTTCTTCCGCAAGGCCATTGATTCGAACAATTTTGTTCTTATCATATCCCCAGTTGGTGGCACCGTCTGACCACAGTAGATTCATCGGGTTTGCTTTCTGACCTTCAGAGTATTCATGAACAAGCAATTCTGCTCGCATGTTTTCATCATCCCAAGCGACCGATACATTGGCAATAATTTCCTGTCCTGCTTCAAGCCACGACGATCTTGGCCCTGGTATGGTGACAGCAATACTTGTCCATCCAGGAGTGTAACCCGGTGAATCGACGAAGTATGAACCCTCATCTTCGACGCTTGGTTCAAGTGAATACTTCATGTAAGCAGAAACGACGTAACGCTTTGAAGAATCTTCCAGTGCAGCACTTGGGTTTGCGCTGAGAAGTAACAGCAGGTCATCTATGCTCGATGTTGCAGTCAAATCAGTGTTAACAGAACCACCTTTGTCAAGACACCATGATGAGATGGCTGTGTTCCAAACCAATCGGCCCCGCATTTGAATAGCCAATCCATCCCATTGCTCAGCATTACTCATATCTTCGTCACTGGGCAAGACACAAAGCGGGGAACCTGCTGAACCACTAAGCCACCAGCCCTCCTCTTCGATTGACAGTATACCTGCTACGTCAACAGTACTACCTGCTTGATACATCCATGTCGATTGACCCGCCCAGTCTAATAGCGGAATTTCAACAGGATGATTTCTATCGAGTAGAATTTCAGGTCCTTGAACATGAATACTCCATCGAAGATCACGTTGTTGGTATGATAGAATGCCCTGTACTGTTACCTTCGAGCCGGATTCTATCCATTCACCTGTAGAGGAATGCATGGTCATATGCATTTGATGTTCCGAGTTTCCATAGGTAGGGTGGTCGCCAAGATATGCGCTGTTGAATGAGACGTCAGGTGCAATTGATTCGGAGAGGAAGCCAGTAAGTTGAATCACCTCACCATCGTATGCCTCGGGTTCAATAGCTACATCCGAAATCGATAGTAATGGTGCATTAGGAATGTCATCTTTATCCCAATTCATTGCACCAGCACCGAGTGCTTGAAGCCACATCCGTCCTTCATATTCGATGACGTCCCCGATGACCGTCACATTGGTTCCAATGGGGGGCAGTTCTGCTGGACGATACCATCGTAATTCAACAACGCCTGTACCGTCGTCAATGATTGCATCAAGACGATCATCCCCTGAATTGTACGGATCTTCGACCCAAGAGATCAGTTGTCCTTCAACCTTGACGACTTCGTTGATGTAATCGGTGAGTTCATCGACATCAACAATGGATGGTTCCCGTACCATTGCATACCAATTCAATGTCGCAACTAGGAACAATGAAATCGCAAACATGACCCACAATCGCGGGCCGTTCGTTTCAGGGTCGTCGGTCGATAAACGAGCAAGGAAGCCTTTGAGACCATCTGCCATGCTTTGCCCTGCCGCCTTGTAATGCATATGACTTACCATCGAACATTTTGCAAAGAGATGCTTTGAAATGGAAGGCAGGAACAGGATTTACCATGCGAGACCGCGTTATTCGTGATGAAATCCATCGCGACATCTTGGTTCCTGCCCATCATGCACGCATCATTGACACACATGAATTCCAACGTCTAAGGAACGTTCAGCAACTTTCAACCTGTGAATTTGTATTTCCTTCAGCAACACACACTCGCTTTGCACACTCCCTCGGCGCATATTACCTCGCAGGTGAATTAACCTCCTCACTTCAAGAAGTTCAACCAGGGATTCTTTCAGATTCAGATGCTGAACTCGTTCAAATTGGAGCTCTACTTCACGACATCGGGCACCCTCCTTATTCGCACCTTTTGGAAACGCCAGAGGTCTTTGCTACCTTCCATTCGCACGAGCACTGGGGGCGAGTCCTGCTCGAAAGCGAGGAATCTGAAATTGGAAAAGTACTCGCCGATGTTCTTGGAGAAGAACGAAAACAACGTCTCTTTGCTATACTCGATGGGCAAAATGAATGCAATGGCGAGCCGATTGCACCGTTTCTCAAAGAGATTATTAGCAGCCAACTCGATGTCGATCGAATGGATTACATGATTCGAGACCAAGCGAATACCGGCGCACAAATCGGAGGTTTTGATAGTGCGAGGGTTATTCGAGCGCTTCGAGTAAACGACGATGGACGCTTATATGTGAAATCGTGGGGGTTGCCAGCGATTGAAGCATATTTGGTTACACGCTATCATATGTACAACCAAGTCTACTTCCACAAAGTCAACATGTTGACTCAGTCTTATCTTGTTCGCATGCTTGCCCGAGCCCGCGAGTTGGCGATTCAAGGTCTTGTAGAATTGGATGATGAAATTCAGCAGATGCTTCTCAACGAATCCTTGACTTCCGAACAATACGCTTCATTGCATGATTCTCACATCAAAGTAGCAATGGGGCGTTTTGCAAGCCATGAAGATGAAATTCTCTCCAGCTATGCCTCCCGTCTTCTAGCACGAAGAGATTACCATAAGTCCCTGCGCATTCCATCTCTAACAACTGAAATGTTTGCCACAGTTCAGGAGGATGTGGCGACTCATCTTCTCGAACAAGGATTCGATCCTGTGCATGATCTCATCACAGCATCAATCCGAAAACGCGGATATATGCCATACGAACAAGGCATCATTTTGGATGATGGACGAGATGCAGCTGAACACTCGCCGTTGATCCGCTCCCTTACTCAATCCGATGAACGAATTCTCGTCTTTGTACCTGAAAAGATTCGAGATGCTTGTGAAGCCATGGTTCGTGCGAAAACCAAACCATCTCAGTCGTCATTGGCAATGTTTGATTCGGCAAACTCATGAAGGTCTTCTACTCAGGAGTGCCAAGGGCCTGTAGCTTAGTTGGTTAGAGCACCCGGCTCATAACCGGGCGGTCAAGGGTTCAAATCCCTTCGGGCCCACTATTTTCAAGCATGTGTGAGGCACTTTGCGACACAATGGTTATGAGGGTCGATAGGGTGGCTCAAGTTAGTGAGCATGATGTCGACCCGAAAGAGTACCTTTGCCGTTCTTGTGATTTACGTTGCATCTCTATTGCTTGTTGCCGTACCGGCTCAAGCACAGATTCCAACTGCAGCGGTTTCAATTACATGCCAACCTGCTGAGATCAAGGTCGATGTAAAACCGGGATCAACTTTGGTTGGTTTTACAACATGTACCGCAACTAACCCAACCGCATACATCGAAAAGATTGCTCTCTCCGTCACGTCGGATGGCCTTGCAGCTGCAGCCCCAGGTGACATCTATGTCGGCGGAAACAGCGAGGAAGATTTCCAAGTTGTCGTTCGAGCACAACCGTTCATGACTATGCAAGCTCGAAGTCTCGTAGTCCAAGGTAGTGTCCAAGAAATCAGTGGCTTGCCACCTGCAAACGTTGCAACATCTGGCGCCTCTATGATCGTCTCAATCACTCAATTCGCTCTTCTACAAGTCGAAGCGGTTGAACCATTCGTTCAATTGATGCCAAAGACCGACAAGGACTTTGAGTTCAAGGTGTACAACCTTGGTAACCAATACGATTTCATGAAGGTCGGTATCTCTGAGAACTCCCGTGAGGATCTTGAAGACGCTGGCTTCAACATCAACATCCCAATCAGTAAGGTCAATGTTGAGCCAATGGTCGCCCCTGCTAAGGTCCGAATTCAGGTTCGTACACCAAAGACTCAAGGATGGACTGATGCTTACCACACCCTCGACTTCTATGCAGAATCCGACTTCTCCTGTAAGAACGGTGGTTGTGACCGAGAATCACAAATGATCACGATTTACGTACGTGGTATCTATCTCCCTGGTTTCGAAATCATCCCTGCTCTATCGATGGTAGCCTTGGCTGCTGCAGTAGCAGGAAGGCGTTTCATCAATGCTGAAGACGAAGAGGAAGAATGGCGAGAAGCCGCTCCTGGCCTGTAACCCACAAACTGAACAGAAAGCCAGCCCCGTTGGGGTTGGGTTCATAACCTATCCATGCGAGGGTTCTATGAGTTGAGAATATGAGTGGACTCTTGAGTAAGGCTACTGCAGTGGAAGAAGCAGCACAACCGGAACCAGTTGAGGAAGAAGAAAAGTCAGAATCTGGCTTACTCGCAGCAAGCGACCAATCAAGTGATGGACCCGACATGCCGACTATCCTAACTTCTGTTGGATGGGCAGTCATCGTTGTTGGTGGTCTTCTTTCATTACAAGGAGGTTCCTGGGGACTGATCGTTGTTCTTACAGTTCTTGTTATCGGAATTGGTGCATTATACGCTGGACAAAATATGACTGAGGAAGGAGTCGATCCTATGCGAATGGGAGGTGCAGCAGTCTTAGCAGTTCTTCTTGCAGCAGGGCCTTATGGGGTTTCGATG
>DAKS01000060.1 GCA_002499195.1 Euryarchaeota archaeon UBA443
ATGGCCACGGGGAATGTTTTCCCAGGTGTGGATTAGTGCATCCTCGGCGTCGTAGACTTTGACATAGGCATGTTGGGCGGAGTCGTAGTTTGCAGTTATGGCCATCAAACCCGAACCATTGTTGATTTCATACTCGGATTTGTCGCTACCAATCTTCACTTCAACAGTCGTAGCCTCGGTGTCAGTGGCATCGACCTGCATGATGCCTTGGCCCCACTCAACATCAATTCCCGTGCCGGTATCTTCCCAAGTGAGAGTTTCAGCATATTCGAATTCGAAATACCACTGGTAAGCGTTGATATTGATTTCGAAAGAATCTACGTCATCATCGAGTTGCCAAACAGCCGTGTTGGACCCGAGTGCAAGGACAGTAAGCCAGACAACAAGAATGGTTGGTAGGATGTAAAACATTGCTTCAAGTCGTGTATTGTGCCGTTCCACAGGGAATGCTCCGACCTCGATGTGGTCCAAATCTGTCGTGTCAGGCTCAACACCATCGCGATATCTTAAAATCGCTGTAAAGAGCCAACCGAATGTGAAAATCCCGACCAGAATTGACCAGAACATGTATTTGTCATAGAGAATCCAGAAAACGGTATCTTCCGCTGGCATGGTTGCACCCTGTTTAATCGGGCGAGAAGGCCCACTTTAAGCGTTGGCGTAAAGCAAGCACCAGAGTGAAAATCTTTGGTTATATTTTCTGGCTGATGGGTGCACGTTTTTCGCCGATTTCAACATCTTCAAGAAGAAATGACCTTCTCGTCGAAATAGGTGCGGATATGGACCCTACCAATACTACCGAGCGATTTGAAATTGCAGGAAAGGCTTTGGGCGAAGCGCGTCGTCGAAATCGGGAGGAAGATTTTGCAATCATTATCGAAGGTCCAAAGGACAAAGCAGCACTTATCCTCCTTGGTTTTGAAGGGCCGATCGAAGTCGTAAATCGTGGCTGGGGCATGGACAAACTTGCCGCCTATCTCTACGAGACATACGGAACAAGAACCGATGACCGTCGTTCGACCATGACTCTGTTAATGGATTGGGACCGAACAGGCGGTAAGTTGCAAGCCAACCTGCGTCGCCGCCTTGAGTCGTTCGATGTTATGATCGATGAAGAACTCCGAAAGGTTCTGATGAGGGCCCTCAAGCCAGAAACCCGTGTTGTTGAAAGTTTGGGCGGGCTTGCCGAGGCCCTGATGCCACATATGGACATAGAGACGACAATTCGAAAAGAGTTTGAGTGATACTTCGGGTGGAAGTTAAAATACCCTTCAACCCTGAACAACACCATGGGCCTTCTGCGAAACTACCGCTGGTTGAAAGCCCGAGATATCAAACCGTATCCGAAGCCAGATTTTGCAAAGAAAGCAGCGATTGAAGCGGAGATTTCTGTATGCGAGGCGTTACGTCAACTCGATGATGTTGTTGAAGTCTATCACTCGGCACGCATTGATCAGATTATCAGCGGCAAGAGTCGACGTGAAGCGGATATTATTGCACTCATGCGCAATCGTATCGTTTTCATCGAGGTCAAGAATTACAAGGGAGACGTTACAATGGTCGAAAATGTTCTTCATCAGAATGGGCGATCGAGAGGCTGGAAATTTGCAAAAATTGAGGAGGCAGTCGGCCGTTTTCATGAAATTAGCCGACATGTTGGCATCCAAATCCAACAAGATGTAATCGAGACTGTACTCGCTTGTGTTGGATTTGCTGATGTGGATGAGAGCGTTAAGCCAAGAGCACTTACGGGCTCGTATGTGGCAAAATCAAAAGACGAACTTCTCTCACTTCTCTCGACTTCTGAGGAACATTACGATGATTTCGATGAAGAGACGCTCAAGGCTTTGAATAAACTTCTCTCGATGTTTGGGACTTGGGATGCGATCGAGTTTCCAAATGAAGCGCAACATGAAGGTGATCTCATTCAGCCACGCGACGAAGTTCGAGAATGGAGGATCACGTATTCACAACTTCGAATCAAAAATAAGCGAACTTGGTGGGGGACGTTTTTCAGAGGGCCGAAGTTCGTCGGTGATTTGATTCCACGACTTGGAAATAATATTCAAACAATTGAAATCGATCATCATGAGCTTGCAGTTTTACACAACCCACATGAGAGAATCGACGAAGAATACCCGTTCGAGGATATTGCAACTCTGACCTTTGGATACAAGGAAGTCCCTGATTGGAGTAAAGTCCAGTTGATGAAGCCGAAGAAACAAGCCAAAGAGACCCATGAAACAGTCATCGCAACGCCACAAGAGGGCGATGTATACAAACAGGCGCGAATCCTTCGTCACCTCACACAAGGGACGCATCAAGGCATTGTGTTTCGCCTCGACGACAAGAACGAAGGCGTACTTTGGCGAGATCAGATGTCTGTGATGGAATGGGACAACAAAGACATGCTAATGGCTGTTAATTCAGCACACGATGTTGAAGTCACATCGTCCAAATATAACAAAGCAAAGAAACGATGGCAAATCAAGGTCAAGACGATTTGATACATTCATTCCGTTGCTGGAATGACCCTTCCGTCTTCTTTGACCGTATTGAGAACGACTTGTGTGAAGGAACGTTGCACACCTTTCAGTGTAAACACGGTCTTGGTTAAATCGTCTAAGTCCTTTCGTCCACGTACTCGTGCAAGAACCATCGAATCGTAATCACCGGTTACATCGTACACGGCGAATACGCGAGGGTCTGCAGCGATTTGTTGTTGAACATCGATCATCGAGCCTTTCTGAATTCTCAATCCCGTAATCACGGTCATGGTCCAACCGATGCTTTCAGCATCGAGGAGAACGGTGTATCCTTTGATGACGCCCATTTCTTCAAGTCTTCGAAGTCGATTGGTGATCGTGCCTTGGGCGACACCGACTCGTTTTGCAAGGCCTCTCTGGCTGATTCTCGCATCTTCAAGCAAGGCTGCAAGGAGGGCACGGTCAGTCGCATCGAGGTCCATGTATCGACGTCAGTCTTGCTCATCTTGAACGCTTCGTTCTGCTTTGCTGCGGAGAGGTAAACGAATGTTTTGTGTCCATCCGCCCAAAGTGTCGACTTCCATTTTCAATTTTAGAACGAGTAATTCATCTCGCCACTTCTTGAAGCGGACATCGAAACTCAACGCTGATCCGGATTCGATAGTGCTTCGTTTTACACCACCACGCATCGACCATGGCTCGTTCGCTTCACATCCTTGGATGGCCACATCTCTACGTTTGGCATCGATTTCGATGACGATGGCTGGGTCTTTGCTATCCTTCCAACGCGCTCGTACTTCGGGTAAACCATGTTCTTGATTGAAAGCACTTCGAACGACTGAGAAGATGATTACGAGGGCGACAGTGATGAAGACGAGAGGTGGCAAATAATCGAGCAAGGATAATTCTTCACTCGAAGTTGGAACGGATGTTTCGTACATGGCAATCACTCCGGGAGGATCGATTGAATCGTATTCAGCACCCATTACGACGATGAGGACATTCCAACCGTATCGCTCGTCGGAGAGATCAACACCCGCTGCGAATAGATGTTCGTAGGAAACGGTCACGTTTACTTCGGATGTGTTGCCGCCAGTTCGATAGAAACCAACCTCTGAGTTGAGATCACGAACGAGGTAGGACAATTCTCGGCCGTGATTGTCTTCACTGTTCTCTTCAACAAAGAGCAACTGCATGATGACATCGTTACGCAGGTCAACAAGCGGGGTAACGGTCAAATTTGCGACGAGATAGTACTGTTCATCAAGATCAGAACGAATTGAGAACGAACCCTCCACATCGATTAGATGTTGCCGAGTATCAGAATTATTCCCATTGATGATCGAACGGCTTTCATTCAGTTCGACACCCATGTTTCCAGCCCGGAGATTGGCATCATCATCGGGCCATGAAGAGCCGGTTTGTTCACTGTATCGCCACCATTGAACAACGATATCATCCTCGGTTGTTTCAATACAATCAATGCAGTCAAGTGATGAACTTGGGAAGTGTTCAATGTATCTTCGTTCAACATCGATCGGTTGTTCAACGTCCCATTCGATGTGAATGCTAGTTACAGCTGAAGCAAGTGGTAGAAGTGCAATAAGGAGTAGAATTGTAATACCTCTCATTCCTCTTCCTCCAAATCTAAGCGTATTGAGAGCAAACGACGTTCGCCTTTATCGAGCATGAGCGTGATTCTCGTACCACACCAGGCGTTGATGATAAGAGAACCTGTTTCATGTTGACATCGAAGTAGGAAAGCGCCCTGAGGCGGTGTCTTGTCAGCAAAGATAACATCTGGTTCCAAGGCTTCATTATTGAGAAGGCGCATCAAGGCAACAGTTTCGATGGTAGTAATTTCGTCCGATAATTGTGAATAAAGAACTGGAATCGACTCCTGACGCGCCCGCCAGTTTCCATTTTTTGAGACGAAGGCAGGTAGGCCAACATGGATAACTTGTAGTGGATGAAACGTTCCATTTGGCCAACGATCACCACGTTTGTTAGGAGTCTCTTGACCCCATATTCGATCATGAACGAGTTTCGGAGCAATCGCCATTCGCTTTCCACGCTTCCACCACGAGTAGTCCACATCGGTCAATTGACATTGTTGCATAACGATGGATGCTTCTTCCTCACTGGCTCCATGAACCGTGTGGCGGTTCGGTTGTGGTGCTTCGAGAAGTCTTGATTCCCAACCTGAGTCTTCACGGCGTTTCGCCAATTTATCGATAAATGTCTTGGCAACGCCTTCGGGCGTTGCGTCTTCTCGATGTCGAAGAAGAGCGACAAAGAAACCTCCCGTATTGTTATCTTGAGGATACAATCGTCGAGTCATTGGTAATGCTCCCAATATCTCTTGTTCCTTTGGAGGAAGGTATCGTTCATCAAAGAACGGAACATCTTGGGGATTTTCTGAAACCTTTCCTTGTTCGTCCAGTGGACTCCAAGTGGTTAGCCCTGGATGCCAAAGCAAACCATCGACCTTGGATTCGTCGATTTCAACAACCTCCATCCAAGGACATTTACGAATCAATTCAGCAATAACTGCCTCGTTTTCGACAGGGTCGATGGAACATGTTGAGTAGACCATAGCCCCCCCTGGGCGAAGCAATTGAGCACCTCTGGAAGCGATGTCAACCTGCAACTGGAACATGGTACGCCCACCTTTTGGCGACCAACTCCACCATACATCCTTGTTCTTGCGAGAAGTGGCACTACCCGTACATGGTACGTCTGCGACGATGGTATCGAACCCCGGTGTTGGAATCCGTCCAACGTGACGACCATCGTGTTTTGTGATCATCACATTGTGAAGTGATAACCGTCCTCGATTACTTGCAAGCATATTGATGCGACCAGAAACCGGTTCGTTAGCAACAACAACACCGGAAGGAGCCATACGTTCAGCCGCATGGGTCGCTTTCGAACCAGGTGCTGCACAGAGATCGAGAAGGAGTTCGTTTGGCCGAGGGTCGAGAACGAGAATAGGAAGCATGCTCGCAGCTTCTTGTCGTGTTACACGCCCCGTATCGTGAAGCAATGTAAGGACTTCTCG
Source organism: Euryarchaeota archaeon UBA443 (assembly GCA_002499195.1). Taxonomy (GTDB): domain Archaea; phylum Thermoplasmatota; class Poseidoniia; order Poseidoniales; family Poseidoniaceae; genus MGIIa-L2. The sequence goes on from DAKS01000060.1 coordinate 5,548, forward strand.
CGTACCATCCCGAGGCGCCTGCCCACGAGCAAATGGGAGTTGATACGCTTCGTTTCCAATCGACCAAGACAAGGGGGTTGCCCCCATTGCTAGAAGTTGTTCTCTGGTCCAATCAATATCGTAATGATTCATGGTCAGTCGTAAGGTTTCAGGAAGCGGTTCTGTAGCGGTTTCAATCCACTTGTTTCGATCGATACCGAGCGATTCTGCAAGACCGGTAAGCGGTGCAATTTCCGCTTGGGCGAGGAGGCCATCCTCACCGCTTCGCTCGCCCATGCCTATCCCTGAAGACGCAGCCCTTTGTGTCTTACGAAGCCGTTAGCATCATAGCGCGAGAATGTGTGGTCGTGTCATGCTGGGCGATGACATGCCTTGGTTGGTTCCACTATTCTTTGGGTCCATAGCCATCTGGATGTTTCCTAAATCGGTGGAAACCTTTGCCCGAAACAAAAGTGAATCTTTGCTTCGGGCACTACGATGGCTTCCATTCGCTCTTCTTGCAGTCATCATTTCATTACGAGTTTCAGCTATATTTTCTCACGATACGACACACATCGAGGTTGCATCATATTTGCAAACCGATTCTACCACTATCGATCGGCTTCACGTTCTGTTCGCAGGCGATGGTCTCGTAGAGTGGATGGTTCTTCCACTGGTGTATCTTTTCGCTTGGAACGGTCAAGGTTCTCGACGAGCGTGGACAACGCAAGGATTACACAAATTGAAGCGTACATTGGCACTCATGTTGTTGGTATCATCCACTTTACTGTTCGATGATTCTGCTTACATCGTACCCGAAACAATGCCAATGCTTTCCATGGCTGCTCCGATCGTTGATGTTTGGAGTGTTGTGTTTCTCATCTTAGCCGAAATCGTCGTAATCACGGGATTGTTTACTGCATACGTACCCTCGAGAGGGCTGCAACGGTACCGAGAACGCTACTTTATTCCTGCATCTCCACTCGTTCTCACAGCCTTTGCCTATCTGTTCATGGCACACTTTTCTTCAGGCGTTTTTGATACATCATGGTGGAGTGACCCTCGTCAAGACGATGCATATGCAACGCTTTGGTTGTGGATTTTCGTTGCCTTTAATCTCCACATCTTTGCAGCACCTCAACGAGAGATCGATGCGCACCTCGGTGCAGGAAATGGGCGTAGCAAAGCACTTGCTTGGAGCATAGGTGTCGCCATCAGTCTCTTGATTTTGACAACAGCATTGTTGATGCATAATCAACAGACACCGGATGCGACTGCAGTACAAACCTCGTTATGGTTGGCCGGATGGATGGCGATATTGATGGCAGGTGTTCTATTGTTGCCTCTGGTCGGCTTTGATGACGGTTCTCGACCGGAGTTGAATTGGGTTCGCTGGAGTTTGATGTTCGGTCCCTTGTTGTTGTTCCTCGTATTCGACCATGCTCCGTTCCTGTTGCTTGGATCATGGTTTGCAATCATGGCAACAACACCATTATCGTGGATGTGGGAAGACTCAGCACCTTCACCATCAACAACCCATATCGCAACGATTACGATGCTTAGCATCGCCACACTAATCTTCGTATTGATGAGGGGAGAAGGATTGCGATATGCAATTCCGATGGGGGCATTGCTCTGTTTTGTTTCATCCATGCTCGATGTGCGACATGCAACATTGAGTCGTCAATGATGTTGAAACATGAGCAAGGTGTCGGAAAGGTATGGGCGCAGTACGTGAAGACGGACATCTTCCGTTTCCTATGCCCAATCGCTCGTTCGCTCTTTCTCAGGAATGGCGCGACTTGACCTTCATGCATTGGAAGGTTGACCCTAAACGCCTCAAGCCACATCTTCCTGATGGATTGGAGATTGATTTTTTCCAGGGAGATGCATACGTAGGAGTGATTCCTTTCGTCATGAAGAATGTCCGTCCAAAGGGTCTTCCCTCGGTTCCAGGCATCTCAACTTTTGCTGAATTCAACATTCGAACCTATGTGATCAAAGACGGTCAATCGGGCGTGTTTTTCCTGACATTGGATGCAAAGAGTTTGATGACCTGTTTCTATGCACCCCGCGCTTACGGTCTTACCTATCGATATGCTAAGGCCAAGGTTAAGAAGCAAGGAGAAACACTGCATTGGCATTCACGTCGCACAAGCGATGGTGTACAATTGATCGGTTCTTCAACCCCCAGCGGTTCAATCCAAACAGCTGATTCGGCAACGCTTGAACACTTCTTATTCGAACGCTATTGCTTGTATACGGAACACAAAGGATGTTTACGTCGGGCCTATGTTTACCATCAACCGTGGAACTTCCGTGAAGCAGAAGTGAATCTTGAAACCAATTCCTTACTCGAATCGTATGATATGGGCCTTGATGTTCTTGCTCCTGATTTGGTACACTACTCAAAGGGATTACCTGTCAAAACTTGGTCGATCGAAGTGGCCGAGCGAATCAACGTCAATGATCAGCGTGATTTCTTATTCTTGGATGGTGATTGTGGTCTGTGTAATCGGCTTACAACGTTCCTTGACAAGCGCTTAGGAAAAGGAAAGCAACTGGGTTATCGGCCAATCCTTGACACAGACGCGCAACGTATCATCCAAACGTTGCCAGCAAAACTTCGCGATGCAGACACGGTTTACTTGATTCGAAATGGTAAACCATACATTCGTTCAGGTGCAGGTATTCGTTGCGTTTTGTACATGCGATGGTATTACAAAATGTGGTTCCCATTGCTTTGGTTGATTCCTCTACCACTTCGTAACATAGGTTATCGTTTGATTGCAAAATATCGCCATAAGTTCTTCAAACGTCCAACAGAATGCTTGTTTGGTGTGGATTGATACAATATATCCCAGAAATTGACCGCATCATAGACAATTTGGTCGCGCTTGTTATATGCGAGGTGACGATGCAACGACTAGAAATCTCCGGATTTCTGGATGGGATGGGAATGAGCAGAGCGTTTCGCGCAGGCGTCGAAAAAAATCGTAGAATCAAATCACCAACACGGCAACGTCGTTGGCAACCACTTCGAGATCTTGCAGGCTTAGAAGCCCGTACCAAGACCGTTGAACAAAGCATGGGGCCACTTGTTGACGTTCCAGCACTGGTTCGAATCGAAGATGAGAAGTGGGTCTTCGAGCGTATTGATCAAGACGTATTGCACCAATTGACACATCGATTGGTCCTTCACGAGGAGGAAGGAACACGAACCATTGGTGCGACCATAAATCTCGCATCAGCAATGCATGTTGCAAAATGCATGGCTGAACAGGAACAAAAAATCGTTCTCATTCGTCCGATGTAAACTCAGAACAAATCCATGATGGCTCGAACAACGCCTTCGTTGACGAGGTAGAAGAAGCCACCAATGATGAAACAAGCAAAGTAGACTTGGAACGGGGAGATCTGCATCGATTCTTCCGACTCCTCATCGAAGTATCGAATCAATCCTGCTGCTTGCTGGATTCCGCTTCCTTCCGACTTCTTTGCCATGTGGACCAATCCCTCCGAGTTGCCTTCCCTTTATCAACGCAACGCGCGTTCATTCGGAGGAATCATCACTCAAATCGACTAATGGAATATCTTCTTCGATGGTGAGTATAGAACCATGAGCCTCGACTTCATCTTCTTCGATTGGAAGTAATAATGCAGCCTCTCCACGAGACAGTGCTCGCTCTACTGCGGGCGTATTATCATCAGCGAGAGCCTGTTGGGCCAAGTCGATTTCAAGGCGAGCTAATTCGATCATGTTGGCATCAACATCCCCTTTCTTCTCGATTCGATCGATATGGTGATCAAGCGATGCTATGGCCTCGGCCAAAAGACTCCGAGCCCTTGTCTGATGTAATCGCCAATTGTCCTCGTTCGATTTGAGAGAAGAATTGATTCTATGAAGCGCTTTTTTGGCAGACCCGCGATGTGCAAACTCCCAAGGGTTGTGTTGCAATGCTGCAACCCAATCATGAACCAAGCGAGCCCGTTCTTCAACTGGACCCCGAATCACCACTTCGTTACGATAGCCCGAGGTCAGTAGTCCAAAGCCCCAGTAAGGCATGGATTGAATCGAGACGCTGAGTGAACCAGCCGTATACTCCATAATCCAGCGTTGTTCATCAAAGCCAGGCGTTTGCAAGAACGTTGGTGTTTCAGCACCCACTGAACAGCGCAGAAGCGTTTCTGCTACATCGCCAAGATAGACTTTCGATGAGGGCCCCTTGAAGGTTGAAGGGCGTAGAAAATGCCCCGATTCATCAACGCAGTGACTCGCTTTCGCCCTACGCACCTGAGCGTGGAGAATCGAGTGTTCTGGGTGAAGGTCGATGTCCATCTTCATTCCTCGAGTTCCTTTCGAGAAACGAGAATAAAGGCAACACTGAGGACGGCGAGGGTTGCAAGGAAACCAACACTTGGCAACCCATCAGAATCTTCGGCCGCTTCGATCGCTGCTTCTTCAAGAAGATCACAAATTTGGTCGCCATCAGCATCAGCAGGAACATCGTTCGCGTCAAGTTCGTTTGTTCCACACGCTTGTTCGAGGATGTCGGTCCAACCATCATCATCATCATCAACATCGACGTTATCCATTTCACCATCACCATCGGTATCGTGAACACATTCCCAAACAGGTTTGGTGGTGAGGTAAGCCTGTGCATTTCCACGGGTGTAGAAGACGATTTCTTCCGCACCCATCGGTTCAACAGCAAGGGTATCTGGCCAGAAGCGCTGACAATATTCCAACTTGCGGTCGCCCCATCCATCATTACCAAATTGGGCATAATTTCCAGCGCCTGCTGTACCGTCCGGATCGGTCATCCAAGTTCCGTTCTCATTGTGTTGATTGACCTTTCCATGCCACATTGAGATACGTGGTGTGCGATCGGTGGTGTTGAACAGATTGTCAATAACTTCGTCGATTGCACCTTCATTATCGGCGAGAAGGTCAAACGATCCATATTTCCAACAATAGGTTGTGAAATCATCGGTTAGGACAGCATCTACGTAAACGACGTAATCTCGGTCCGGATTCATACCTGCAGGAATGACATACTCGAAGATTCCTGTATTTGCAATGTGTTGGCTTACATGATACTGCACGCCAACATTCCACATACCACTGTCATGACTCGACACAGCGACGCGGACTTCTGCAGGAATGTCACCCGTCATTGTCCATTCCATGGTCAATGTCTCTCCGATCTCAATTTCTTGAGGAGTGACGGTGAGATCGATGGTGCATGAACCAGTGAGGACTGGCACTTGCTCTTCCTCAAGGATGCATTCCCAAACTGGTTTCATTGAGACGTAACCATCGGTGTTGCCACGGGTGTAGAAGACAATTTCTTCCGGTAAATCCCGCAATACGACATCGACAGTGCTTGGCCAGAATCGCTGACAATACTCGAGTTTTCGATCTCCCCATCCTTCATCACCCCAGTTGGCGTATGTTCCTGCTCCAGCCACACCATCAGGGTCTGTCATCCAGGTGCCATTCTCATTGTGCTGGTTGACTTTTCCGAACCACATGGAAATACGCGGTGTTTCATCAACGGTAGGCGTTGGCACGGTTTCATTTTCGACAGGTTCTTCACCTTCGAAGAGAATATCGATGGAACCATATTTCCAGCATTGATATGAACGATTATCGTCGTAACTACTCTCGATGTAAATCACATAATCATGATTCGGGTTCATTGAATATGGTAGCGTGATGGTATGGCTACCATCGTTTTGAACGATATCCGAGTAGTAGTATTGAGATCCCCAGCCACTTGAAACTGAGAGGTATACTTGAGGGCTGATGTCACCATCCATGGCCCATGAGAAAGTCAAATCATCACCAGGTAGTAATTCAGTTGGTGTTGCACCAAAGGATGGGAATGAACAATATCCTTCTAGTTCAGTCTGGTTGCCATCTGTACTTGATCCAATAGTAAACGGCACAAATAATGTATCCAAGTACACAGAGTGTGTAATTGATATTAAATCAACATAAAGGAAATAATCCCCAGCACCTAAGCCTGATATAGCTGCAAAATGAGTTTCATCTAAATCACTTCCAAACCAATCAAAGTATTCGGTTTGCAATGTTGAATTGCTGGAATCAGAGATGATTATCATCATATCATAATGCACTCCATCCACAAGACATGTAGAGGTGACTGCGAGCACGAAATCTTGATCAGGCAAAATTCCATTCGGGAATTCATAAGAATCAATTGATGAAAAGTTATAATTTGACCCACAATCATCCACTACTCCAGATCCACCGCCTCCGCCATTGGAGCTTGAATCAATTGTGAAACATACTTGTTCGGAGTCCAATACGTCGCTGTTTCCACTTGCATCGCTTCCGGAAAGTTCGACATTGAAACAGTATGGTCCATCTGTAAGGCCATACCACGTGCCGCTATCTCCCCAAGAGCCAGTGGCTGGGACAACAAAGCCGGTCGTGCTATTGTTGAGTTGCAAAAAGTCGTCCGTATCGATCAAATTCCAGAACATGCTTGCACTTTCTCCACTTACGAGGTCTGAAGCATCGATTGTGAAAGAAACAGAACCGTCAGCCAATACATTAGCCTGTACATCGAGCATATTCATGTGGAGGATTCCCATACTCGAACAATCATGATAGCCATCGTTGTCATAATCGTAAATGTTTGTCATGTTGTCGGTATCAGTAACTTCTCCAGAGTCGCTGATTCCATCATCATCATCATCGTCGTCATCGGCATCATTGATTCCGTCCCCGTCAAAATCTTCGGGGTCACTGTCCCATATATCGGGAATACAATCGTTGTCGTCGTCTTTGTCAACGCTGTCAGCGATACCATCTCCATCGTTGTCGTCATCTCCGTTCTGATCTTGAGTATCGAGAATGTACTGCTGCATGGCATCCGAAATAGCAGGCATAACATTCGAACTACGCCCACTGGTGGATAATTCATCGCTCTCGAAATCGAGAACAGTGTCGGGGGCATTCATATTCATGGCATAGGTCTGCATAACAAAAAGAGTAATAACAAACAAGACGGTTCTGGTTCGCATAACTTCTCCATGCAATGATAATTCTTAACACCATTCCCGCCCCAAAATACGACATATTTCAATTCTTAAACGCAAATAATATCGTGGAATACTTCAAGAATACTCGACGTTATGGAGGTTCAGGCGAGACCATGGCAAAGAAGGGAAGTTCCAAGGGCGAAGATTTGACTGCACTACCGGGTGTAGGTGCAGCGACTGCAAAGAAACTCCAAGCAGCTGGATTGAATACAACTGCAAAGATTGCAAAGGCTGGCAAGGCCGGTCTTGAGAAAGCCGGCTTGAACAAGGCAAGTGCTGCAAAGTTGGCTGCAACCGTTGCTGCGAAGAGCGTAAAATCCACTGCAAAGAAGACGGCTGCTAAGGCAAAATCCACCGCAAAGAAGGCGACTTCAAAGGCTAAAGCAACGGCCAAGAAAGCCGCTTCAACCACCAAGAAAGCCGCATCGAAGGCAACCGCTGCTGGCAAGAAGGTTGCAGAAAAGACCGTTAAGAAAGCTAAGGGCGATCGACAAGTCAAATCGGTCAAATCCACTGATGGACGCAAAGGCAAGACGCTGAAGGTTCCTCGAAGTGTGGCCGATATGCCTTGGTTCCGCAAGAATTGAATTCATATCGACGTTACATTGTAAAACCGTCTTGGCTGATAGTCTATCATGCCAAGGAGGAAGTACGGTCGTTTACGCAAGACTGTAGAGTTGCCTCCGAAAGGAAATTGTTCACGCTGTCGGTCAGGAAAGCATTGTCCTATTCCTGGACACTCTGGACAAGATGTAACACCACATCGAGAATGGGCAGGGCCTGATTCCATCGAGAAGAGAAAGCGCTCAAATTCGTGAGATGTCAATACCGAACGTTTCGGTTCCACCCGGTTGTTCGATCAGTTTCTCATCTCGAAGTGCTTGTTCCTCGTCCATCGTTTGACGCATAGATTGTGCACGATGGTAGACTTCTCGCAAAGTTTGGTCTGAGATGTCGAGGTAGACGCGAGTGGTTGCAATGCTTGTATGGCCGAGTAGTCTCTGAATGGTAACAAGGTCGGCTCCACGTTCGAGCAAACCGGTTGCAAAATTGTGACGAAGAACGTGCGGCGTGAGTTTTCCTTTAGGCAGTTCTGCTTCGATTGCGAGTTGGTCCATCAATCGTTGAACCCCTCGAGGTTGCAAACGTCGTCCTGCTTGATTGAGAAGGAATGGAAGGTCATCATCACGAAGTCTTGAATTCCGAATTGGAAGATAAGCATCGATACAATTCTTGGTTCGCTGCGTGAACAAGACGATACGGTCTTTGTCACCTTTTCCACCGATGACTTTGGCATGCAATCCTTCTAGCTCCATATCGGAGAGGTTGAGATTGCATAACTCAGAAACGCGCATACCAGTATCCAAGAGGATGGTGACAACGACCGAAGCAATGGCATTCTCGGAGATGTTAGCCGCTTCGATAACCGAGGTGAGTTCCCGTCGAGTAAGCGTTCTTGGTAATTTACGACCTGTTCTTGCTCGGACCAAATGGTCAGGCCATCGGTGGCCGAGCCACTTGATCATGTGACGAGCGGCAGCAAGGCGTGCATTGTAGGTCGATGGACTCAGTTCACTCATCGAATGTGTCCAACGATCGATTCGGCCATTGAGTGGTTCAAGTCGATGTGCGAGTGTCACAACATCCATCGATTCAAGATCGGATTCACTGAGTATATTTTCACTAGGTAGTGGTGTTTCAACAAGAGCTCGTAGTCCATTGAGGTAAGTCTTGCGAGTATTATCGGATTTGTTCTCCGTACGTAGTTGTTGATCATAACAATCCAACCAAGGTAGGTTCTGGATATGAACGAGACGTGGAGGAAGCTGAATGTCTTCGTCCGATAGACGAAGCTGGCTCGGCCGTTGAGCCTTCGGCTGTGTGTGTTTTCTCTCCATATGGCATCAGCGCCGTTGATTCCGCCGAGGCGGAAGTGCATCCCGTGTCCTTGCGGACAGAGTGCAGTTAGCACACCTCCATATGAATCTGTTGAATGAAATCCCGAACGCTAATCAAGCATTGCTCTCTTCGCCCGAAG
>DAKS01000050.1:0-35977 GCA_002499195.1 Euryarchaeota archaeon UBA443
GCGCGGGTGGCTTAGTCGGTTAGAGCACCCGGCTGATAACCGGGAGGTCGCAGGTTCAAGTCCTGCCTCGCGCACCAACGCCTTCTAAATGTGATGTCGAAAGACTCGCAAAGAACATGAAGGGGCGGCGCTCAGCACTGTATGAGGGAAGCCGATGGTCGTCGTCTCAGGCAGCAATGCACAACAAGTGGCGGAGCAACTTGCCAAGGCACTGGGTTGGAATCACGTCAAACTAGAAGCACGGCGGTTCCCTGATTCAGAAGGATACATTCGAATTCCGGAATCTAAAATCGAAGAGATTCGTTCCGAACCGGTTGTTATCGTTTCGAATACATTCCCTGATGCTGGTATTGTCGAAACGATGTTGATCCTCAAGGCCGTTTCCGATGTTAGAAAAGGCTCGCTGGAAAACCTCCGTGGAATAGAACCGCAAAAAATGGAAGATATTGGCCCCGGAGTCTACCTTGCGGTGCCATATTTTGGATATTCTCGCCAAGACAAGCGTTTCAAGCCTGGTGAAGTAATCTCTGCACGGGCGATTGCTGATATGCTTGCAGCACAGTGTGATGGCATTACAGTCCTCGATTTACATGCTCCAAAGGTCCTCGAGAATCTCTCTATTCCAGTAGCATTTACTTCAGCTATGCCTGAACTTGCGAGTCACCTTCAAAATGAAGTGAATCCAGATTTCATTCTTTCACCGGACAAAGGTGCCATCGATAGGGCTAGCCAAGTTGCAAACTTGATCGGGTGTGAATTCTCTTACCTTGAGAAAACTCGAATAGATGCGCACACAATTGTTCACAAAGCCAAGGATTTGGATGTTGAAGGAAAAATTGTCGCTATCGTGGATGATATGATCGCAACTGGCGGAACTATTTGTCGCGCCGCCGACGCTCTTCGCTCGCAAGGTGCTGTTGAAGTCCATGCAGCATGTTCACACGGTCTCTTCACTGGTGGAGCCATTCGTAGATTGACCCAATATGTCGATGGTGTTCATGCTACTGGGAGCCTATCGAACCCTCGTTCAGTCATTGATGCTGGTGTAGCATTGGCGCGAGGGGTCAACCAACTCCTCGAAAATTGACCAGAACAGTATACATTTACTTTACACTGCATTTATATGGTCGAGTGTTGGCGCACAGAATACCACACGAGGATGAATCCAATGAGTGTACACGTACGATTTGAAACCCCAAGCGATCTCGCCGACAGTATTTACGAGCTTATCCGAGCTAACCAAGGCGGGCGAATAAAGAAAGGAAGCAACGAAGTTACCAAGTCCGCAGAACGCGGAACTGCACAATTCGTTGTTCTTGCAGAAGACGTCAACCCTCCAGAACTTCTGGCTCACATTCCATTGATTTGTGAAGAGAAAGGGATTCCATACGGATACGTTCCAAGCCAAGAATTCCTTGCTAAGGAAACTGGACTCCCAACTGGCGTTAAGACCGCTTCGATTGCTATGATGGAAATTTCCAAAGCAAATTCAGAAGCATTCAACAACGTCCTTGAAGCCATCAAGAGCGTCAAGAACTGAATAGGTGATTCAATATGAGTGACGAAACAGTAAGTGGCTGGCCTGCTGAAGTTGTTGAGATCGTCGGTCGAACTGGAATGACCGGTGAGGCAACTCAGGTCAAGGTTCGAGTCAACGATGCTCCAAACCCTCGAGACGTTGGTCGTATTATTACTCGCAACGTTATCGGTCCAGTTCGAATGGGCGACATTCTCATGCTCAGAGACACGGGTCGTGAAGCCCGCAAGCTAAACGCACGGTGATTATCATGCCAGAACGAAGAGTTTGTTCATTCTCCGGAGAGGAAATCGAGCCAGGTACTGGAACCATGTTCGTCCGTAAGGATGGAAGCATTCTATGGTTCAAGAACAGTAAGGCTCGCAAGAACATGGTCAAGTTGTCCCGAAACTCCCGGCAAGTCAAGTGGACACGTCACTATGTTCGTGGCGGTATCCGCTGATTCGATTCGGTGAACTCATAAAGGGCCTCTTGGTGGCCAAGGACGGTGAAGAAGATGGAAACAACCTACATTATGGTCAAGCCAGACGGAGTACAACGAGGACTTGTTGGAGAAATCATTGGTCGATTTGAGCGAAAAGGGCTCAAGTTGGTCGGACTCAAGTCTATGGTTCCAAGTGAAGAAATCGCTCGACAGCATTACGATGTTCACAAGGAACGACCATTTTTCCCTGGATTGATCAAGTTCGTAACATCCGGCCCTGTTGTCTGTATGGCATGGGAAGGCCGTGATGCCATTTCCGTTGCTCGCAAACTCATTGGTTCAACCAATGGACGTGAAGCAGAACCAGGTACCATTCGTGGTGACTTTGGTATGGACATGGGATTCAACATGATTCATGGTTCTGATGCTCCTGAAACAGCAGCATTTGAACTCGGCCTCTGGTTCCCTGAAGGTCTTATGACCTGGGAAAATACCATGGGTGCTTGGGTCTACGAGTGAACTTCTTTCTTCCTCCCTCGGAGGTAGTCGCATGGACGAAACAGACGTGAACAAAGAAGAGCCGGTCGTTCGCGGTGAGAATCGGCAACCCATTGTTTCGGTTCTTGGTCACGTTGATCACGGTAAAACAAGCGTTCTTGATTTGGTTCGATCACTCGGAAGTGACCGCCAAGCAAGTGTCATGGATCGTGAAGCCGGTGGAATTACACAACATATTGGAGCTACTGAAGTTCCTGCTAAAGTTCTCAATGAAACCTGTGCTAAACTGATGGGTGGACGTGCATTCAAATCTCCCGGACTACTGTTTATCGATACACCCGGACACCACTCGTTCGCATCGCTGCGAAACCGTGGTGGTGCTCTTGCAGACATCGCCATCCTCGTTGTTGATATCATGGAAGGATTACAACCACAAACCATTGAATCGATCAACATCCTCAAGCAAACAAAGACCCCATTCGTCATTGCTGCAAACAAGATAGATCGTATTCACGGATGGATTTGTGAGCGAGACCGTTCCTTCATCGAATCTTTACAGGAGCAACGAAAGGACGTTATCGATCTCTTCCAAGACCGATACTGGAAGATTCTCGGTCAAGTCTCCGAACATGGAATCAACTTGGAGCGATACGATCAAATCAAAGATTTCAGAAAGTCGTTCCCACTTGTTCCAATGTCGGCAAAAGAAGGTGAAGGGCTGCAAGACCTACTAACTGTAACCGTAGGATTAGCAGAACGTTTCCTTGAAGACCGCCTCACCGATACACTCGGACCTGCTGAAGGGACCATTCTTGAGATGAAAGATGAGATTGGAATGGGTAAAACCATCGATGTAATCCTTCATCGTGGTTCACTCAGCACTGGTGACCACATCACTGTTGTAAGTGCTGATGGACCGTTTGATGTACGCATAAAAGGCTTGAAGAAAGCAAGAGGAATGTCAGAAATGCGTGATGCTGGCGACCGCTGGGAGTCGGTGGAAACCATTCATGCAGCTGCTGGTGTGAAGATTATCGCTCAAGGACTGGAAACGGCACTTGCTGGCTCGACTATTCGACTTGCAAGTGATGAAGCGCGCGAAGAAGCCAAGAAAGAGACTCAAGTCTCTGTTGAACTGGATGAGGAAGGCGTTGTTATCAAGGCTGATACCATTGGCGGATTAGAAGCCCTTGCGTTCGAACTGAAGAAGATCGACGTCCCTATTCGTCGGGCTACTGTCGGACCAGTGAACAAGCGAGACCTAATGACTGCGGAATCAGCGAACAATCGCTTGAATCAAATCATTCTAGGATTCTCGATTGAACCCAATAATGAGGTTAAAGAAAGGCTCAACCAAGATGATGAAAGCGTTACATGGATTGGTGGCGACATCATCTATCACATCATCGATCAATTCGAAGAGTGGAAAGAGAAGACCAAGGAAGCGATGGATTCTGCAGCACGTGAAAATCTTGCTTATCCAGGTAAACTTCTCTATCTTGAGAACCATACGTTCCGAAACAGAGGCCCAGCCATCGTCGGAATGCGAGTTTTAGGTGGCCGTGTACATCTCGGCCAGCGGTTGATGAAACTCGATGGAACTCCTGTTGGTCAAGTCAAAAGCCTTCGTTCACGATCGAGTGAAGAACTCAAAGAAGCAAAACAAGGTGAAGAAGTTGCTATTGCAGTGATGGGCCCAACCGTAGGACGTCATATCGAAGAATTGGATGAGTTCTATGTTGACATTCCAGAATCTCACGTTCCACGTCTTGCAAAAGTTGAACTGACCGCATTGGAAAAGGAGATTCTTGAGGAGATTATCGGCCTGCATCGCAAGGAAGATCACTTCTGGGGACGTCGTCATATTGCTTGATGCTTGTTCGACGTATGAACGGCATACATTCAAGTATCATGTCATGCCGATTGACTCTTGTTACTAGACAGGTGAACGACCATGGATGCAGGATTTTCGCAAGGAAACACGGGTGGAGACGCACGAACACAAGACTTGATTCGAACTGTTGCTGATATTTCGAACGGATTGATGAACGAAGTAAGCAAGGTCATTATCGGAAAGAACGAGAACCTTCGACGGGTTACTGTCGGTATTCTATCCAACGGAAACATGTTGTTGGAAGATTTCCCTGGACTTGCAAAGACGTTGCTCGCTAACACCTTTGCTCGTGCACTTGGATGTAAGTTCAAGCGTGTTCAATTCACACCTGACTTGCTGCCTTCCGATATTATGGGGACCTACATGTATGATCAGAAGTCTGGAGAATTCAAACTACGTGCTGGTCCACTATTCTCCAACATTCTACTCGCTGACGAGATTAACCGTGCGCCTCCAAAGACTCAAGCTGCATTGCTTGAAGCAATGGAAGAAAAGCAAGTTACTATCGAAGGTATTACTCACAAACTTCCTGCTCCGTTCGTTGTTTTGGCAACACAAAACCCAATCGAGCAAGAAGGAACCTATCCACTTCCTGAAGCGCAAATGGACCGTTTCCTGATGAAGATGAGCATGGGTTATCCAGACCGTGCTGAAGAGAAGGCTATTCTCGCTCGCCGAAAACTCCGTGGAAAGGATGCACACGATGTTGAGCAAATCACATCTCCAAAGAAGGTCGTTGCTATGCAGAAGGCGCTTGAGACTGTTCACGTTGATCCAGCCATTCTTGCCTACATCGTTGAAATCGTTCAGCGAACTCGTGAGGACCACCGTGTTGTTAACGGTGCATCGCCTCGTGCTTCACAATCACTGTTCAAGACTGGTCGTGCTGCTGCAGCAATCGCTGGACGTAACTATGTTATTCCGGATGATATCAAAGGTATTTCACTGCAGATCATCAGCCATCGTATCGTTATGAAGCCAGAAGCCAAGATTCGAGGAATTACCGGTATGCATATCGTTCGAAAGATTCTCTCGGAAGTTCCAGTCCCTGTCATTTCGTGAGATTCTATATTGAATCCATGCCGAAGTTCAAAACAGGTGACACCTGTGGTTGTATACGAGGCGAAGCGAGATGGTTATGAATCCTTACAAAATGGTCATCGCCGTTGCTAATCAGAAAGGTGGTTGTGCAAAAACTACAACCGCGGTCAACCTTGCTGCTGCACTAGCAAAAGGTTCACGCAAACAAGGCGTTCCTCCAGCAAAGGTTTTGCTCGTAGATCTCGACCCTCAAGGAAATTGTGCAACTTCATTTGGTGTAGAAAAGAAGAACATTCGTAAGACGGTTTACGATGTGCTCGCTAATGATTCGGGTGAACCTCTTCCTTTGATGGAAGAGTATCTCTTAACGCCTCGTGAATTGAGTGATGCAATGCAGAAAGCTTTCATTCTACGCAAAGGAAAAAAGGCTCCAGCGAATCTTGAAATCAAGAGTTTGTGGTTACTTCCAAGCGACATCCATCTCTCTGGTGCAGAAATTGAATTATCGCATAAAATTGGTCGTGAAATGCGTCTACGTGAAGGTCTTGAGCCCATAATCGATGAATTCGATTACATCGTTATTGACACGCCACCATCGTTAGGATTACTCTCAATCAATGCCATGTGTGCAGCAAATTGGGTCATGGTTCCTGTTCAGGCTGAATACTATGCTTTGGAAGGGTTCAGTATGTTGATGAATTCGATCAAGATGATTCAGAAGCGTATTAATCGAAATCTGAAGATCTTTGGCGTTGCTATGACCATGGTTGATGCTCGTTCAAAACTTAGCCGGCACGTTTGTACCGAAGTGTCACGAAAGATTCCAAACAAGGTATTCAATACCACTATTCGACGATTGGTCAAGGTTGCAGAAGCGCCGTGGAGTGGGGCTCCTACCGTGATTCTCAACGAGCCACGGGCCAGTGGAGCGGGTGCAGGTTCGCTGGAATACTGGACTTTGGCCAAGGAATTTCACAATCGAGTACAAGAAATGCGCCGCGAATTTGGTGTAAAGGAACATCCAAAATTGCTTTCGAGACGAAGATAAGGGTCTAAAATCAACTCAAGTGCCGTCTCTTCGCGCGGTTGGGTTAAGTAGGGAAGGGAATCATTCGTGACTGGGATGCACAAATGACTGGAGAAGGAATGACCTCGGTGAGTGTAAGTTACGAAGTTCGAAGACAATTGAATACCATGCGTACTGTAAGTGGGCATAAAAGCGTGAATACGCTACTTGAAGACTTGATTAGAGTCCACAAGATGGCTCGAATGCGTGGAGAAATCGACACATTGCGAGAACACTTGCAACGTGTTGCTGATGTGAATGTCGATCACCTTGTGAGCCGATTGAACATGGCTCCATTCGAGGTTTGAGGTGAATATCATGATGGCATGGCGCCCATCCGGCTATATGTTCACAACTAAGCAACTTATTCGAGCACTATTTGATGATTCAACAGATGAATTCCAATTGCTCATCGCAGCCGCTGCAGGCGAAATCGAATTGTTTGCTAAAAACAAATCCTGGAACGCTGTTCTTTGGCTCATCATGAACGTTCTCAAAGAAGATGGAAAACCCATCTATAGTGGAAATGAACTGGGTGATTTACGCTCCAGTCTTCCAATCGTTTGGCGATGATTACTCGTTGCCATATTTGGCAAGATACTCGTGACCATACCACTTCCATTGATCCATAGTCCAACCTTCAGGCAATCCTGATGCTGGAAGTGGTGGAGCTTCAGTTGGTGCTTCTGGAGTTGGTTCTTGCTGAACAGGTTCTGGTTCTTCACCCAATGAAGCAATCGATTCAATGGATTCATCTCCATCGAACATATCCTCCGTTGATGGCTGTTCTTGGGTCGGTTCTTCCATATCAACCCCAGAATCTTGCTCCTCTTGCATATCCAGAGGTTTTACATCATCTTCCCAAAGAGAATCGGATTCAATTCCGCCGGTCGCTGAAGATCCAGCCGTCCCTTCAAGAGCTTCATCCATTGCGGCCGCAGTCGGCAACGCTCCTCCATATTCCTTGGTAACTGTAGCCGTCTTACGACGTGACATAATCATACCAACAACGATGATTACAACGGTCAATCCACCAAAGACTGATCCTCCGTATAGCAACGCATCACTCATGGCTTCGCTTTCATACCATTCCTCTCCAGAGGAGGATTGAGGCGAGTCCCCTGTCGTATTCCAACTGCCGAAACTCATCGGAGTTTCGTTTGCAGCAATCTGATCTGCAACATACTGAACATAGGCAGATGTACGCCATCCTTGGCATACTTCACGAACATCAGTAAAGTCGAGGTTGCAGTGATCCTGTTCGGTTTGGATACGAGCATCATCGTCGTTATAATCTGCAATTGCACCAACACCATCACGATCGATGTCAAGATATTCTCCCTTGATTAGGTCCATTCCGTTGGACTCAGAAGCATCGGCCCAACCATCTCCATCCTTATCCTCACATCCATGTGAAGGTAGTTCTGTGTTTTGTTGAGGGTCTTCAGGGTCTGGTAACCAAGCACGTGTAGAATTACCGTTCTTTGTTGGGCACTTGTCTGGATCTGTTCCAAGAGCATTGTCGCCATATCCATCTCCATCCCCATCGAACCACTGGGTTCCATCCGATGGTAATGCGTCCGCTCCTTGGGCAGAGGTCCAATTTTCATCAGGGTCTGAATATCCGTCCAAGTCACTATCCGGACAGCCATAGCGGTCCTCAGTGGAGAATCCATTGATTGTTGGACAACCATCCGGTGCGGTTCCTGTAGGATTGTCACCATATCCATCTCGGTCAGAATCCGCCCATTGTGAACCATCTAGAGGGTATGCATCCCCGTCTTGGCCTTCACTATTGTCACCGTATCCATCAGCATCGTAATCGGTGGTTTGATCACCATTTGAGGGGAACATATCCGTATTGTCGCCAACCCCGTCACCATCGGAATCAACGGATTCATCCGCTAAATTGGGGAATTCGTCCGCATTATCGCCGACACCGTCTCCATCGCTATCCAATGTTTCACTTGCATCGGTTGGGAACGCGTCGAGTGCATCGGTGACACCATCTCCATCGCTATCGATGTCGAAAAGATGAACTCGAGTTGAAGATGAAAATCCAGAAACGATGTAGATTTCATCGTTTACACCTTTGAGTGAGCCGATGACTTTTCCACTCGTATCGTAGGTATTGCCTTCGGTAAACGCCGTAGTGTCAACTTCAATAATTTCACCAGATTGTGTCCCGACGTGATAGGTTGCAAAATCCATCTGCTTCAAGTAAACGATTTGCGGGGTTGAAGAGATTGAAAGAACCTCATACGAATAATCGGTTAGATTGTAACGATATAACTCGCCACCTACTGTACCGACAAGAAGAAGACCATTGGCATCCATTTCGATAACGTTGACAGCTGAAGTCATATCGGTAAGTTGTTGAATCAAGGTTCCAGTGTTTGATGTAATCTTCACGCGATTGTCATATCCGCCGGTCAAAATGTCACCAGTAGGCGTGATGAGCATCGTCTTCATTCCGCCTGCATGAGAGTTTGTAGAGGTACCGGAAGGAGCGCCATCCATCCACTCATCAGCACGACGATGTCCAGCATAGTAGCCAAGCCAGATGTCACCATCATTATCCCAATCAACCGCGTCAACTGGATTGCTCGTATTGATATATTGAGTAATTATCTCCTGGGCTACCTGTACTATGACAACCCCTGAATTATGAGCAACAGCGACAAGATTCTCTCCTGCATCGATGGTCGCTGAATTAGCAGTTACATTGAGATCAAGACTCCATACTTCCGTATGTGTTCCTGCTTCGAACGTATTGACACTCAACATTCCACTACCGGTAACCATCAGTATTTTTCCATCACTCATTTGTTCCCATGCAACAACTTTTTCGCTGATCGATTCAGTTTGCCCAGCATCGATAAGATTAGCAGATACGGGTACAATCGGTAAAAGAAGAGGGGTTAAGAGCAAGCACAAAACGATGCTAACCGTGGTTCGCATAAACACCCGACGACGTATTGAATTATCAAACAGACGCATGGTTGTCTAATCACGATTCATCCGAAGATGGCTTCTCACCCTTGCTCGAACTTGGAGGAGGGCCGCGCTTTTTCTTCGGAATCATTTGTGGACGAACCGGTGTAATGGAGGCTGTTTTATCCTCCTTTTGTTTAGTTGAAAGCGGTATTAATTTCTGGACTGGACGAAGCGTAGTAGTATCAGAATCATCTTCAGACTCATTCATTTCCTTAGCGACGACATTCAATGGAGTCATTGTGCCTTGTACGGGTCGGAGCGTGGTTGTATCGGTCTCAGCCTCGACAACATCTGCAACTACTTCTTCCATGACCTCTTCGACTTCGGTTAGATCTCGCTTGGAAATGATCGCCTCATCATCACTGGTTCCGAATTGACCATCTTCACCAGGCTTGATACTTACTTCGACTGCACCGACTGGAACAACGATTTCCTCCGCAGGAAGTTCTTGTGTTGGTTGAACAACTGGAACCGGTGTTTGAGGTTGAAGAGGCATTCGGACTTGACGCTCGATTGGCTTCGGCAGACCTGCACTCGGCTGTGCTGAACCAATAGGTGCCTTAACCGGACGAAGTATTGGTGCTTGACCAAGTGGCTTTGCACCACCCATTGGCGCACGCATTCCACCCAATCCCATCGCTTGTCCTTCAGGATCTCCAAGCGTTCGAGTCATTCCACTCATTACTGGTGAACGTGCACCAAGCGCAGATGGGTCTTGGCCCATCGGCATAGATGCTGGTGTTTGACCAGAGATCGATTGCATCCACTTCTGTCGCTTCTCAGCACGGGTATCGGTTTGTTGAAGATCTGCGAACTCTTGTTCTCGGCTTTGTAACTCAACCTCTGAACTATCGATTTCTCCTTGAATCTGTGAAGTGATAGCATCACGCATCTTGGTTTCAGCCATTTCACGGAATGAATCCATCTTCTCAGAAAGACTGTTCAGACGATCACGAACTTCTGCACGCTTAAGGCCAAGTTGTGCCTCGATCTCAGCACGGATGGACGCCTCACGCTTGCGGACATCGATAAGTGCCTTATTGCGCATAATCTCTTCACGCTTGTCGAGTTGCCGCTCGAGTTGAACAGCGATTTCCTCCTGCTTACGGGTTCGGAAGGCTGCGAGACGTTCTTCCATATCGACTTCAAGTTCGAGCGCAGTCTCTTCCTTGAGAATATCAAGATCGGTCTCAAAGGTGAGTCGTTCGTTGCGAAGTTGTGCGTCCAACTCAGCCATGATGGCTTTACGTGCTGCAGTTTCACGAGATTGGAATTCGATTTCAAGGCGTTCGGCCCAATCTGTTCGCTTTGCTTCGTATTGCTCCTCGAGTTGTCCACGAAGTTCAGTTTCTCGTTCAAAGCGGAATCTAGCAAGACGATTTTGAATCTCAGCTTCTCGAGTATTACGGTATGAAGTAAACTCTTCATCGGAACGGCGTTCCAATTCTGTTTCAAGTTCGGTCTTGAGGACCTTGGAGATATCATCGACTGCCTTGGAGAAGGTAATATCGTACTTTTCCTTGAGGCGCCCTTTCCTCTCGCTCAATCGTTCGGAATGGGAGGCTTCGATTTGCTTCTGAATTTCGACACGGAGTTCATCTCGACGTCGTGCGATTGCAAGTTCAACATCTTCTCGCATGCGTTCTTCGAGATTATCGGTCTCCTGGCGGAGTTGAACTTCAAGTTCTTGTTGCAACTGTTGTGCGATATCTTCCTCAAGACGGAGACTACGTCGATCGTATTCCGCCCGAAGACGTGCTTCACGGTTTTGCAGCCGGCTTCGGAGTTGTTGCTCGAGACGGGTTCGGATACCGCGACGGAGTTGCTCTTCTCGCTCAGCGAGACGAGCACTGTGTCCTTCCTCAAGAACTTCGATTTCCTTATTCTCCATATCAACGAATCGTGATTCCATTTCCTCTTCGATATCTGCCTCAAGTTGGCGAATCTTTTGTTGCAGGCGTTGGTTGAACTCAAGTGCAAGACGTTCTTTTTGCAGTGCAAGACGTCGACGATGTTCATCTTGAAGTTGAACTTCGATGGATTGCTTGATATTCTCCTTATGCTCTTCGAGACGACGATCATGTTCGTGCTCAAGTTGATTGTGAAGATTGGAGATTTCTCGACTTAATCGAAGATCGAGTTGTTCACGCATCCGTGTTTCTTCAGTTGCCAGGGCTGAACGTTCCATCTCAGCAAGTTCAACTTCCATCTCGGTACGCATTTCTTTTTCCAATGCATCGAGTGTAAGTTCATGTTGTACAGCGAGATCGTTGGCGATGGCATCTTGCATAGCAGCGACTCGCTCAGAGATCGCTTGTTGTCGAAGACGTCGTTCTCGTCGAATGTCGGCTCGCATACGCTCTTCTTCACGGAAACGGGCACTGGTGAGAAGAGCCTGATCAGTGGATATCGTAGGCGAGGAAGTGAACTGACTACGAAGAGCAGCTAGGCTGAGACGGTCTGCATTGACCCGCTTCTTTCGAGCAGCGTCCAAAGCCTCATCTTGCCTGCTATCGCTAGCACTCATAGCATCCCATCCGAACGTGTATCGACCTTTCTTCCTACATAAGGTGCGCGATGTTCATCATGAACAAAAGGGCGATTTGGAGAGAGATTTTTGATGCGCAATCAGGCTTCTTCACCTTTTGAAACTGCAGGCGGCTGCGGTTTGACGACGTAGTAGATTGCGAAGAGACACGATGCGAAGAAAAACCATCCTGCAGGAGCTATATCTCCACCAAGTTCGAGACTTACATCCGAAACTCCTGTTCGAATCAAAGCCCATACGATAGCAACGAGCAAACAAATCATCTGTATAATGGACAATTTCATGTCAAATCCATGCTTTAACTTCGACAAACGGCGATCTGATATCATCAAGGCTCCACTAATGAACATAATGGGTAAAATAAGGAGATCAAGCCCCGGAGTTGCGTGACATGCGTAGTCTACTCCTTCACCTACACAAATCTCAGCATCCTTCAGATTGGGTCCAAAATCAAGCAACGGTTGTAACCAAATGAAGCCAGCTGTGCTCATGAGAATCATCGCATTCCCTGGAGATGATAGCCCATGGAAATATGGTAAATCGCTCCCGTCTTCGTACTGGAAACGTGCGAGACGAAGCATACCGGTACTAATAATCCAAAATCCTAGAATACCCAAAGAAAGGGTCCACAGTGGTGTTGCTTCTCCCCAACGTCCGAACATAATGAATATCATCAATGCTGGTGCAACACAAAAGGATAGACAGTCCGACATGATATCAAGGGAACCTCCAAGGAGTTTTCTCTTTGAATAACGACGCGCTATTGGCCCATCGATGATATCGCCAACGGCTGAAATAAAGATGCATAACATTGAGGCCCAGATATACTTGGTTGCCAGACCTTCAGAATATGGGTTGCTCAGAGTGTCATCAACCGCTAGAATAAGGAAAAAGATGGACATTGTCCCAAACATTGCATTTGTTAATGTAATATAATCAGCAAGTCCGGTGAGTTTGAAGGTTGATTTCATACGAACAACTCAGAAACTAACCTTGAACGCTGTTTCACAAGCAGGACAATCGATCGTTCTCTGACCTGGTCGTTGTTTCATCCGCAATCCACGTTTGCAAGAAGGACATTCGATTTCAACACGAATGACCTTTGCAGCCAGTGTAAATTGGGCCCCACATCCTCCACAACGTAATTCAGCAGGACGTTGATCGATACCAGCGATGAGAACCTTGGAACAAGAAGGGCATGAAATGCGTTCTTTCATCCATTTTGTCCGAGTTGGTTCGTGTTCTGTACGAACGTTAGCATTACACAAATCACATTGAATGTCGCCAAGAGCAGATGGGAGCAAACCATCGCATTTTGGGCACGAAAGAGGGGGCGGAGCAATTCTCGACTCGACCGTTAGTTCTTCGTCCATGATGGCCCATCCTGTCTTTTATTTTGGATTGTTCGCTTAGCAAACAATGAATTTATTCATTCATCATCTTTCTTTTTAGTCCCCACGAGAATGATTTTCCCCGGTAGGAAATTCCATGGTAGATCCAATGGAATATTGTATTCTTGTGCAAGTCTCTGAACCAGTTGCTTCGCTCCAACTTGTCCGCGAGAATCGGTAAGATCGATGGAGTGGACGTGGGTTAATTTGGACAACTCGTCCAACGGAGAGGTCGACATAGACGTATCATCTCCACCCATTGAAGGGAGAGGGACCTGCTTCACCACTCTCCACCAACGAGCTCGCCCAACATCGCGATGATTCTCGATGAGGCCGACCTTGACCAATCGCTTGAGATGATGATAGAGATTGTAGCGATCGACGTTGAGTACGCCTTGAATTTGAACCGTACTCATCTCATCACACTGCGAAAGAGCTTGGTATGCGCCTTGACGAGTAGGATGGGTCAATGCTGCTACCAACGGGTCTGTCCTCACTCTGCTCATCGGCTCACCGATTAGGACTCAACCTTACTTAGGTTTGAATATATCCTTTCAACTTCGTATTTTATTGAATTGTTTTCGACCAGTCTGAAATGCAACTAATGTAGCCTCCCACATGGCGATGAAGGTTTTCTTGACCAAGGTCAATGTCCCAGTCCCTTCTGCAAGACGTGCTCCGTTGAGGATTACTAGAATTACTGACATTTCATGCACTAAAACACCGATCCACAACGCATCGTAGAATCCATTGACTACGGCATAAACCAACGTTACTGTAACGAGAATTGAGAATGAAAGGTTCTGTCTAAAATTTCGCTCGGTTCGGCGAGCCAGTTTGAGTAAATCAGCAAGCATACGTGGATCATCACCAGGAACCATTACATCGGCAGCCTCGATATTCACCGACTCACCCGAACCAACTGCAACACCAACGTCGGCAACTGCTAAAGCAGCTGCATCATTGAATCCATCACCGACCATCATCGTTACCGCAATATCGGACCGACTACGAACGACCGCTACCTTGTCTTCTGGTGATTGATTGCCAAAAGCATCGGTCCTTGGAAGACCAACGGATGAGGCAAATCGGTCGACTGCCCCTTGTTGATCACCGGATATAATTTGAACATGAATTCCCATTTTGTGCAGTTCAGGAATCAATTCATCAGCACCTTGCAGGGTGTCATCGTGAATGAAGGTGAACAGAGCAACGCACTTACCACCCTTCGTCAAAATAGATGCACCATGTCCTGATGATTCAGCAAGATCAACCTCCTTCTTCAATCGAGCAGAAATGTCGATCCCGTAATCAGAAAGAGCATTTGGGCGGAGCATAAGCACTTCCTCTTTGTTGCGCATCGCTTGAATTCCAGCATTGACATCTTTGATTTTCTTCACTTTGATCGGCTCAATATTCAGATGCTGAGCAAATTCCCGTAGTGCTTCTGCGTAAGGATGTGATGAACGCGCTTCTATTCCGGCTGCAAGTGCAACCGATGCATCGTGGCGTCGACCTTTTGCCATCACAACCTTGCCAAGGGATGGTTTTCCAGAAGTGAGGGTTCCTGTTTTGTCGAGGAAGACGTGATTCACTTTGGCTAGTCGTTCCAGAACGTTTCCACCGCGTGCAATCGCCCCCATATGGGCTGAATTTGCTAAAGCCGCTGCGTGAGGCACTGGAGCGGCCAACAGAAGTGCGCACGGACAGGCTACAACCCAAAGCAGGAGAATAATCTTCCAATTGTCTGGATATAGGAACCAATAAACTCCGAAAGCACCGAACAATACTATCGGCACCCAGATCGCTGTAAATCGCTCAATGGAAGCCTGTAATCGTGGAGGTTCATCCCTGAAGGTGTGGACTGCTTCGATCAATTCGAACAACTGTGTTTCTTCTCCAACGGCTTCGACCTCAAGGATAATCGGTCCACGTGCAAGAACGAGTCCTGCTTGGACAAAGTCACCTTCTTCAACATCGACTGGAACGGATTCTCCAGTCAATGGCGCCTTGTTCAATGCGCCTCTTCCTTCAATGATTCGGCCATCGGTGGGAACAAGTTCACCGCTACGAATCTCGATGTGGTCACCGATTGAGAGTAGTTCAAGTGGTATTTGTTCTGGCTCTGAATTTGTATCCACACCTGTAGGCGCCATCGGAAGCGATATCGAAGAGGCACCTCCAATTTGGATGGCTGATGGAGTGAATGACTTCTTGCTTTGAACTCTGCGAGCTACTCTTGGTAATCGGTCAAGCCCACCTTGCATTGCTTCTCTCGCTTTCGCCAATGCATCGCCTTCAAGGTGAGCAGTGAGAGCCACAAGAATGGCGACAATAAGCGCCTCCTCCCACATCATCAAGCCACATGCACCGATGACGGCCAGGCTGGTGAGGACCTGGAAACCAAGTTGCCGATTAATTACACTTGCAATAGCCTCTCTGAACATTTGATAACTCGAGACAAGGATTCCTGGGATTGCAATCGCTGCCGGAATCCATCCTTCAATCCCAATCACTTCCAAGAAGATGATAATGAAAAGTAAGGGTAATGCGAACGCTGCACCGAGTAATCGAAATTGATCTGGACGAAGCCGATTGGAGGTTGTTGCAACGTATCTTGGCGCCGAACCACAAACCTGTTCAATAGCTTCATCACGCTTTTTGAGAAGTCCTTGATCTCCGCTTGTTACCATTTGCAAAAGAATACGACCATCTTTCTCGATGTCTGCATCTAATATTCCGGGCTGTAAACGAAACAATTTCTTCAATTCGCGAAGTGTCGTATTGTTACGTTTGGCTACATTAGCAGCCTTGACACCTTTGAGATGATGATGTTCGGTGTCGGGTGCATGACCGAGCGAACGAAGAACTCTTGAAACTTCAGAAAGTGCTCCTTTCTCCAAATCAACGGAAAGTTTGACTTCACCGCTAGTTGCTGAAACAATAGGCGTAGAAACCTGAGACATTAGATTCAATGCCTTTGTTGCTTTACTGGCGCAATCGGGACAATCCATGCCGATCAATGGCCATTCAACCGTGTACTCGCCCGTGGCTTGCGTTATGATTTCAGCATCAAGAATTTCCACATCCTCTTCTTCGACTGGTTCTTCTTCGGGAAGTTGTGTTGGAACTTCTGGAGATTTAGATGAAGGTTTAGGGTCATCATCTTCGAGAGAGAAAAACACATCTGTATCGCTCTCCCCCATGATGATTTGCTCATCTTCCTATTTGATTAAGACTATCCTTTGTCGATAATGAGCGTTGTAAGAATCTTCTTCAAACATGAGCGTTTAGTCAAACCATGGAGTGGCTTCCACCAGGATGGTATCCGCGTGTTGTCGCTTTCGATATTGATGGAACCCTAACCGATGAAAAGAAGCGTTTGGATATGCACGCAGTTGAAGCATTACGCCGGCTTGAAGATGCTGGTATTCCTGTCATTCTTGCAACTGGAAACGTTCGAGCCATCACCTATGGACTCTGGCGATTCATTGGCTTGAGTGGACCAATGTGTTGTGAAAATGGAGGCGTATTGTGGCACCCGGAATGGGATGAGCCGATCGTTCGGGCATCTGGTGCTGAAGCAAAGAACGCTGCACAATGGCTCGCTTCACAACATACTGAAATCGATTCAAACGGTATTCAAACCAATGCTTGGAGAGAGAGTGAATGGTGTCTATTCGCTGATGAGGACCTCAAATTGGTAACAACATCAATCGAAGAAAGCGATTGGTCAAACCTCGATGTTGTTCGAACCGGGTTTGCAATCCACTTGATGGAACCACACCTATCCAAGGGATCTGGCCTTGAAATAATCCTTGAACGAATGGGCATGGATGCATCAGAACTGTTGGCTGTTGGCGATGCACCCAATGATTTGACCATGTTTGCAATGGCGAATTGGTCGGTTTCGGTCGGAACGCCGTTTGAGGATGTCCGAGCTGCTGCTGATGTCGTTTCTCCCTACCCAAACAGCGCGACCATCGCCCCTCTTGTCGATGCAATTTTGGCAGTTCATTCGGCTCAACAACTATGACTTGTTTTGAATTGGTCAATACATGGTCACCTACGTGGTCGATTCCAATTGCTTCATTCACATGGGAGGTATGGCCTCAACAACCATTCTCAACGACTTGAAATCAGCCTTGGGTACGATGCACGTCACCAAAGGGGTACACGGTGAGATTCAGAATGTTCGCTATCAGAGATGGAAGCAAAAACCGAATCTCTTGAACCACATCAAACCGTTGTTGACAACTCATGAGGTCTCAGAAGGTCAGATTCGAGGACTGGGGGCGAAAATTGGTGAGCGAGCATCTCCTCAAGACGTCGACCTTTCCCTCATGGTCTTAGCACATGATTTACAGAGAGACGGCCATCATGTGATCCTTGTCACGGACGATTTCAAGATGGCTAAGGCGACGGAGGAACATCGACTTGCAAGTGAAGTATGTCCTCCATCGACCTTCTTTGAGCGACTCTCGACAAAGGCGAAAGGGAAACATGCTTCTGAATTGCGACGACTTGGTCGAAGAATCCGTGCTGCTGAAATGCAGTATGCGATAAGTCGGAGAAACGAATACGACGTTCAAGCCAAAATTACATGGATGGTTGATTCTCTTCTTTCAAGCGCACCTGCAAAGTCTGCTAAGCCATCGATTCAAACGGATGGTGAAGCCAAAGTGAATCTGCTCAATGAACTACACCGAATGGTAAATGGCGAGAATATCAAAACCAATATTCGCAAGAAGTTGACGCCCTTGCGTCCAAGTTGTGAAACCATGATGGACTTGGAACATCATGTTGCCAAGTTGAAACAGAAACTTTCGAAAGAATCGTTAGATGAGATCATAATCGAGACGCAAACAATGATTGCGGATTGCTTAGAAAACGCTGGAATCGATCTTGCACCATTGGACCGTGAACTGGTCGATATCGCGCACCGATTCCAATCACGGATTCTTGTTCGAGCGGAAATGGCTCTGGCCATTATGAAGCGAATGAAAGGTGATACGGTCGGTTCACATCTCCACCTTTCAACCGCTTTATTCCAAGCGACACACGTTGATGAGGATCTAATCGAAGCACGTATTCTTGCTCGTCTCGCCGTCTTAGCACTCTCGACTAATAAGTTCGAGAAAGCGATTCGCCTATCGACATCATCGCTTGGCCTAGGTACGCTGAGTCTGCCGATGAAACTCAAACAACACATCGTTCAGGCGATGGCTCAACACATGGCTGATAAACTATCCAAAGAAGCGATTAAGAACGCACAAACAATGGTGACTGAGGATGTTTCTATGGCTGCTCAGGCTTTGACCGAACTCGGTGAATCTTTCCTCGCTTTGAACCGTCCCGATTTTGCTATCGAATTATTCGATGAAGCGCTTGAATGTGTTTCTCCTGAACAAAAAATGAGTGAGGAACTGGGAGAACTAATCCTTCTCGCGCATAGAGCAATTCAGGACGATGATGATAATGAAATCGAAGGATTGCGTCAAGTTCTTGACCAAATCCATCAACAAACCGTTGAGCAAGAAAAGCAGGTCGAAGAGGTGGTTGAACAAATCAGTAAGCGACAAGAGGATTCGTCCGAATTGGTCTATTCCAACGAGTGGCAAGATTCCAACACGGTTCTCAACGATGAGCGGCCACTGTACATTTCCAACGTTGTTGGTGATGCTTCTGAAGAGCAACTCATACTTGCTCAACACCCATCCTTGGGTAGTGTGGGTATATGGTTGCCAGCTAAAGCCGATGCACCTCGGCCTGGTGCAAAGATTACCTTAACCAATGGTCGAGTTAAGATCGCTGAACCGCCAAATGATGTTGCTGAATCCTATGCCATTCGCGCACTTATCGCTATTGAATTCCCAGAAAGTCTAGTGTTTCAATCTTTGACGAGCGATGCACAAGAGGAACTCGAAGATCTATGAAATCGTGGTGCCGGGGGCAGGATTCGAACCTGCGAAGCATTACGCAGAGGATCTTGAGTCCACCCCCTTTGACCGCTCGGGAACCCCGGCACGTATGCTCCGCTCGATGGCCTTATTCTTGACTATTCCTCTTGGTCAACATCATCAAAACCAGCAGGACGTGGTGGTGGAAGGTCCTCATCTTCGAAATATTCGTATTCATCATAGAGAGACTTAATTCGCTGTTTCCGCATCAGGATCGATGCTATGACTGCTCCTGCAGCTAAGAGAACAAGAAGCATATTCAATCCCAATTCAGAATTAGAAGATTTTGCATCTCCATCTTCAGCGATTACATCAGCGATTGGAACTGGAATCAACAACGGTTCATCATCTAGTTGAATCACCATACCAAGACGCCCCGTATCCCAAGCTTCAACAGTCCAAACGACGCTCTCCTTCTCATCTTGATCCAATACGAAGGTAGCATTTCCAAGGACCAATCCATCCTCATCGAGGAGAGTGACCTCGGTTGAACCGCTCAAGTAACCAATGTTTTCGAGAGTGAATTCGATTGAAATGATTTCACCAAGTACTGGACGATACGGTGTTGCTTCAATCGATATCGGCGTTGGTTCATATGCCATCCAAACGATATAAACGTCCAATGGCATCAATTCTGTCCCTTGGCCAGAGAGTGTGTTGCCGGCTCTATCACTATGAGAAAACCAGACGCTTAATCGGTCGCTCTTTTCGAATTCAACACCCTGAGATTCAATATCGAGTGTTGTCGAAAAAGAGGCGATATTACCCGATGTACCATCATAGTTCATCGCTATTGAAGTGATGGAATCGGGGACAACAATGCCACCTCGAACGAAGCACCAATGCAGTTGAACGCCCTCTGTGGGAACACCGATATCATCCTGAATTGAAACTTGAACAGGAATTTCGTTGATTTGTAACGAATCCAAATTGGTGAACGTTCCTGGTTCAAGCGAAACCGTAGGGGCTTGTGAATCAAGGGTTAGTTCGATCACAAGTGAATCATCAACATCAAACACGGAGCCAGTTAACTCGATCGTCAACTCTCCCTCTCCTTGTGGAAGCGTTGTCTGATTTACGACCAGACGATGTCGACTCAATCCTTGACTATCGACCGTTTTCTCACTAACATGATGTTTTACTCCAAAGGAGGAGATGTTGTAGTGCATACGGGAATCGAATGGTATGTTCAGTGCTCGGTGTTCTGTTTGTTGATGAACGATTATGACATCAACATCAGCAAAGTCATCGATATGAAGCGATAAGATTCCATCGTCAAGAATTCCAAACGGTGCAACACGGTCGTAAATTGAATCGATTCTCAATTCAACGCGGGTATGTGTTGACCAATTGACTGAGGTCAGATATGTGCCACTAAGGCCCACATCCTGTGCTTCATCGATGACCTTAATCGAAGGTGTAAATGCACCATCGCTCCATTCATGCATTGCATCCCATCGAAGTTGGAATGCTACATCCAACGTCCATCTCATGGTTAGAGCATCCTTTGTAGCAGTAATAGTCGGTGGTGCAACAAAGCACGTTACATCAGCAGCGGTTTGTTGGAAACGTGGAGAATATTCGATCCAACAATCTTCGTGAAGTGAATTCATCAGTCCAATGTTGATCGAATCGAGACTGTCGATTCCGTTCCCATCGATCAAATCGAATTGGAAATGATGTTCTTGTCCAGGGAATAGATATCCATCAATAGAATCCAACGTGACTGTATTCATATCCAGAAGCGTTGCTTGACGAGGTTGAACTAAGATGGTTGCAGCATCGTTCTCTTCTCCAAAGGAACCACCGGATTGTAATGGGTTTCCTGCAAGGTCATATCCTGTAATGACTACACTGAGTCGACCTTGTGGCTCACCCGGACTTAGAATGGCGTCAACATCGAGTAACGGAAGGTCGACTTCAGCTTGCAATGCGCCGCGATTGACGTTAGCCGTCATCGATTTGTATTCACTCTCTTCCATGATGCCATTGCCATTAGTATCGTCTTGGTCTTCAGACCATGTGTAGATGGTTAGAGGCGTTTCCAGTCCTTCAGCATCTTCGACATACAACCGTAACGGAACGTCTCTGTCCGGAAGCCAAACGTGATTATCAGCGGGTTGCAAGCCACTTGGATCAAGGATTTCTACTCCGATCACATCCGGTGGATTCTTGTCATACATCATTTCAAAGAACGTTGATTCTTCGGTTTGGTCAAGAGCCGTTTCCAAACTTAAACCAGAAGGTCCACATCGTGTTAGAATGATTCTGGCTTCCAATCGCGTATCGCTTGGAACACCTTCTGCATCTGGAATTGTCAATGGAATGGAAAATCTTCCTTCGGAATCAACGGTTGTAACATTGGAGAACAACCATACGATCGGTTCTCCTTCCCACTGGTCTGGACCACTTTCGTTCAATGGTGGTATGGCGCTGACTTCGACTGTTACTTCAGCATCGTTTTCTCCAACCCAAGCGTCTACAATCCCTTGATATCGAACCTGCCCTTGAACCGTTAAAGAGGCCCCTGGATTGACATGTAACGGCCACAACGGTTGTGTCCAATCGTGCAATGCTCGGCCACGATGATCGTAAGCGATAACATTGAAAGCTTCCAAATCGTTCTCGATATCGTTGTATGGCGTATTGTCCGAGTAAACCAATGGACCCGTTTCCAAACCGTTTTCATCAATCGATGAGATGAACCAGTGTAAGTCGTCGATGTCATCGTTCAACCATGAACTCTTGAAGACCCATGTGACTGTGCATGTACTCTGTACGCATGTTACATTGGATGTTGGTTGAAGGGTTGCATAGCCCGCTCCAGCTGTTTGAATGAAACGGGGTGTGGAATCAAGACGATCGGCTTCAACACTGATGCGTATTGATGCCACATCATCGCTTGAGCCGATGGAGAGGGTAATACGTTCCAGAGCAGGCGCATCCATCGTCGGATGCGTTGGTATCACACGTTCGTGATAGGTTGTAATGCTACGAAGTGTGTTCGGTAACCAGCGAGATCCTGGTGCATCGATGACTGAATCAACAAGGTCGGGTTGACTTTCAACTTCAAGATCAACGCGAACACTTCCGCGCTCTGTTTGAATACGGAACGGTAGATCGAGTAAGGTTCTGTCGTCTCCCGTATAGGACGCATTGAGCGCTTGATTGAGGAGGGATTCATTAAGTCCAAACTTCAGTTTTTCTTGCTTTGGTAGGGCAAGGACATCGTATGCTGCGAGTTCGGTTGGATTCGATGTGGAGATGGTGTAGATGGCATACCCCCAAATCCACTCGTTCGAAACGTCGGTAGAGATGGGGTCGAAGTATGGGCACGTGTTTTCGACTGCAATGTAACTGGTTGAATTCGCAGGAATGGTTGAGAGTATACTTGCTCCGAGATACACGTCCGTTTGTTGAGGTCCTGAACGTGCTTGGAGAGTGAATGAACCTTCGAACAGTGGACACACGTTTGGAATGCCCCAAGCGGTCATCGGCAATGCGATGAGGTGACGGAACTGATAGTTCGTCGAACTGGACGTATTGACGTACAATTGTCCGTCCTGAGTCGCATCGATAATGTTCGTACCATTGACAATGGAATCAAACATCGCTTGAACACCGAAGTTCGAATCATTACCGGTTGGTGGCCAATCGATGGCAACTAGTTGGTTTTGTCCGATGGTCACGTGAGGCCCTTTTGGCGGAATGAGGCAACGCGGTTCAAGGATAAGAGCACTGAATACTTCTCCTGAATTCAATGTGAAGGACCAAGGAGCGTACAATTCTTTCTCGTTATTGACGTTGTATTGATCAACCTTGACGGAAGGTGCACCCTGGAAGTACTGGCTTGAACTCTGGGTAAATGAGAACGAGTACAACGACAAGTTTCCGCCAAACTGGTACAATGTTACAGCATCATAAACGCAACCTGGACTGTGGATGAATTCTACTGTCGTGCTAGTTGTTGCTTGCAAGAAGCCTTCTTGAGTCACATCGAAATCGCTCATTTCAGTGTTATATTTCTGATGATATAGGCCAAAACTTTGCACGACGCCAAGTCCCAGCCGATCAATGGTCGGAGTAAGATATGAATTGTTAGAAGTCATGTGGGCAACGATCTGAACCGATGGATATTCAACGGGGTTCAAATCCACTGAGAAAGGCATGATTCGTTGTTCGTATTCAGGAATGATGGCCCCGTTTGCATCGAGTAGGCTGAAGCGAAGCGTCGTATTATCGGGCTCATGCGCAAGACCGTCGAGATGACCGTAGCCGAAGAGAGGGTGTGGAGTGATGGACGGTGAAACCCAATCTCCTTCCAATTCAAACAATGACACATCAATACCTGCATCATCAACGTACCAACCATCACGTTCGACATATTGGTCTGAAAAGAACGAGAAACGGAGACGTACAGACTGGCCAGATAAATTGGAGATGTCAGAGGTTTTCAATTCGAACGGACGAGGCGCACCACTTCCACACCCTCCTGTAACTTGAGAACCATCTAGGAGTCCCTCGCCATAGAACGGTGAATTGGTGTTGACGGTTGAAATCCGATCGTGGAATCCTCCTGGGTCAGCGGGAAGATACCACCAATTGAGACCTCCATCTGTTGAAACAGAGACGGCTCCTCCATCCCAAGCTGCTTCCGTGCATATCCATTGACGGAACGATAACTGTGCCGTGACATTGTCAGGTAAAACGTATTCTGGAGAGATGAGATGGGCATACGAATTTGCAGCATATTGTCCGTTCAATTCGATGCCAACACCGTATTGTCCTGAATGCCACTGTGACGGTCCAAGGGCCGTATTGCCAAGAACTCCATGAGACCATCCAACGCCTCGAAAGTTCTCGATTGACCAGCCTTCTGGCATCATGTGTGCATTTTCGAATGAATCTACATCAGTAACTGGCCCATTCACGCCCATGGTGGAAACCCATTGCCATTGATTGGGTGCGCTTACATTGTCCAACCAACCTTCTGTTGAACCATTCAGATAGGTTGGTTGGTTCGTAAAATTACTCAATACACGGCGCACATGATTCGCTGTATTGGCGCCTGAGTGAAGTGTCACATCATCGATCATGATACCTTCCCAACCGTTCGCGGGTGCACCGCCCCCATGATTGACGATGGAATCGGTTTGAACATTGAACTTGAGCAATGCATTGGAAGCGTTAGTATGCGTCGAAGCAGTAGCAGGAACTGGATAGAACATCGGTAGCCATCCAAAGGATTCCTGGTTATAGATGACTCCTTGATGGACAACACCGTTTCCAGGCAGTCCTGGAAGCGGTGAAAGCAAAACCCAACTAACGCCTTGATCCATTGAATACCAAATAGTCATCCCGTCATTGGTTCCGCCTTCAATATCCCAATTGGAACGTATTTCAAGTTCGATTGGATTAGCAAGACCAGCGAAATTGATAGGCATGACAAGGTTTCCATCAGCGTTTGGAGCATAATCTCCACTTAAGTTTCCATGAAACCAAGAACCTGGTTCATCGCCTTGATTATGCCAAGTCATATTATCGATGAACCAGCCATCGCGTTGATTGTTCGATGATCCAACGGCGATACAAAGACGGAAACGCATCGATTCACTACTACCGATATTCGACAAATAATCCAATTCGAAACGGGTGGTCGTCCACTGTTCATCATCACCTGCCCAAATCGATGAAAGCGATTGAGTCATGGTATGATGATTGGATGTGACGGAATCGGAATAACCTCCATTCGGAATGAGTTGTTGCCAAGAGGATTGATTGTCGAGAGTATACTCAACCCATGCAGCATCATCGCTTGCCAACGAGCGCCAATGATCGAACGTCAACGACATGTTACTGATGAATTCAGGAGTTTGATAGTGTGGTGAGATGATGCACCCTGAAGCGTTCACAGTTGTTGTCAGATAAGCAAGTGAATGGTTTCCATCTCTCGGATTTGGTCCAGTTTGGAGTGAGGAGAGATTCTCGACACCCCACACTTCTCCATCATGACCCATGGTTAGCCAACCGGTTGGAACCATTTTGGTCGATTCAAAATCGGTAAGTGTACCTACGGAAGAATCGGTTGCTAACGAGAGTTGCCCGCCATGAGCGAGGGAAGAGGTGAGATTGTGGGTACCATTGGCCCATGCGTTGGCAAGATCCGCCCCGAAATAGGTGCCATTCTCTTCTACCGTTTCCCAAATTGGTTCAATCGACATGAAACCTGAGGTAATGGTATGATTCGCTGGAACTTGAATCGAAGTGATGTTAGCATCGATTGTAGTTTCATTTGTTGCGGGTTGGAAAGACACTGGCCCATAAGTTACTGTTCGTGATTGAACATAGGTTGAAGGCCCAACGAGGACAAGCAACAGCACAAGGAAGACCGCGGAAACGTGCTTCTTGGGCTGATTCACTTATCTCACCTCGCTGCGCGAGGTGAGCCATTTGGTTTGAAGCCTCGTCTTTGTTGATTAAGTCTGGAC
This sequence comes from Euryarchaeota archaeon UBA443, assembly GCA_002499195.1. GTDB lineage: Archaea > Thermoplasmatota > Poseidoniia > Poseidoniales > Poseidoniaceae > MGIIa-L2. Next base: position 25,845 of record DAKS01000050.1, read on the forward strand.
AAGAGAGTTCAAAGACCCAAAGACCGAGGCTATGATGATGTCGAGCGACAACCTCCTCACGCCAGAACAGGCCCGTGAGATTCAGGAGCAGTTGTTCGCAACCTATCGCCAACAAACAAACCGTCACGTACCCGTTCATCTACCTCGCAAAGACTTCTGGGAAATGGTCAAGAGGTTGTTGACGACACTCGATCTACAGATTCACGATATGATCCGTAAGCATGGAGCAGATCTCCGAGTTCAGAATGAGCAAAAGAGACAAGCGAACGTACGCCATATCGCATCGGAGTTGGCAAGACGAAGAATGGTTGCTATGATGCAACATGCTTCTTCACAATCACTTCGAATGGCAACAAGCGCAAGCGACGTTGCAACACCACTTCCGCCTATCGATTGGCAGAAAGCAGATGCTGCAGAACGTGCTCTTTACAGTGCCATCGAGAAGGAGATGGACAAATTCAAGATGACCATCGGATGGAGAGAAATGCAAGATGGTCTTCGCGGAGAGATGGAGTTTGTTGAGCCAACACACAAGCCAGGTACTATGCAATTGGATGATTTTACTGAAGAAACACTGACCGATCATGCACCACCATCATTGGTTTTCGAAGATGATAACCCCGAACCGATGGATACATTCGATGAGGATGAGGAAGATCGTATAGCTGCGCTTGAATGGGATGCCTATGAAGCAGCACAAGACCCTTCTGAACATGAACCTGAACAGCCTTCCCAATCTCCAGTTGAAGCACCCTCTCAAACCAAAGAAGGACGCCACGGGGCAGCAATGGAATTAGCACCTTCAACAGATTCAGCAATTAGCGATGATTGGATGAATGAAGACGAGCCTACGGATGAAGCATCACCAAAAATTCGTATTCGAATCCTGAAATCATTTGACGACCCAATTGCAACTGCTGACGGTTCGGAATTAATTCTCAAAGCTGGTGACGTTCACAATTTGGACGAAACAATGGCACAATGGCTAATTGAATCGGGAACAGCTGAAGCTGCCCCATTGTAAGATTGAGCATCGTTGATGCTCACTTCATTTACAGTTCAAACACTTCAGTTGACTGTGCGCATTGAAAGTTCAATGGTTACAGAGTCAGGAATGTCGATCTTTGCGACCAAGCGGAGAGCACTCTCGTCCTTACCGGAGTTGATGTGCATTTCCAACAAGCGCTTGTGAACACGGAGTTCCCAGTGATCGTAGGTTTCGCTTCCCTCACCATCAGGTGCACGTCGGACAGGAACGACCAGACGGCGGGTCGGTAGAGGGATTGGTCCTCGAAGCTTGGTATCGCTTTGGTCACAAATGGTTCGAATATGACCTGCAACTCGATCGATGTCAGAGTGGTTGTTTCCAGTCAACTTGATGACTGTAACGGCCGCCATACTCTGCTCCTCCAGTTCAAATCAATGAGTGATGTTCACTCACTTCTTCTCGATCTTGAGACAAACACCAGCTGCGACGGTCTTACCCATGTCACGGATAGCGAATCGGGACAACTCAGGGAATTTATCCATTTGCTCGATTGACATTGGCTTGGTCGGTTGGAAACGGATCAAACATGCATCGCCGTTCTTGAGGAACGATGGGTTTGCTTCCTTACCACTCTTGTTGGTCTTCTCAAGAAGTTCCATGAACTTGACAGCAACTTGTGCAGTGTGAGCGTGGAAAACCGGGGTGTATCCGACGGAAACAGCCTTTGGAATGTCCATAAGTTGGATTTGTCCAACGAAGTGCTCGTCGTGTCGAACGAAGGTTGGCTCGTTGTCCGCATATCCAGCAACGTCACCACGGCGGATGTCGTCAGCTGCTAGACCACGGACGTTGAAACCAACGTTGTCACCTGGCTCAGCCTTGTCGACAATTGTGTGGTGCATCTCGATCGACTTGACCTCACCAGACTTCTGGGACGGGTTGAAAACAACGTTCTTACCAGTGTTCAGAGTTCCGGTTTCAATCTTACCAACAGGGACAGTACCGATACCAGAGATCTTGTAGACGTCTTGGATTGGTAGTCGAAGTGGCTTGTCGATTGGCTTGTTTGGCATTGCTGCAGCGTCGATTGCCTCGAAGAGGGTTGGTCCGTTGTACCATGGGCACTTGTCGGACTTCTCAAAGACGTTGTCGCCGTTGAGTGACGAAGCAGGAATCATTGGAATGTTGTCGATTTGAGAACCGAATCCAGCCATCTTGAGAAGTGCAGTGACTTCGCTGACAGCGGCGTTGTACTTGTCTTCGGACCAGTCGACACCAGAGATGTCCATCTTGTTAACGTGGACAATCAATTCCTTGACACCAAGAACCTTTGCGAGGAACGCGTGTTCCTTGGTTTGTGCGTTAACACCGTCGTTTGCAGCACAGAGGAGAACCGCTGTGTCCGCTTGTGAAGCTCCGGTGATCATGTTCTTGACGAAATCTCGGTGACCTGGAGCGTCGATGACAGTCCAGTAGTACTTAGGAGTAAAGAACTCCTTGTGAGCGACGTCGATGGTAATTCCACGCTCTCGCTCTTCCTTTAGACCGTCCATGACATACGCAAGACCGAATCCGGCCTTACCTGCCTCAGCGGCGAGTTGTTCGTTCTTTTCGATAACGTGCGCTTCGATGTGACCTGAATCGAGGAGGAGACGACCAACAGTGGTCGACTTTCCGTGATCGACGTGACCGACGAAGACGATGTTACGGTGTGGCTTGCTCTTATCTTCCCATTGTGATGGCATACTAAATTACTCCTTAGCATCCCTGCGACAAACAACCCCTATTTGAAAGAGTCGGTAATATTAGGCTAATTTTTTGTTGCAAACTTTGCTTGAGTCTCGCGGTTTTACTTGTAGACCAACCGGATTACGAGCGATTCTACATGCAAGTCATTAACTCGATTGTTTCGAATCTTCATTGTCCATTCGCCATCACCATAGGTACTATCACTTTCTGAATCTGTGAACAAGTAGGAAGAAAGGGTAAGGTGTACACAATCATTGTCATCGCTATTACAATCACCATCATTGCGCTTATCTAATCCAGTGTTGGACGTATTGGTCGCTTCATCATCCTCTTCATTGAAGGCGTGAAGATCCAGTTTAGCTCGGCAGTTGTTGCCATCACCTGGCGTAATGTCGGTACAGTCACTGTCAATCTTTGGATAGGTCAACTCACCAACGGCTTTTCGAATTGTGTTTCCAATGTCTTGGTCGTAATGAACAGTGAATTCAAAATCGAGTTCAACCGGGTCACCCGAGTTGTTTCCTCCCATTTGGAAATCCAACCAATATCCTGCATAGGAAACGTATACTTTGATATCATCCGAATCGGTTAATCCTTTACCATTGGTTATCGTCAATCCGACTTCATATTCACCTGGACTGAGATCTTTCCACTCAACCGTTTCGCCTTCAAGGTCGTTATCGTTGGTTGAATCTCCATCACCATCAGCATCAAATTCAAGATCTAAATCCCAATGATACTTCGATATGTAATCGTCTCCCGATCCTGAAGTTGATTCGCTAGCATCGAGTTCGACGTTCGTTTCTCCGTCAGCGTTCCGGTCCGAGTTTGATTTATCAAAATCACAAATCCAGATGTGGATGTGATTACCCTCATCGACATCTTCGCCTTCACAATCCTCTTCAGAAGAAAAGGACGTGATCTCGGCGGTTGGAGGAAGAGCAGTAGCATCGACAATGGTTAGCGTCTTGGTTGTTGATTGACTCATCGAACCATCACTAACGATCAATTCCACAGTGTATTCGCCAACTTCTGGATACGACCAATCAGCATTTCTACCAGTAGCATCGATGGAATTATCGCCGTCGAAATCCCACTTATAGGTCAAAGCAACTCCCGATGGAAGTGAATCTCGTGCATCGAAATCGATGGTTTGACCTGCACGAATGTTGGTTGCAGGTGAATACGTGAAGACAGCTACGATTTCTTCCGAGTTTTCGTCTTCATCTCCACCAAAGCATCCAGCAAGGCCACTGATCATCATCAGCACCGCAAGGAAAGTTGCTTTTCTCATTACGCCCATGCTATTGCCTGTCTTTCCGCCATTTAGAAGCCTTTTGCGATTTGTTCGCCTAAAATGAGAACAATGAGGTTTGACGATTACCGTCGAACAACTCCTTCGCATTCCAACCAAATGCTTCGGTGATACGGCCTAGGGCAGCAGCCAATCGTTCAGCATAGAAGCGTCCATCATAGCCAGGGATGCCTCCATCATCTTCCGCTTCAATCCACGGATGTACCTGCATCGGTCGTTTCGAAGCATTCGTAACAACATACGATATTTTCATACCTGGCGTGAAGCCAAGTCCACGTTCGATAAGAATCATTGCAGCACGGACTTGTGCCATGCTTTCAGGACGTGCATAATCCTTGGTGAAATCCACTTCACCGTTGGACCGAACCCTTCCCTTACATGATTTAGCGAGGATTAATCGACGTGCATCCACTTCGTGTTTCTTTAATGCTGCAACACATTCGCGTGCATGCTGAACAAGTGCATCGCCTTCATCAGCCAATGCATAGGTGAACGTCTTCTTCATAGCTGTTGTAAGATATTCAAACGAGTCGGTTCGTTGAGTCTCATAGCCTCGAATCAGCATCTCTTCACTCGGCCAAACAACTTGGCCAACATAGCGCTTCTTGGCTCCGTGACTGAAGAAAACGGAGAGGCCCTTTTCGTACTCGAGGACGGCAGAATCTCGGCTGTATTGTTTGGCGATATCGAGACCGAAGTCGATCATTGCTTGTTTTGCAGCCTCATAAGCTGCAATTGTTGCTTCATCATCGTCCTCCTTCAACACGGAAGGTGATCCTTCTGGTACAGGTGAGCGGACGAAGATAGAATCCGTATCAGAATAGACCACGTGGTGGCCTTCATCCTCAAGTTTCTGAATGATGGTCTTGATGTTTTGACGCGCCCATGCTGTAATTGAAGAACCCAAATCCTTGTGTGTAAATCGATAGAATCCAGAGGCGAATACGCCATAGAAGGAATTCATCATAATTTTAACAGCATATTGCATTGAATCGTGGAACTCTTCTTTCTCAACCTGCTCGTCTTTTCGAGCTTGCTTAATCTGTGCCTTGTGTTCATCGCGTTGATTCATCAAATCTTCAAGCAATGTTGGAACCAATCCCTTACGATGTTCAGCACTCCAAAAGACAGCTTCTGTTGGGGATACATTGGTTGCATCATCTTCAGTTGGTTGCTCGGGATGAGATGGATCGATTCGAGTCGTGTAACATACATTGTTACCGATCATAATGCTTGGATACATGCTCTTGAAATCCAGTACTGCAATCCATGGATGCAATCCTGCTTCAACATCGTGAACGTATCCTCCAGTGATTTGACCTTGCTTTGCTTCCGCACTTCCGGTCAATGGAACGGCCACGTTCTCGCGGTCAGCCAATCGAATGACTAGGCTGTCGAGCAGTTGAGACGTGCTTCCATTAGCAGCCGTTTCAAACGGAACTTTAGCAACCGAAGCGACCGCCTCCTTGCGGCGAATCGCTTGAATCGCATGAAGAATATCGAGCGGTAAGGCTGCATCTCGAACACAATATTCCATGACCTCATCAGGACGATTTGCCCATTCTTCGTCCATGTTGGAAGCATCGATGTCGATCTTCTGTTTGTCTTCCTCATCAGGAAACAGCAAGCGGGCAATGAACGATAGCGTCTCACGTTGCGGCCGTAGTGCTTGGCGTGCTTGCCACCAAGCATCGACGATTGCTCGACCACCAAGATTCCAAGCTCGATTCGATTGACGGCGAGGAAGAACACCAGTACGTGTCCGTTTGCATTCGGTCTCCAAATATGGTGTGCGGCCCCAGCCCAAGAGATTGCTACGAGCCTGCCATTGCTTGCGATTGGTATGGTGATCCATTCGCTCAACCAACCGAGGGAAATCGAAATTATCGATGTTATATCCTGTGATGATATCAGGATCTTCTCGACGAACCATTTTGGTCATCTGTTCCATAATCAGGTCTTCAGCACCTCGATACTCGTAAACACGTCGCGACCCATCGATCATATCCTCGACCCAGACTGCTGCACAGAGAATCGAATTGTTGGCAATGCTCGTCTCCAAATCATAGGAAAGAATACGCCATGGAACTTGAAACGGTTCGCTTTCATTGACGTTTTCTAGTTGAACTGAAACGGTTCTATCGACTTCGTATCGACCAACGCCTCCGTGTTTTACAACCCGTAGATTGCGCTCACCATCCTCGTCCTCATAGGCACGCTCATCGATAAGGAAGCCATCGATGGAGATATGCATACCCACATCATTATCCAAGAACATTCGATTAACAAAGGGAATATCGCCGGAATAGATTGTCCACCCTTGCTTCTGTAATTCACCACGTAATGAAGGGACGTTGAACGGTTGAACCGCTTCGACGGTCCACACCGGTTTCTCACCCAAATCAGTCCATTTCCAAACAGGTCCGCGTACATCAATCACTTCAGGTCGACGACGTAAGCCATCGATACGTCGTTCCTCTTCCTGCGTAACAGGTTGGTCTTTGCTACGTTTTCCTACCGTTGCAATCTCAAAGGTTGGACGTAAACCAGAAACGAGAACACAGATGGATGCACCATCCTCGCACCGACCGAACAACTCGATCGTCGTCTGAGGAGCATCGTCATCACCGTGCGAATGATACCGCCCACTGACGATACCAAAACGACCCGACCATGCCTCCATAGCAACGCCTCGGGCTCAACCGTCTTGAAACCGAGCCTTTGGCCAGTACGTCAATAAATCACTAAATGTGCAAAAAATCGATGAGCAAGAATTGAAAGCCGAATCTCCTTAGCGAGAATCACGGGTTGAGATTCATGGCCAAAGATATCGACTGGGACAAACTGACATTCTCGTTAACACCAACCGATATCATGTACATTGCTGAAACCACGGGCGATGAACCGTGGATGCCTGGTGATTTACGTCCCTATGGCAATATTTCCATCTCACCAGCTGCAGGTGTTCTCAACTACGGTCAAGGTCTGTTTGAAGGAATGAAGGCCTATCGAACCGACAAAGATCGTATCGTCTTCTTCCGTCCTGATGAGAACGCTCGACGGATGCAACGTGGTGCGGATCGATTGAAGATGCCCCCTGTACCAGAATCCATTTTCATAGATGCGGTTGAACAAGTCGTTCAAGCCAACATCGATTGGGTTCCGCCGATGGGAAGAGGTGCCATGTACGTTCGACCATTATTGATGGGAAGTGGACCTGTTCTCGGTGTTTCTCCTGCTCCAAGCTATTCGTTCATGATTTACGTCACACCGGTTGGACCGTACTTTAAGGGCGGAATGCGTGCTATTGAATTGCTTATTTCCGATGAATTCCATCGTGCTGCTCCTGGTGGCTCTGGTGGTGTCAAGGCCATTGGAAACTATGCACCAGGAATGATGCCAAGCAAGATGGCGAAAGCATCTGGCTATGCTGAAGTCATCTATCTCGATGCTCGAACCAGTACCTACATCGAAGAAGTCGGTGCTGCGAACTTCTTCTGCATCAAGGATGAAGTCCTCTACACACCTGAACTAACCGGAACTATTCTTCCAGGAATTACTCGTGATTCCATCATCGCTCTAGCTCGTCACATGGGATACGAAGTCATCGAAGAGAAGGTCAGTGCTGAATTTGCAATGACTGCGGATGAAGCCTTCTGCTGTGGAACTGCAGCCGTCATTTCACCAATTGGTAGCATTACACATGGCGATACAAAAGTGGCCTACGGTGATGGAACACCTGGAACGATCACAACAACACTATACGATAAACTCACAGGTATTCAAAACGAAACCGAAGAAGACATCTTCGGCTGGTTACACGAAGTTCCTCTGTGATCACTTACCTTTCTTGGCCTTGGTCTCAACGTGCCATACGAAGTATGTCTTCTCATCAAGAATCAATTTGCTCTTGTAGACCATTCCAAACTCGCTCGGTTCAATGGTTCCATCGAAGGTGAATTGGAGCATCAGGATACCGTCGCTATTGGACTTGAGTAACCCCCTTCCATCTTGAATACCACCAAATGGGGCTGCTCCGAACCGTTTCTTGTTGATCTCAACGTTAATCTCTCGGGCCTTGACCTCATAGCCAGGCGACATCTCAGCACAACGAATTCGCTCCTCAGTCTTCGTCTTGGTGTTGTATGGAATGGTTACAGCCCTGAGAATAAACGGATCGAGTACAGTTCCAGAACCACTCTGGATGGTTGGTGTAGCCGAAACATGCTCCGCTTGGACTCCTACACGTTCCTTACGTCGAGTCAAAATCATTGGAACCACAAGGATGAATGCAAGGATCAAGAAGATAATTGGGAAGCAAATTGGCTTGAATGGGTTCAAGTCCTTTTCAGGAGGTTGTTCGTAAGAACGGAATTCGTAACAAGTTCCATCCGATTCAATCTTCGGAACCGAGGAACGGTTGTACGGATCGCCTCCACATTCCAATTCGAACGAATCGTTGAATCCATCACCATCATCGTCGAAGTCAGCCTCGAGCAATCCAAGGCGCGTGTTGTTGTTTGGCAGACCATCCAAGTCATAATCTTCCGCAATCGAGAGATTGAACGTGGTCAAGATTTGTGTTCCAGTCAACAAGTTCGTGGCCGTGACCGTGTACTCGGTCAAGTTCGAAGGAACAAGCGGTACACCGTAGATCGTACCGTTACCGTTCGCAGTTCGTGCCATCGTATCGCCACCAAAGAACAAACCATACGGTAGAGCAGGTGAAATCTCCCAGATGTCGACGGTCATTCCCGTGATTATTGGTTGGAGTGTAACGTTGCGCTGTCCTTGTAACAACTCGAAGTCACCTGTTCCGTAGGTTACGGACAAATCTTCGTTGAAGTCGCAGATACCATCACCATCACTGTCAACAGGCGTATCTAATTCGTTCTTGGAATCGGTTGGACCACATTCAGCTTCTTTCAGATCGGTCCAGTTGTCGTTGTCATCGTCCAAGTCTTCAACCAATCCAGTCGTCGATTCGCCCAACAACTCGTCAGGCATTCCATCGCCATCGGTATCGAGGTAGGCAGCAGCATCGTTCGGGAAGGCATCTGGGCCTGCTTCACAGTAATCAACTGGAAGAGCCGGTGCGATCGGTCCATCGCAGACACCATCACCATCGGTATCAGCATCCCATGGGTCTGTTCCCGTGTTGTTGGCATCGACATAGGCGCTTGTATTGGTCTCAACTGTGTTGTTCAGACCATCACCATCGATGTCATCGTCAATCGCATTGCAGATGAAGTCACCATCAAGGTCGGCTGGTATATCCGAGCTATCCAATGAGTCGGAGTAACAATCGTCCTCAATTAGGTCGGTGAAGCCATCACCATCATCGTCAAGGTCTTCGATCAATCCACGACGTGGGTCAGCATCCTCAGGCAATTCGTTTGGTAGACCATCGAAGTCCGTATCCTCTAGAACCCCGATTTGAATAACGAATTCATCGTTGAACAAACTGCTGTTAGCATAGATGGTGAAGTTGGTCAAGTCCATCAATTCGGTCGGTGTTCCCCAAATCGTTCCGTTGTCAGCACCGAAGAACAGACCTTCTGGCAAGTCCGGTTCAATTTCGAAGGTTGATCCACTGATAATCAATTCTGGTTCAAGGGAAACAATTTCGGAGTTGTTCAAGAGATACAATGGTCCGAGTGACATGTTGTAGAACAAGTCCTCGATGGTGATGTTGACAAAGACCGTGATGGAACCAACATCGTTGGATGCAGTAATGGCATACATGGTTCGGCTCTGAACCTGTGTTGCAACACCTGAAAGCGTTCCGTTGGTTGTATCAAACAGCAATCCTGGTGATGGGTCAGGCAGGATGCTCCATGAGGTCACGATACCACCTGTTGAGATGGCTTCCATCGTCAAGACGGTTGAGTTGTTGAGCAGAATGACATCATCAGGAACGTAAGCGACCAATGGAACTTGATCGAGAACAGTGATATTGATCTGCGTTGAAGCAAAGCCACCACTGTTGGTGGCTGTAACGACATAGGTTCGAACATCCATGACTTCTGTCGGCGTTCCTGTGATGTGTCCGGTCGTTTCGTTGAACTCCAATCCTTCAGA
>DAKS01000050.1:36370-36810 GCA_002499195.1 Euryarchaeota archaeon UBA443
CTCGTATCGTTGGTCAAGGTCATGTTGTCAGGCGTGTAGGAGATTTCTGGAATGATGTCAAGGATTGTGATGTTGAGATAGGCCATCAAGGAACCACCACTGTTGTTGGCCCATACGACGTATTGCGTCTGATTCTGAATCGCTGTCGGCGTTCCAGAAATCACACCACCAACAAAGCTCAATCCGTTTGGAATATCTGGTTCAATCTCCCATGAATCGATGATTCCACCCGTTACATTCGGTTGCAGTGTGACCATAGTCGTGCCTCGAGTCAAGATCAAATCGCTTGGAACATACTCGATTTCAGGAGCTGGTTCGTTGATAGTGATGTTGATTGAAGTTGAAGCAGAACCTCCACTATTGTTGGCCCAAACGATGTATTGTGTTGTAGTGAGATTCACAGTTGGTGAGCCTGAAATCGTTCCATTGTCAAAGATGAG
>DAKS01000029.1:0-499 GCA_002499195.1 Euryarchaeota archaeon UBA443
ATTAGTATTTTCATGGCGCTTAATTTGCTTATCAGTTGGCATTTGTGCTATTATCTACATGTTCAATTGCGGACCTGGGAATATGCGAGTACAGATGTTAAAAAATTCTGAAGAAGCGATTTATCACCCGGATGGGATTGAAAAATTCATAACTTTCAGTAGTTGGACACTACTGGTAAACGTAATTTATTTCGCCAGTGCTAGTCTGGTTCAAACTCTCGATTATCTTGAAATTTCAAGCCCACACATCCTTTCACAAATCCAGGTAATTGCGTTTTGTACCGGTATCGCAATTGCCTTTCTAACAGCAACTATAGTTCGTTACATCATCTTACCTGGTGAGGCGAAACTAGGCAGGAAATATGACCACATGTTCCTTTTCCATGAACAAGTAATGCATAATTTTGCAGCGATATTTTTAGCGATTGAATTAATCATACTAAGACCGAAACTAATCCCAGAGTTTGCAATCTTCGGATTATTTTTGGGGATCATATAT
>DAKS01000029.1:893-30066 GCA_002499195.1 Euryarchaeota archaeon UBA443
TTTCATACATCCAAAGCCCAAAATTGCACCATTTCTAGTAATCGGCCTTGCTAGCTTTATTGCAATTTTTTACATAGGTTTGTGGTTTATTTCCACTTTATACCAAGTTCTTGCAGCGATTTTATTATCGGCCTGGGTGATGTTAATCGTTCAGTTCAAACGGAATAATTGAGTAACACTTTCACTTTTCCAAGCAGAGGGTACGTTCTAATCGATGCATGATAGAATCGTATTCGGATGTTGTCAGATCATTGGAATATGAGTGAAATGGCCTGGTTAATCTAAATGGTTGAGATGAAACAATCATCATCGACTTCGATGAGCCCACCAGTGGTCAAGAGGTAATCGATGGCTTCGTCGATTTCTTCCTCTTCTACGCCATGCTCAAGCATTCGCTCAAAGATGGCTTCAAGGGTTGCCACCGGCTCGCCTTTCTCGATTTCACCATCGACGATCATAACTACCAATTGACAAGCAACTGCGAGTAGTGGGTCATCGCCTTGTTCATCGGGTAGAAGTTCAATGAAAGCCTCAGCACCATGCGACTCACCTTCTTCGATTCGTTGCTTTTCACCACGCTGAGAAAGACCCGTGAAGGTATTGTCCTGGTCAAGGCCAAAGCAATCGAAAATCGACATCTGATGCTCATGCTTTCCTGAATCTTCTGGAGAAATACGGCGTTCAAGATCATCTAGACGGAATTTTCGTTGTTCTAGGAGTAATCGTTCACGCTTGAGGTCATGGCGAAGTAATGCCAATGTTTGCTCTGCTTGTTGCGTTAACCAACCGTTAATACTCCATTCCGGATCAAGCCCAGTCATAACCTCGGCCATGCGTCGAACTGGCTCTGGAAGGGCGTTGATATCAATCAGTCCGCGAGTTTCTTGACCATCCTCACTCATGGAGAACTCTCGGAGTTGACGGCCTTTGAAGCCTTCCCAATGAAATCTCGAAACATTCATTCCTTTGGTTCAGAAAGTCCGTTTTTCATCCCCTCAACAATTGCATCGAGCGCGTCTTGAAGTGACTTGTTGTGATCATAACTTTCGAGTGAAGGAAGGCCTTCTGTGCTCATGCTGAGCATGTTTTCCAAACAGCGAGATAATTCATCGACGATTGTGATGCTACCACGACGTGCAGAACGAGAAAGAGGGTTCAGATCGATGACGATGACCGTTTTCCCCATTGCTACAAGTGCTTCGCAACGGTCTCCATCCTCAAGTGGAACCAAAAGAACATCAGCACTGAGGATACCTTTTGTCTCACATTTTGCACGTGGACCCTTGAGTCCCGGAATTGTTGCATCGGGAGCAGCACCAAGAATATCCACATCAATTCCAAGCCGCTCTTTTCGTTCATTCAAATCCGAGAGTAATGCTTCCATACGCTCAGGAGTTCTGTAAAAGATGTTAACTTCAAGTGGACAACCGAGTTTTTCAGCTAGTTGGAGCATTTCATCACCAGCAAGAGCAACGACATTTCCATTTACGGAAAGTACTGGATGTTCTGCATCATGCAAAGCCCGTAGTGCGACTTGCGATGCGATGTGAGCACTTGGAATCGTCCTTTCTCCGAGAAGGTAATCGTATGCCTCCCCGCGGCCATGAGCGATCAATGCAGAATCAGCTAGCATTCCTTTCTCTGCAGCAACCTCGAGGCGGTGACGCATCAGTAAGGAACGATAACGCGGATGCGAAGGGTCGGCTGCATGTTCCATAGAATCACTTCACTGGCCGATGAGCATACTAACATCGATCGGAGTCGTTCCGCGATTGATTGCGCTTGTTGAAAGAACATCAACACCACATTCTCTCCATTCTTCAAGGTCTTTGAATACAATATTTCCACTTGCTTCGAGAACAACAGCATCGCGAAGACCCATGTCTGTTAATTCATTGACCATTTCTTTGCTTCTTTCTGGACCAAAATTATCCAACATCAAGACGAGTTGCGGAACTGATTCGGTATCTTGTCGCTGCTTCCATGTTGAAGCAGCAATGATTGCATCTTTCTCGTTGGTCACTTCCAACTCTAGAAAGGCCCCACAATCATCAACGTCCATTGTCGATAGGAGTTGAACTATGGCTTGCATACCGGACTCGCCCGTGACAGCGAGATCGTTTTCTTTGATCATTTTCGCATCATCTTTGTTGAGTCGGTGCGTAAGCCCGCCACCTAGGTGGACAGCCCACTTATCGAGCATCCCCCACACGGTTTTGCGAGTAGCAGCAACCTGCCGAGGAGCGATTGTAGCCCAATGGGCTGCATTGGTTGCAATCCCTGAAAGTTGACCAAGAATATTGAGAATTGAACGCTCCATACGCAAAACAGATTCAGAATCACCACTAATTTCGACGATTACATCACCTTCACTAATTCGTCGACCATCACCTGCTTTCCACGAGGTTGAGAGGCTCGGTGCCCAAATTTGTAACATATAATCAATCACCGCAGCACCTGCAACTGTGCCATCGCCTCTTGCAATAACTTGAGCTGTGACCTTCTCACCGAATCCCATCACCGGCCCATCAATGCCATCGTCACCAACGATTGCCGTAGTCCAACGATCCATGCTGGAGGTAAGCAGACGACTCGCTCCATCTTCTGCTGTCCACAGAAGATGCCCACGGTCGTGTGGCAACAATGTGCGTTCGCCCATGGATGCTGCTAGACCTATGAGAACTTCAAGCAAACTGTTGCCGCATAGGGGTTGATGAAGAGGACTGTTTAGGAGGGAGTATGGCCAGAGTCCTTGTTGTCGGTGCTGGACTTGCCGGTCTTTCTGTTGCAATGGAAGCTTCAGTTCGTGGACATCACGTGGTAGTGCTTGAGAAGCGTTCCACGATTGGCGGCCGTGCATCGAGCGAATCGAGAGATGGCTTTCCAATTGGTTACGGCCCTCATTTCCTGTTGAAGAAAGGACCACTACATCAACTCGTTCGTAAAGTGAGTAAGGTCAAACCATCGGCTTTGCCTTTACGACCGCACCGACTTGAAATCATTGGAACTGGGATGATGCAACCTCGCAAGCCAATGATGGATGCGGCACTTTATCGAAGAGCCGTCAAAGCCCACGATCCAGAACATCCAGCCATCCAGGCCAGCGATCATTTCGCATCTTGGGGGCTAAACGATGAGACTCGAAGTCGGGCTCTACTCAAGAGCAAACTTCTCGTCCTCAAAGAAGGCTGGTCTGGGCTTGTAGGCCGCCTTGCGGTTACATTGGATGAGGTAGGAATACCGATTGAAACAGGCGCTAATGTTGTCAAAGTCGAGAATCACAAGGTCCATCTTGCCGATGGCCGACACGTTGAGACGGATGTCATCATCCTTGCTTGTGGCTATGGTCAAGCAAAGAAACTCATTCCCGATTTACCAGAAGTTTCCTTCGTCACAGCATCAACAATTGATGTGGCATTAGATGCAACACCTCTTGGAGACCGGCACGGCATTCTCGACATGGAAGGGTCGATGGCAATCTTCGACATGAAGCAAATCCATCCAGGGATTGCTCCAGCCGGATCTCTTCTTTCCGCGGCCCATTTTGGAGAAGGGAAGGGCGAGAAACGTCTTGCAGCATTAAGTCAATTTATGGACGAGCGGGCCCCAGGTTGGAAATCGCACATACTTCATGAACGGCAGCAAAAGAATGTGAAAATCGCTCCAAGGAGCGATAGGATACCATGTGGATTTGCTCGTAAATCTGGCGTTCTGTTGGCCGGTGCTTGGGTTGAAAGCGATCACATTCTTTCCGATGGAGTCGTTGAAGTATCGCGCAAAGCCGCAGAACATATCGGTAAGATGCCACTTCAACAATGAAGAACCGCGAAGAGGTCCAAGCATCATGCGCATCGTTACATGGAATGTCAACGGGCTACGGGCAGCCATCCGCAAAGGTATCGACAATTGGTTCACCGATGTTGATGCTGAAATTTGGATGTTGCAAGAAACAAGAGTTCTGGAGGAACAGTTTCCAAAGGGTTGGAATTGGCCAGAATCACATCAAGCAATCCTTCATCCAGCTGAAAAAAAGGGATACTCGGGCGTTGCAACACTTTCGAGTATTGCAATGAAAGAAATCCGTAGGGGCATGGATAGCAAACTCGACCCTTCCGACTTGGAAGGACGTGTTTTAGTGACACAACATGGAAAGTTGACTTGCATCAATACCTATCTTCCAAGTGGTTCCAATAAAGATGAACGACAATTGTTCAAGGAGGGATGGATGGATGAATGGCGAGCATGGATCAAACCGTATCTAGAAAGTGATCAACCCGTATTGGTAGTAGGGGACCTGAACATTGCCCATACGGAAGATGATATTTGGAATCCGAAAGGAAATGCCAAGTCAAGTGGTTTCCTTCCCCACGAGCGTGAATGGTTCTCGCAACTTCTTGGCGATGGATGGCACGATTTGTTTCGAGAGCATGTTGGTGAAGGAGTGAAACTCTATTCTTGGTGGTCAAATCGAGGCCAAGCACGAGTTAAAGATCGTGGTTGGCGTATCGATTACATGCTTGCCAATGAAGCATTGATACCATTTGTTGAATCCATCCGTATCGATAGGCAAGGAGGAATCGATATCTCCGATCATGCACCAGTCATTCTTGATTTGAGTGATGCAATTACATCTTAAATCCTTCAAAGATGTACATGATTCCTGAGGCAATTATTCCGATGGTAATCATCGTACTAATATGCGATTTTTTCCATTTTTTTAGCCATCGTTTACCAAGATGGACGCCGATGATAGCGGACAAAACCGAACCTGCAACAAGTGGAATAAATTCGACGAGTGCTTCTCCATCGGAGTACAGATAGACCGGTAGACGAGAAAGGTCGACGATCAATGCCAGAAGGGCTGCAGTCGCAGCATACGCCGCTTTATCAGGCAATCGACGCTGGAGAAACATGGCTCGTAGTGCTCCTTGGTGGCCAGTCAATCCGCCCATGAATCCTGAACCAAATCCGCCCAAGCGGTCTTCCGCTTCAGGCAGGCGATAGTTGGTCCAACGCTCTGAAATCGAGAGGATTGGAAGAAGAATCAATGCAAAACCAACAACGATGAGAAGTGGTTTTGGATCAATGCTTGTACTGAGGGATGCTCCGATGAATGCTCCAAGAACCATTGCCCAGCCATAGCGTTTCACTGCTGAAACATCAATATCTTCTTTCAGCAAGACCAGTTTCCAACCATTGTGTGCAGCATGAACGACAGCTACTGCTGCAATGGCAAGATGAGGATCCAACCATAGAAGCATGACAGGAGTTAACATCGTTGCAAGACCAAATCCAGCAGGAACGGTAAGCGCTGCTGCAAGAAGTGTTGCAGCCATGCAGAGCACAACGAGTAACACATCCATGACACAACCAAGTGTAATCAAAGCATGAATCTACCCTATTTATTTGATTGAAACAGGAGGTTATATCTTCGCGCAAAAGGTTGTGGCATGGTCTGGAACAAGGTCGAAGATGGAACTCGGGCTTTTTCGTCTCAGATGAAGAAGTTCCTTCCTCCGGACGCACAATCATGGTGGTACTTGCCTTACGACCAACTCAATCTCAACTTGTTGCCCGAACAAGATTCCATTGGAATCATCTTGATTGAAAGTGAGAAACAGGCAAAAAGACGACCATATCACAAACAAAAGTTGTGTTACATCCTCTCCAATATGCGTCATTTTGCGATGGAAACTGTAAGCAAAGGAATACCCGTGGTTTACGTTACGACGAGTGAACAATACGATGAACCTCTGTATGCCTTGACTCAAGAGTTTGGATCGATCAACATGTATCGTGCGGCTGAGCGTGAATTGAGATTGACGTTGCATCAACTCATTGAAGAAGGGGCAATCATCGAACACCCACATCCTGGGTGGCTTACACCTCAACATTGGTTTACAGAGACATTGGGCAATGAGCCGCCATTCCGAATGGATCGTTTCTATCGCCGAGTTCGTAAAGAGAAAGGATGGTTGATGGAAGGAGATTCTCCCGTTGGTGGAAAGTTTAGTCATGATGCGGATAACCGTAAACTATGGAAGGGGGAGCATCAACTCCCGTATCCTCCTTCATACACAGTTGATGAGGTTGATGAAGAAGTAATTGCATTTGTCAACCAACGATTTGAAGAGCATCCTGGCGATGCCCGCTTGAATCATTTGCCAACGAACTATGATGACCATCGAAAGGCTCTCGATTTCCTATCGGACATTCTTACATTGTTCGGCCCATACGAGGATGCTATGACCAAAGAAAGCAGGGGATTGTTCCATTCCCGCCTTGCATCTTCTATGAATATTCATCGAGTTCTTCCACAGGAAGTCATCGATATTGTCGTCGATGCAAACGTTCCATTGAATTCGCAGGAAGGCTACTTACGGCAAATGATTTGGAGAGAATACGTTCACCATGTCCACGAAGTGACGGACGGATTTCATCATCTTGATGTCAACACAACAATGTCTTCGAATCGGACTGCAGGTTGGCCGATGGAATTAGAGAAAGATGAAACCGATAATCCAAATCATCTTAATCAAACAAGATCACTTCCCATGGCATATTGGGGCCGAAAATCAGGCATGGATTGCCTCGATTGGGCAGTCGAGAGCGTCATGGATGAGGCATGGACGCATCACATTCCTCGGTTGATGGTCTTGAGTAATCTCGCCCAGTTAATGGACATCGAGCCGCGTCAACTCACCGATTGGTTCCATGCAGCATTTGTTGATGCTTTCGATTGGGTTGTTGAGCCAAACGTTCTCGGAATGGGAACCTTCGCTCTTGGTGATGCTATGATGACAAAACCGTACGTATCAGGCTCACCGTACATCAAAAAAATGGGTGATTTTTGTTCATCATGTGAATTCCATCCTGCGAAAACCTGTCCAATATCACCCATGTACTGGGCATACTTTGAGCGTCACAAGGGCGCTTTTGCTGGAAATCACCGTCTAGCGATGACTTTGCGAACCCTTGAAAAACGCTCCGAAGAGAAGAAACAAATCGATAGAGCAACGTTTGATCACGTCACACGTACTCTCGGTCAAGGCCAATCTCTCGCTTCACAAACTAAGTTGTAGAATTTATTTCGGGCTCGTCATTTCTTCAGGACGGACCCATTCATCGAATTGTTTGTTGGTTAGTAAACCGAGTCCAATAGCACTCTCTCGCAGTGTGAGCCCGTTTTCATGGGCATTCTTTGCAATCTTTGCAGCCTTGTCGTAGCCGATGTGATTGTTCAGTGCTGTAACCAACATCAAGGAGTTATCGAGATGCTTCTGGATGTTTTCCTTATTGGCTTCCAATCCATCGATGCATCGTTCTCCAAATGCGACACAAGCATCACTGAGTAATCGAATACTATGCAAGAGATTATGGATCATCATGGGCTTAAACACATTCAACTCGAAGTTGCCCTGACTGCCTCCGATTGTAAGGGCGGTATGGTTTCCCATTACTTGGCAGCAGACCATGGTCAATGCTTCTGATTGTGTTGGGTTGACCTTCCCTGGCATGATACTACTTCCTGGCTCGTTGGCTGGAAGTGATAACTCACCAATTCCACAACGTGGTCCAGATCCAAGCCATCGCATATCGTTTGCAATTTTCATTAAACTCGCAGCAAGTGTGTTCAGTGCTCCACTTGCAGCCACAATCGCATCATGCGCAGCGAGTTGTGCAAATTTATTCTCTGCACTTACAAAGGGAAGTTGGGTTCGTTTTGCGATTTGTTCGGCAACCTTCTCAGCAAATTCAGGGTGCGAATTCAATCCTGTACCGACCGCAGTTCCGCCAAGTGCAAGTTCAAACAAATCCTTCTGAGCGTATTCAATACGACGGAGATCAGCTTCAAGCATGTGGACATAACCGCTGAATTCCTGTCCAAGCGTCAATGGTGTCGCGTCCATCAAATGGGTGCGACCAATCTTGACAATTTCATTGAATTCCTTTTGTTTAGATTGTAATTTTCTCTTCAAACTACGAACAGACTTGAGGAGACTATACTCAATTTCTTCCGCAGCAGCAATATGCATTGCAGTTGGAAAAGTATCGTTGGATGATTGCCCTTTATTGACGTGGTCGTTTGGATGGACAGGTGATTTGCTTCCGAGTATACCTCCAGCCAATTGGATGGCTCGATTGGCAATCACTTCGTTTGTGTTCATGTTGGTTTGTGTGCCAGAACCGGTTTGCCATATGCGCAGCGGAAAGTGATCATCCAAATCGCCATGCATTACTTCTTCACCAGCATCAACAATCCAATCCGCAATTTCTCGATCGAGAACGCCAAGATCACGATTCGTGCGGGCGGCTGCAACCTTGAGAATACCAAACGCACGAATCAATGGCCGAGGCATTACATCATCTCCGATGTCAAAATTGACCAATGATCGAGCGGTTTGACAACCGTAGAATTTGTCCCCAGGAACTCTCATTTCACCCATAGTATCGGTTTCGATTCGAAACTCAACATTGGATTTGGTCGAACGAGGCCTTGCTTCTCGGCTGATTTGATGGTACGTTCCCTTATCGTTGAGCCGACTTCGAATAGCCTGGACAATCCATGCACTGCGTCCTTTATTCTTACCGCCACCTGTCCATCTGTCAAGCTCTTGTGCGACATCTTCGGGTATGCTGACAGAGACGATGCGGCGGTCTCCAACGTTGTGTTTCGCCATATTATTAACTAAAATCGACCGTTATTAAATAAACCTGAATACGATTCTAGTTCATGAATTGAACTGATAAACCTCCTCTACATGGAATAACTATGGAAGATAAATCCAATTTTATGCCGAACCTTACGACTGGATATGGCATTGTACTTACCCTATGGGGTTTGATCGTGACAGCAATATCCGAGGCGCAATCAATTTCTTCATTCGCTCCAGCATTGTTTGGACTACCTCTTTTGATATCCGGAGAAATGGCGAAAGCGCCTGAAGCGAATCGGAAATTATGGATGCATGTAGCAGTGACTTTTGGCCTACTTGCAGCGCTTGGAGGAACTCGCTTCTTCATGGTCATGTCCGATGGGTTGAACTATGCATCAACATCAATGCTGATGCTTTTCGTTACAGGTTCAATCTACACATTCCTTTGCGTGCGCTCGTTCATCGATGCGCGCAAATCCGGAGCAATGGAAGCGACCGAATAATCAGAATTTACGTCGACCCTTCACAGTAGGTGCAGACGTGTTGGTGACGTCGAAATCGTCCTCGTCGCCTTCGTCAGTCTTGATAGAGACATCGATTTGAACATCTCGAGATGAGTCTTTCTTAGCATCCATCTTGTCGATGGTTTTCATGAGCATAGCGAACTCTAACTCAAGGTCTTCGAGTGCATCACTTAACTTCTCGATTTGACCTGCGAGACGTTGAGCGATTTTGCGAGCCTTGGACAAGGTTCTATCTTTTCCCATGATACCATCCTTTCATCGATTGATTATGAATCCATCGAATCCAAATCAACATCGTTTGGACCGATTCCAATCGTAATCTCACCATGTTTCCACACTCCTCTATACATGAGCATGGTCTGAAATGGTGTAGCAACATCTCCCTCGGCAGTCACTGCGATGACGCCACCCCGGCCACCGATTGGTTCAACAGCATCGAGAACGTCTCGACACGCATCATCAAGGCTCAAAGCAGCCTCAAATTTGGTGGCAAGGCGATGTGCTCCACAAGTTCGAATGAATGCTTCCCCGACACCTGTACATGATATGGCAATGTTTGCATCAGCCCATGTGCCTGCACCGATAATGGGCGTATCGCCAATGCGTCCTTTTGGTTTCCCCGTCATACCTCCTGTTGAGGTTGCAGCGGCAACGCCTCCATTTTTGTCGAGAGCAACGGCTCCTACAGTCCCCATTCCTTCGAGATCATGGTCAAGAACAGAATCGTCTTCATCGGTTGCGCCAGGTCGAGCGTTTTGCTCTTTCCACAAGTTCCATTGTTTTTGTCGAAGGTCAGTGATGAGCCATGTTGGTTGGACCTCTTCTACTCCATTTTGAATTGCAAATTCATCAGCTGCTTGACTATTCAACATCACTGGCCAACCTTGTTTGAGAATGCAGTTTGCAGCACGAATGGGATGTCGGATTCGACGTACGTTAACCACAGCACCTGCAGCACCATCCGCTCCATTCATGATCGATGCATCCATCGTAACGGTACCATCTTCATCCAAAACAGAACCAATTCCTGCATTGAAGAGCGGTTCATCTTCCATCAATTCAACGGCTTGTGTAACCGCTTCCAAAGCATCGATTGAACCCGATTCAAGCGCATCTCCAATCGATTTGAGAACGTGATGCATGCAACGAATTCGGGCAGGATCTAGCGAGGTCAAACCTCGCCATTCCCCATCTCCTCCTGCCCCACCATGAATGGCGAGAATGGTCATCGTATTCACTCTACAACTGAACAGCGAATAATCTGTTGAGGCTGTGCAGGTCGATCGCCAGCTAACTTCTGGCAACGCTCAATCGATTTGACAACATTCATGCCGTCGGAAACTTGTCCAAACACGGCGTGGTTACCGTTGAGCCATGGTGTTGCGACCGTGGTAAGGAAGAATTGGGAACCACCAGTATTCTTTCCAGCATTAGCCATCGATAGAATGCCGGGTTTGTCGTGCTTGAGGTTAAGGGCAGATGGTTCACAAGGAATCTTCCATCCAGGTCCACCGGTTCCTGCTCGTCGAGACATTGGATCTTTGGAATTTGGACATCCTCCTTGAATCATGAAATCCTCGATTACACGATGGAAATGGAGTCCGTCATAGAATCCGTCATTGACGAGTTTGACGAAATTCGCTACTGTATCCGGAGCGCTTCCGTGAAAAAGTTCGATGGTAATGTTTCCTGCTGATGTCTCCATGAGTACGTGCATGATTCGACCATGAGCATACACTTCAAGAGCATTTGCTTGTGGATTCAAGCAATGGTGACGGTCTCAGAATTGGAACCACACCTTCATCAACAGATAGCCTGTCTTTTGCCCATGAGCGACCTAAGGGATATCGAAATCGAGACTATTGAAGGAAACAAAACCACACTACGTCAACTTGGAGGAACCACATACCTGATCGTCAATGTTGCAAGTGCTTGTGGCTTTACGGCACAATACGAAGGCATGCAAGCACTGTACGAACAAAAGCAATCTGAAGGCTTGGTAGTAGTCGGATTCCCATGCAACCAGTTTGGTGCTCAAGAACCGGGCTCACATGAAGAAATTGCGACGTTTTGCGAAACACAATATGGAGTAACTTTTCCAATGATGGCTAAGATTGAGGTCAATGGAGGCAATCGACATCCTCTGTATGCTGAATTGTGTAAGGTTCCCGATCATGAAGGTAATGAAGCCATTAAGTGGAATTTCAACAAGTTCATTGTGCGTGAAGACGGTTCAGTTGAGCGCTATTCACATCGCACCGCCCCTTCGGAATTGCCGCTCTAATCGTTCATTTTTCCGAAAATAAGTAACGAGATTCAAATGCAAAGCCAATCCTGTTTAGGGTATGGTCAAGCAACTGCCTTGCATTCCAATGGGATGTTCAGCTTGTTGTCGTGAAACGACCATGCCACTAACCGAGGCCGAAGCAAAGCGTCTTTCACGACGAACGGGAATGTCTCTTCAGTCATTTACTTGGGAGAAAAATGGAATTCTTACCCTTCTCAACGATGAGAAAACACGAGCATGCGTCTTTCTTCTCACGGGTAGTTCCGATGTCAATGCTGAAGGTATCTGTTCGGTTTACGAGGTCCGGCCTGAAGGATGTCGTAAGTATCCAATAGTTCTGAATTCTAATGATGATGCAATCTTGGACGAGGGATGTCCTCATCGCCAGGACTTTCCAGAACCAACCGAATCCGATGCGATCGAACTGCTCAATCTTGAGGAACGGTTGTTGCGTAAATGAGGACTCGTCCAAGAGAACCGTGAACTGAAACGTACCACGCGTTCTGATAAAACCATCCTGTTTGATCGAGCATTCCCTCGAGCGTATCCCATGCATGGTGCTTGAGTGAAGGGCGTTCATCCATCTCAAGCGGACGAGTCAATAATTCTGAACGAGGCTCTGTTGGAAGAATCAATACAAGCCCACCATCAACAACTTCTCGTGCGCTTACAAGCGTCTTTTGAAGGAGATCGGGATAATCCATTGAGCCCTGTGAATTTCTTCCATAAGGAGGATCTAGAACGACGCCAGTAAAAGCATTCGACTTATCTTTTGGAAGCGCCGCTTTGATGTTTGTTGCATCACCTTGAACGAATGGATTCAATTGCGAACCAGCCCATTCAAGATTCTTTTTTGCTCCTTGAATCATCTCTTCATTAAGGTCCATGCCAATTGCGCTTCGCCCACTCAATACGGCTTCGATAGTAAATCCGCCTGTACCTGTCATTGGATCGAGACAAGCGCCTGCTGAAAGGGGACCGCAAGCAAGATTAACAGCGAGCCGAGCAAGGCGAGGTTCCAAACTAACCGGTTTGAAGAATGGCCTCCGACTTGCTCGGCGTTCAATGCTGGAGTCGCCTTTTGGACCATGATTCAATAACCACCCAAATGTGACGCTTTGAGAATATTCATCAAGCAGCAGTCCGAATGAACGCTCAGGTTTCTCAAGATCAATGGTAGCTCCCATGCGGCTTAGGATTCCTCCAATCATCCCAGCGAGTCCAGTACGTGAACAACCTTCAATCCCTTGTCCATGTTTCCAAGCATGAACTGCGCAAGACGAATGCCCGTGCGGATACTGTTCCAGGTATTGCTTCACCTGACCTAACAATAATTGTTCATCCACCCAATCTTCATTGATTCCATTTGTGAATACCGCTTCAATCCCTGCGGAAATTGAAAACTCTTCAACACCCTCTGAAAAGGTGAGTTGAGCAAGCCGCGGTGAGGAAAGAGCCTTGACCATCTCATTCGGGAAGAGGGCGGAAACTTCAGCCCGAGCAAGCGCAGGATGCCATCCGCGCAATGAGACAATGCACTCGCCCATACGCTTCCCTACTGGTGCAGGTTCTTCACGGCACCGCATGCGAACCATGACATACTCTCGACCTTAACCATTGGATATGGGCTGCAACCTTAGAGACCTTGCAACTGCGGAAGACATCAATCTCGCAGAACTCAAGGGCAAGCGAGTTGGAATCGATGCATTCCTGACAGCATTCCAATTCCTTACAACAATTCGAGACCGATCACCAACTGGTGACGGCGGTCCACTACGTGACTCCAAAGGACGAACAGTTGCTCATTTGATGGGAATTTTGACGCGTACCACAACCATGCTTTCACTCGGCATTCAACCTGTATTCATCTTCGACGGCCCATCGCCTGAATTGAAGGCGGATGAACTTGCAGCACGCAGAGCGCGTCGACTTGAAGCGGAAGCCGCTCACAAACAAGCTCTCGAAGACGGAGATTATCAGACTGCACAAAAGATGGCTCAACGTATCGTTCATTACAGCCCGGAAATGGTTGAAGATACGAAACAAATGCTCGACCTTCTCGGCGTCCGATGGGTCGATGCGGCTGCAGAAGGTGAAGGACAGGCCGCTGTAATGGCCGTTAAAGGGCAACTCGATGTTGTTGCAACTCAGGACTGGGATGCACTTCTGTACGGAAGCCCAGTACTCGTTCGAAACTTAATGAGCGATGGAAGCAAACGACACGGTCGTACGGTTCGTGCTCAGAAAATCATACTCTCGGAAATGCTAGCAGAGCACGATCTATCGCGTGAACAACTCGTCGATTTGGCTATCATGATCGGGACAGATTTCCATCCAGGATTGAAAGGAATTGGCCCAAAGACTGGAATCAAACTCATCAAATCACTCGGAACGATTGAAGCAATTTGCGAAGAGAAGGACAGGGATATTCCAGAACGCTTAGATGAGATACGTGAAATATTCCTCAATCATCCATCAACTGAAGTCGGTGATGAAGCACTCAAACCCGGACAGGTTGATGTTAAAGGATTGATTCAGTTCTTGCAAGAGGAGCGAGAATTCAGCCAACGGCGCATCGATGAAGCATTAACGAAGTTGCGTAAAGCGAATCTTGTTCGTGAAGGTGGCCAAACCTCTTTGTTCTCATTTTGAATTTAGGCTGGATCAAGTCCAGGCAACATTTCGAGATCTGTTGTTTCGACATCAACGCCCATAGATGTAAGACTACGGGCCAACCCTTCGGCTTGATGAGCGGCTGAAAAGCGTTCTAAGATACGCTCACGGCCAGCCTTTGACCACGCTTTTCGATTGGTTTCTTCACCAGCCTGTTCTACTGCTTTGACCCATTGTTCAAGCCCCTCTTCAGTATTTGGCCACGGTAATCTTCGGCCATTGAATCCGTCCGTGACCGTATGCGTGAATCCGCAATCGTTGACGACCAAGGCCGGTGTTCCGACCATAACTGCTTCCATTGGAGTTAGACCGAATCCTTCGGTTCGAGCAGTTGCGATCAATGCGTGAGCATTACGCATTAATGCGACGATTTCCATTTCATCAATTCGAGGCATGATGACCAATTCAGCACCATATTTTTCTGCTTGACGTTGCATTTCTTCAGTTCCTCCACCACCGACATGGACGAGTGGAAGTGATGATGCTGCAGCAATTTGTACTGCCTCTTTACTACCTTTCATGAAACATGCTCGACCGATGGTGAGAAGATACGAGCCGTTTGGTTTGTGAGCGAAGGAGTCCCATACGTTTCGTTCCTCATCGTTTTCTTCAGCAGGCCATGCTGAAGGGTCGATGGCTGGCCATAGAACGCCGACTTCAGCAGGACGTAACTGTTCATCACGGAAGTTCACATCTCCTGCAATCCACTTCTTACTCGTTGGCCAACCATATGAGGATGCAAGCATACGTGAACTTGTCGGCGTATTGGCTGATACGGCTGTTTTTGGACGCTTCCATAGGCGTTTGTGCCAGCGCTGATCCCAACGACGTAGATAGGTAAGAGCCAGGTTTTTGACGAATATTGAATTACGTAATTTCCCATCCATATCTCGTTGAAGAACGTCGTCGTAAATGCCCTTGTTACGTTCATGAATGAACACGTACAACGGTCGATTGTTTGGAATGATATCGAGGACTTCCAAACCTCCTGTACCAAGAACGATGCAACAAGCATCTGCGACATCAAGCGCTGGTTGTAATTTTGTTCTCAATCCTCGCCATGCTTTGAGAGCTGTACGGCCGGCCTTTGCAGTCATTTCAGCAAGTGGCCCACTAGGTTGCTGCCAAGGGATGTCTGGAACGATTACGTCGATATCGAGTTGTTCACATCGTTCGAGAAGGAGTTGAGGCGCATTGAGAGTAGCGACAGTGATCGACCACCGTTTTGCATGTTCAGGCAATGCGACGATGAGATCTCGTTGTGCCCCTCCCAATAACGCCATGTTGCGGTGCAAGATGACAAGGCGAGGTTTGCTCATGTTCTCACCCGCTGATACACTTCAAGCAAATCGTCGACGACGTTCGACCATAGGTAGGGTTTCGAAGCCTTGCGACCGTTTTCTGACCACGTTGAACATTGAACATCATCCGATCCAAGTAACGTTTCGATGGCATGAACGAGTTCGGTAGCATCGCCCGGAGAAACCGATAGTCCTGCATTTGGTTCTGTAACCAAACGCCCCAAGTCATTAACATCGGACATGACTACAGGCGCTCCAGCATGCATGGCTTCGAGTAGGACCGTCGGTAGTCCTTCGAATCGTGATGGAATCAATACTCCTTTGGCTTGTTCAAACAGCCAACGTTTCTCACAATCTTCTACGCGTCCTAACTTTACGATAGAATCAGGATATGTCGATGAAGCAATTCGTTCATTCAACCATTGATTCAATTCTCCGCTACCAGCGATAGCGAGTCGTGCTTCCGGCTCGCCTTGTTGGCAGAGTGAATCCCAGGCATCCATCAAAACATCAAGGCCCTTTTGTTCGCTTAGTCGACCAACGAAAACGAGGAGGGGGTGCTCTTCAACATTCGATGGGAGTGTGGAAGGGCGTGAAGCATCTTCAGCAACAGGCTCAAATCCATTAGGCAAAACATCGATCGCTTTGCCAACGCCCCTGCCTTTGAGATGGTTCGCATAATATGGCGTCAATGCAATACGAGCGCTCGATGATTGAAGCGTTCGACGTCCTTGAAGAGCCCAACGTATTCGCTTCACAATCTTTCCAGTTAGACTGGTTTTGATGTAATCGTTGTGAAACGTAGTCACCACTGGAATCTTTTCTTTTCTTGCTCGCTTTAACGATCGTCGAATCAGTATCGGTAATGTGTCATGAAGGTGGACGATATCGAAATTCATATCGAGATTTTTGATTGAAACAACAGGATCGATACCACCGAGAATTCGCTTTGGCGGTAATCGAATCACTTCCACGCCATCGCGGATGAAACGCTTCTCTTCGTGTTCTGGAATATCTGCGCACCAAACGGTGGCTTTGTGTCCACGCGCAACCAATTGTCGAGCAATGTGTTCAACGTGCTGGTTGCCCCCGCCAATGTGAGGCCAATACCAGACATGGACGAGAAGAACGCTCAGAGGCGCATCCACATCTGAAGGTTCCATGATGCGAATGGCTCGTCTTTGCTACATTAGCCATTCCCTATTCTGTCAATATAAGGTGCAAAGAATGCATGTGAATCGGAGTTTTCAAGTCATATCGAGCATCGTTCTTCACCATGCGAACTCTGACTACGCTGATTGTGGTCGGACTCTTTCTCTTGCCCGGATGCACATATTTCGAAGGAGATGAAGGCATAGAGGAGGATATTGTCATCGATGTTATCCGTGGATGTACAGATGAAAACGCAGAGAATTACAATCAAAGCGCTGAAGAAGATGACGGCTCATGCGCCTATCCAGAACCCGACCCAATCTTTGGATGTACAGATCCGGATGCAACCAATTACGATGAGACTGCAACCGATGATGATGGTAGCTGCGAATATATGGAAACAATTCCTTGCAATGGGATGGTGATACTTTGCCATCGCCCTTACGACCATGTAACATTCCCAGAAACACACAATGCATTTTCGACACATGAAGACAATATCTTCTATCCTGCAAGCAATCATCGAACAGGTTTCCAAGCACAATGGAATGCAGGAATGCGCGCCTTCATGCTCGATACGCACTATCTGAACGATGTGGATCAGAGCGCATCGAATGTGCGTTTTTGTCATGGTGATTCAAGTCGTGGCTTCAGCCCCTGCACTTACGGTAATGTCGACCCATGGGTTTGGTTAGGAAAACTTGAATCTGAAATGCAATCGGAAGAGCGAGATATTGTCACATTGTTGATTGAAAATCATGTCGAAGCAGACCACCTCAAAGCATTGCTGGACGATGTTGGTCTAAGTGATATGATGTACATTCATGAACTAAATTCCGAGTGGCCAACGCTGATTGAACTCATCAACATGGACAAGCGATTGGTCGTGTTTTGGGAACAATCTGGCGATAATTCCCATCCTTATTTTCACGATTTTTTGACCTTTGGCTGGACTACGAATTATGCTGATGATAGTACCTCTTCGATGGATTGCAATCCATTACGTGGTGATGATTCACAACCTGTCTATCACATGAACAATTGGCTGAAGAACCAAGCAGGACTTTCAGATCCAACCCGTTCAGCCGAAGCTAATGATGTCGATTTCATGGTTGAACGCGCAGAAGAGTGTATCGAAGATCATGGAAAGCGACCGACCTTTATTGCCGTCGATTGGTGGGAAGACGGCGATGTTGTCGAAGCAGCACGCTTGGTTAATCTCATTGAGGTTGCATGAATCGAAGAGGACTTGCGAGTGTTGTAACGCCGTTCTCATCAAGTAAAGTGCCTCGAGCAACGCTCTGAACATCCTCAAGTGCTTCAGAAATCGTGTTGATTGGAGCGCATGGAATGCCTTGCAGAAGTTGCTCTAATTCGGCTCGAGTGTGCGGCGCGACCCATGTTTGAATCTGTGATTCAATTTCTTTCCTGTTCTCGATTCGCCCTTCATTTGAACGCCATTCTTCCACATCGGAGATGCCAGAAACGGTACAGAACTTGGACCATTGTGTATCGGAACCCACTGCGACAACGAACCATCCATCTTTTGCTTCAAAGGCACGATAAGGGACGAGATTTGGGTGAGCAGAACCCATTCGAGAAGGATCAACGCCGCTAGCGAGAACGTTCTGTGCTTGATTTGCAAGTGATGCTACGGCACAATCCCAAAGACTGACATCGATGTGTCGAATGGTTCCTGTTCGTTCACGGTCGAGAAGAGCTGCAAGGATTGCATTTCCAGCATACAATCCGGTGATGATGTCGATCCAAGCCACGCCGACCTTGACCGGTTGGCCATCGGCTTCACCAGTAATACTCATGATTCCGCTTCGTGCTTGAAGTGCGAGATCATAACCCGGCTCGTCTCGACGAGGTCCTGTAGCCCCATATCCTGAGATGGAACAAATGATGGTGTCTTTTGGTAAATCGCCAATAAGTCGTTCAAGCGTACCTGGCTTGAAGTTCTCAATGATGACATCGGCCCATTCTATCAATTCCATAAGTTGCTCTTTCTCATCTTTCAAGTTCAATTGAAGAATGGACTTTCCACGATTGCAACACAGGAAATATGCTGCGACCCTCTCACCATCAAAATCTGTGGTAAAAGGTGGACCCCAGCCACGTGTATCATCGCCCCATGGAGCCTCAATTTTGGTAACATTCGCACCTAGATCGGATAACATTTGAGCCGTGTAAGGGCCAGCTAAGATTCGGGACAAGTCGAGAACGTTGATTCCATCCAAGATTCCGCTCATGACCCCTCCAGACATCCGAAAGAGTTGAACCCAACCCTCCTGCTTTGTGGCCATGAGCGAGGAGAAATCCAACCACAATCGCCTGTGGTGGGGCTTGCTCATATTCGGGCTTCTCCTTCATCTGTCCTCGATTTCATCGAGCGATTATGGACTTGATACACATCTTCATCTTGCAGCGATTGAATCGAACGAAGACGGTACACCGAATCTGGAATGGGGCGATGTTCGCCCTGAAGATCCCCTTGCAAGCAACCCGGATGATTTACAGATACTCGAGCGCGGTTGGTGGCAAATCTTGGAATTGTACCCTTCTTGGCTCCTTCCCTTTGCAGCATTTTTACCGATGCTTGCATTGATTGGACTTCTCTTAATCATGACGAAAGGGCGTCCACATTTGGCGGCTCTTGTTGCGATTCATCCATCACTGATTTTTGCTACTGGACGTCTCTATCCCGAATCGACTGTAGCCCTCGCAGTCGCTGGAATTATTCTTGCATCGCTGCACTTGTTTGAACGGAAAGGATGGGCGCTTCTTCAATGGGTTCTGCTCGCTGTTGCAAGCATCCATTTGCTTGTACTCGTCAAAGGACTATCGTCTATGATTGGATGGTATTTAATCGCTGCATTATTGGCATGGATTGGATTAGATCGATTGGTTCCGAAATTCCAAGAATATTCACGAAATCCGATGATGGGGCTATCCATCTCAATCCCGATTGTTTTGATTGCAATGATAGCTGCTTCATTTACGGCAGGAGGGTCGTTAGCAACGATTCAAACCCACCCGATAGAGTGGTTATTCTCTCTATTCATAGCCTTGATCGATGGATTTGGCCTCTACTTGTTGGTTGGAATATGCTGTTGGCCATTCTTGTCCGACCTGATCACTGACCTGAAGAAATCAAATGAGAATGGACATGTTTTCCTCTTCATCTTCGTTGCTTCTGGAACGCTCCTAATGTCGATGTGGATTGCTTCGCTTTGGGTGTTTGAAGCAAATCGCTGGGATCTTCCATTGTGGGAGAATATGATTTTGATGGGCAATAATGGGAGATACATCACAGCCCTAATCTTCCCATTTTTGCTCCTTATTCACCGAAGTTCGAAAGGCAAATTCACATCGATTGGTAAGCCGCTAATGCTGGCTTTACTCATCGTACTACCACTCTCGATGCTTGCAGGAATGCATGGTCAAACGATGTGGACCGACGATGCTGCACGCTCGTTCTCAGATGAAATCGATGTGGGGGAGGATTTCCTCTACATCGATGATGAAGCCCTTGCAATGCATTGGTTGTACACATTCCGTCTTGAGGTTGATTCGGAAGGAGATCATGAGATCACAGGCCATTGGCGAGCACCCGATAGCAATTGGGAGATTGAGTTGGAGGGACAGGCTATACAGAATCGTGGCGATTTGAGTGATGTTCACTACCTTGTTATTGCTCCAAACATCGATGTCGATGTACCAAATGGGTGGGAAAAGATGGCATCAGGAGAGGCTCCATTCCTCAATGGTGGAGGCGAATGGATGGTCTATCGAGCAGTGTGATTATAGCGAGGGGTTCAAGACATGCGTACTCGAGGGTTGTAACGGAGGGACCAAGGTGCGACGTGCCGGCGCTCACAACTCTTTACCTGACGAGGACCCCGTTCAAACCCATGAATGGGAGATTTCGGTCAAGGAAGTTGTCGAACAACAAGGGGCTCAACGCGCTGAACGTTTGCTTCACAGTGCAATTGCAACAGGTGCTGAAGCGGGTATTGATATCGATACGACGACAACACCGTATCTCAACACCATCGCTCCAGACATGCAGGGTTCTTACCCAGGCGATCTTGAGATGGAAAAGCGACTCCATACTATCAACCGCTGGAATGCAATGATGATGGTAACTCGAGCCAACAAATATGTCGATGGAATTGGCGGCCACATCTCGACCTATGCATCAGCATCCCATCTATGGGAAGTTGGTTTGAACCATTTTTATCGAGGAAAGGATGGAGAAGGCTGGGGCGATCACGTCTATTGGCAAGGCCATGCATCTCCTGGAATCTATGCTCGCGCTTGGCTTGAAGGTCGATTGAGCGATGATAACATTACCAATTTCCGTCAAGAGGTAGGTGGCGAGGGCCTCTCCTCCTATCCGCACCCAAGATTGATGCCTAACTTCTGGGAATACCCGAGCGTCTCAATGGGTCTTGGAGCAATGACAGCCATTCATCAAGCCCGATTCAATCGCTATCTGCATCATCGTGGCCTAGCCGATACAACGCTTTCTCGAGTATGGTATACGATGGGCGATGGCGAATCCGATGAACCCGAATCTCTTTCAGAATTGGCCTTTGCAGCACGTGAAGGATTGGACAATATTGTCATGATCATAAATTGTAATCTTCAACGGTTGGATGGGCCGGTTCGCGGCAATTCAAAAATCGTTCAAGAACTGGAAGGACGGTTTCGAGGTGCAGGTTGGAACGTGATCAAAGTCCTCTGGGGATCGTCATGGGATACTTTGTTTGCTAAGGATACGAGTGGTACGCTGGCCAAGCGACTTGCAGATCTTGTTGATGGTGATGAGCAACGCTTGTTTACAGCTGAAGGGGCTGTTATTCGAAAGGAATTATTTGCAGGTAAGGAATTAACAGCGATGGTTGCTGATTATTCGGATGAAGAACTTGAAGCACTGACCGAAGACGTTGGAGGCCACGACTTCCTCAAGATTCATGCCGCATACGCTACAGCCTGCGCCCATAAGGGAAGGCCGACGGTCATTCTTGCTCGTACCATCAAGGGTTATGGACTTGGGCCAGCCTTTGCAGGTCGAAATACAACTCATCAGCGCAAGAAAGCTGATGAGAATGATTTGCGATTGATCCGCGATGCTATGGGGCTTGATTTCACAGATGAGGACTTGGAAAAACTCCCATTCATTCATCCAAAAGATGTTCCTGAAGTCGTTGCCTATGCAAAGAAGCGACGAACTGCAATGATGGGCCCTATGCCGGAACGTCGAGTTCCAGAAATCGATCTTACACTTCCAGAAGATTCGGTCTATGCGGATTTTGATGAAGGGACAAAGGGTAGTTCACAGGTTTCGACAACCATGGCATTCGTTCGTTTAATGCGCGGATTGATGAAGACCAAGCAATTTGGAGAGCGTGTTGTTCCACTAATTCCTGATGAGGCCCGTACCTTTGGAATGGATCCCCTATTTGCTGAATTTGGAATATATCATCCCGAAGGCCAACTGTATAAACCGGTCGACCACAAGGTATTGATGAAGTATAAGGAATCTGCAAAAGGGCAGATTCTTGAGGAAGGAATAAACGAGGCAGGGGCACTTTCTTCGTTTATTGCGGCTGCAACATCTTATGCGACTCAAGGTTCGCCAACGATTCCATTCTACATCTTCTACTCCATGTTTGGATTCCAACGTGTTGCAGATCTAATTTGGTCTGCAGCGGATTCGAGAGCTCGAGGTTTCCTAATCGGAGCAACATCAGGACGTACTACACTCAATGGGGAAGGATTGCAACATCAAGATGGTCATTCCCTACTAATGGCACATTCCAATCCAGCGGTTCGCGCTTATGATCCAGCCTTTGCGTTCGAATTATCAACAATCATCAAGCAAGGAATTGTTGAGATGTGTGAGCAAGATAGCGATGTTATGTATTATCTCGCGGTTTACAACGAGAATTATCCAATGCCTGCAAAACCAAAGGATTGCGAGGAAGGCATTCTCAAAGGATTGTACAAACTTCGAGATGCTCCAGCGGGCGATGGTCCAATGGTTCGATTGATTGGATCGGGTCCGATTATGCTTCAAGTGTTAGATGCAGTTGAGAAATTGGAAACCTTTGGAGTACGTTCCGAAATATGGTCTGCAACTTCCTATGGAGAACTTCGTCGAGAAGGAATGGATGTTTCTCGATGGAATCGCCTAAATCCTGGTGAATCGATGAAATCCTCATGGGTTGAACAACAATTCGGAGAAGATACGTCGCCGATAGTCGCAGTATCGGATAACGTTGCAGCGGTTCCAGAAATGATTCGAGAGTGGGTGAATGCACCATACACAGTTCTTGGTACCGATGGATTCGGTCGTTCCGACACCCGTCCTGCCCTGCGCCGCTTCTTCGAAATTGATGGTGAAGCAGTTGCACTTGCAGCACTTTCATCTCTCGTCCGAGAGGGTCAATTGAAGGCATCCGTGTATGGTGACGCTATGGCTTCGTTCGGCGTATCTACTGAGCGAACAGACATCACAAGCCTTTGATCGGCGGAATCCAAGCACCATCGTTTCGAGCATGGTCGAGGATATGCCAATAAATCGTGTCCAAATCAATATCAGGATTTTCAACCGAGTTAATTTCAGAAATACCTAGTGGCTTTGCAAGCCGCTTCCAAGCTCCTTTTGCATTCCATCGCAATCCAATGATATGTTGAGCAGGGCCACACGTAGGTAGGGAAAAGCGCGTCTTCCATGGCCGCTCAATCAGGTTGCTTTTTTTAGCAGTTGAATGAACCGTTTTCCAAGAATCGTTCTTTCCATACTTCTTATTGACGAGCCAAGATGGATTGATCGACGAGTCGAGTACGAAATTCTGTTCGATCAATACTGGAATCATCCAAGAAGCAATGTAACCTGCTGGGGCACGAAACCAGTGCTTGAAGTATTGAGGGAAATGATGTTCCAAGATTGAAACAGATTTGGCCAAATCCTGAGAGAATTCTTCCGAATCCTCTGGCCAAGCCGACCAACTACGATGATGCAAACCATGGCATCCGATACTGATTCGCTCACCAAAATCAGCACAAAGTTCTGTTATCAATTGTACGAATTCATCGGATTCGCACTGATCTGCAATAATGAACAATGTGACTGGTAAATCGTGCGTATCCATCCAAGCTACGAACCCTTTCATTCCTAATTTGAATCGCTCTGAAAGATTCGGTAATGTAAGGTCAGGATTTGAACGAGTTGGATGACCTTGATTTGATGGAACATGACGAATATCGTCGGTATCGACGGTCAACCAAGTCCTTCGCACGCCCTTCACATCCGAGGCAAATCGATGACGTGGATTTTGTGTGGAACTGTTTTGTCATTTAATTCAATACCAATGAATTCGTCAATGATCTGGCCGTTCCATCGCTGACAAATACGTTCAGCAGTAATCAATCCCGCTTCGTTTCGAGGATGGACGGTAATCTCGATCCGGAAAATAGAATCTCTTGAATTAAGCCATTCGAGAACCGCATCTACTGCATTTGAAGCGATACGACGATTTCTGAAACCTTTACGTACCCAATAACCGAGATTGTAATTCGAATGAACCAATTGCATCTCATCACCAAGTCCAATCAATCCAATGAATGTGTTTTCATCATCATGAATGGACCAAAAATGAACGCGGTCAGCATTCGAAAGATGCTCTAAGTCATGCAACATATCTGACAATTGGCGCGTGATATCTTCATCACTCCTCAACCAAGGCAAGGCCGCCTTTGCAGATTCCGAATCTTCCGAATAAGCATCGATGACCATGGGTAGAATGGCTTTGGAAACTGGACGTAGAGAATATCCTCCGGCCAAATCTGGAAGATTCGGTGTTGGTGGCATAAAATCCCTCATGCAGACAGATGTGCGATTGCGTTCATGACGCTCTCATCATTTGGGTAAATACGACGTGCCATTTCGAGCATCCAATTCAGATGCTCAGCACGTCCTGATTGTTGTAAGATAAGGCCAATATGATACAACAAGGAAACATCATCACCAAGATGAGGGCCGAGCGCGTCAATGTTATGCTCAGCTTCTTGGATTTTACCTGCTCGAACCAATCCCAATGACTCAACTACGATACGATGAACTTCTCGTGGATCCATTGGCTCTCCAGCAGGCCAAGGCCAAATCCGTGAACCATTTACAACTTCAGGCGCACCAACATCACCATCATCTACCTGTTCTGGTGAAGATTCAACCACCTCGTCCTCAGGCAACTCGGGAACCACATCCTCCTCCGGTAATTCAGGGACGGCCGGCTCCTCAGGTACTTCTGGAGCAACCTCATCCATATCTTCAGGCAACTCAGGTATACTTGCCTCCTCTTCACCGATTTCATCAGGAATATCAGGAATTGAGATCTCTTCAGGAGGCAATGGCAATTCTTCATCGGTATCAGGAAGGTCTGGAATATCTTCTGGCGAAGGTCCGACGGAGCCGGTGAAATCGACATCCTCCTCTTCATCGCTTGTTTGAATCAATTGTCCCTGTCCAGTGTGTACAGGTTCTGCAACTTCATCGAGTGGATTTGAATCAGGAAGTTCAAATCGGTCTTCGATGACAGGTGCATCTTCTGTGGTTAATTCAACCTCTTCTTGTCCTTCGAATTCAACGGTTTCCGATAGTGTTGGGCCTTCACTATCGATGAAGGAGAATTCACCATTTGAGAGATCCTCTTCATATTGGTCGACCTCGATAGCCACGTCCTCGAGATCCAAAACCGCTTCAACGGCGAATTCTTCTTCCTCAACATCATCATCGTTCATGAGTGTTGAAAGAAGATCGTTTTGAACATCGGAAGCAACCTCAAGATGTTGGTCTCGGGCAGGTTTGTCCAAATCATAGTAGCACTGAACGCATGTGGAGGCATCGACATCGTTAGGAACGCCGCAAAATGGACAAGGGTTTCCATCACCCTCTCCTTCTTTCTTGCGCTTCCAAAACATTGTCTCGCCTACTTTCTCGGTAGGCACTTGTGGTTTAAGCATCACCATCCCATGAGCGATGAATGCTTCATTCGCCATAGTCTGAAATGATGGCAAGAGGTGGAGAAGACATGGGCGAGCGAGGAAAGGTCCGGCGCATGGACAGTTCATCATCGCCGATAGACGTTGAAGTCGAAGGCGAAGAGGGAGGTATATGGCGACGCGGCCAAGACCATTTCCGCCACTTCACTTCACTCCTTGAGGATGAATTAGAAGAAGAAACATCGATGATTCAGGAACGTTGGTCTTCATGGTCGCACCATCGTCTGCAAGCCTCAGGTCTCGCGCTTCTTGGTTTGAAAGGTCGAACAAATGGTAAACTCTACGGCGAGGATATTCTCGTTTTCGAACATCCGGATAGACAACGCCTCGCCCAACATCGATTTACCCACGGTGATATCGTTGTCATCAGTCGTTCTAAGCCTCTTGGTGAGAAAACCATTGAAGGAATTGTGCTCGAGCGAGGACCAACACGATTGCGAGTCGTTGTAGCTCAACGACCAAAAGATCTCAGAAAAGGGACATGGCGTCTTGATAGAGGAGCGAATAGAGTTGCTCACGACCGAATGCAAGAAGCGCTAGAAATGTTTCATTCCACCGAAGTAGACAGGGGAACTATCCTCCGCGATGTTTTGTTAGGACAAGTCCATGATCCCGAAGATAACGCTTCCATGCCTCCGAAAATTTCGGGAAAGTACAATCGATCAAAGGCGGTGCAGGATGAACTGAATCCATCCCAAATCGATGCAATGAATGCAGCAATGAAACGCCGCTTAACCATTATTCAAGGCCCCCCAGGGACGGGAAAAACACATACTGCTGTGGCAACACTTGCTCAACTTGCTAGCGAAGGCCGTGGGCCGATTCTGGCGACTGCTGAGTCCAATGTTGCCGTAGATAATTTGTTGGAGGGGTTGTTAGATTTAGGAATCCGCGCAGTTCGAATAGGTCGCCCAGTGAAGGTTCGCGAGACGTTGCGTATGGCAACGCTCGACGCTCAATTAGAAGACCATCCCAAGCAAGATGAACTCGCCATAGTTCGCGATGAAATGGATGAAGTTCACAGAGCATTACCCAAACTCAAAGGACGAGAAAAAGGATTAGCACATCGTGATATTCAATATAATAAGAAAGAGATTCGTCGTCTTGAGAAAGAAATGATTGCATCGGTTCTTGATAATGCTGAGGTAATTTGTTCCACAAATATCGGTTCAGGACATCGTATTCTCGGAGGTCGCCGTTTTCCCATTGTTTTGATGGATGAAGCAACTCAAGCGATTGAACCGAGTGCATTGATTCCGATTACCAAAGGATGTCGTCAACTGATATTGGTAGGGGATCACAAGCAATTGCCGCCGACTGTGATTTCGAAGAAAGCGGAACGTGGAGGGCTAGGCCGCTCATTGTTTGAGCGTTTAATCGACGTAGGAATCCAAACAAATCTTCTCGATGTTCAGTATAGAATGCATCCAGTGCTGAGAGAGTTTCCAAGTGCTCGATTTTACGATGACCGTCTGAATGATGGATGCACTGCGGCTGAACGCCCTTCTCCCGCAGGCATTCTTTGGCCTGACTGGGACCATCCATTTACATTCATTCCACTTACGGGAGTGGAAGATGAAGAGCAGGAAGGAGGGAGTCGAAGCAATCCTATCGAAGCTGCTAGAATTTATGATTTGGTTCAGGGATTGCTACAACCAGGGGATGTCCAAGCCTCTGAAATTGGTATAATTACTCCTTATAGTGGGCAGGTCCGAGCCCTTTCAGACATCTTTGATAGTAACAAAGGACGCGAGGAAGGAGGCCAATTCGCAGGTCTTGAAATCAATACTGTTGATGGGTATCAAGGCCGAGAAAAAGATGTCATCATCTTTTCCGCAGTCCGATCAAATCCTGATGGCGTTGTTGGTTTCTTGAGCGATCAACGCCGCCTCAATGTTGCTATTACGCGAGCAAAACGTGGCCTCATCGTCGTTGGCGATCCACAAACTCTGCGTTACGACCCGACCTGGAGATCATGGTTGGATTGGGCCGAGGAACGCGGTCTTTTCGCATGGCACTTGGTCAATGGCTAACGCGCAGGTTCAACAACGAACAATTACTGGAGGCATCATGGCGGAAAGTCCGGTAGCGGTCTATCAAGGAGGGACCCTCGCCCAACAAGCCCTCTCAAGCGCACCTGAAGGTATGCTTATCGCACCTATTTGGCGCCGTATTGCGGCATTTGCAATCGATGTCGTTGCAATCTCTTTATTACTTCAAATGCTTACTAGATTTACGTTTCTTGGAATTCTGATCAGTTGGAATTATCTCGTCGAGGATGCGCGTTATGCAGCATCCTTCCTCATGACGTGGGCGATCTTCTTTACTTCGCTTTGGTTGTACTGGAAGTATACTGGCCGTGCATATGGGCGTTCACTTGGACAGCGAGCGTTTCGAATCGCTATTGTACACGACAATGGGACATTGCTTGAATTGCACCATTTTGGACCAAGAGCGTTCCATAAATTGCGCTATCTCGTCCCAGTTCTTGGCTGGTTTTTTGGATTAAGGGATATTCTACGCGCGCGTTCAAAAACTGCAGAATATCGAACATCGATTGATGTTAGGAACCATACCGTCGCTGCAGTTGACTGGTCTCTGCCAAGTGATACGCGCTTGAACTTAAAGTGATGAAGGGTCTACGCTAGACAGGTGAGAGGGATGAATCAAGAACATACTGCAACCGCCGGTTCGCTTTCAGTAATCCTACAATCCGTTCGGATGGAAATCGATGATGATGATGAGGACGTCGTTGAAGTCACACTCAACTTAACCAACGAATCATCTATTCCGCTCGGTGGAATCGCTGCAACTATTGCAACAAGTCTTGGTGCCAAAGTAGAACCAATAGAAGGAGTATCTTCTATTGGCCCAGGACTTACTCGTTCGTTCTCATTTGCTTTCAAACTCAGTGATGGAGAATGGACCTTTTCGCTCGAGGGTCAAGGCCAATCATTGACACTTGGGCCTTACGATGCCGAATTTGAATTTCAACAAACCAAGGGACGGAAACTTGGAAATGCTGTTGGTTCTAGCCTTTTTTCAGGAGCGTTTGATGAAAATCTCGGAGATTTCGGTAACGTGCAAGAACGAGAACTCATAGATTCGAATCAAGTTCAGATGTCTACTTTCTTTGGCGAAAATGCTGAAGGAGGGACCACTAAGATCAGTGCAGGAACCTTCGATAATGTCGAAGAGGATGGGCCAAGGACTCCTCCATGGGAGCAGAATGAGCCCGAATCACCATCCTCTTCTGCAGATGTGTTGCTCAAAACGCCAACGTCCGATCCACTTCTATCGACTCCTTTGGTAAGTGAACCGGTAGAACCAACGCTAGAAGCTCCTTCTCAACCTGTTGAGGAAGAATCTCCTGTCCAAGAAGAGCCAGTTGTTCATACAGAAGCAACACCCCCTCCTCTTCCATCAGGGCCGCCCAGTCCTTCATCAGGCCCTCCTAGCGGCCCGCCTTCTGGTCCATCAGGCCCACCCTCAGGCCCTCCTAGC
>DAKS01000049.1 GCA_002499195.1 Euryarchaeota archaeon UBA443
TTTGAATCTCTCCACAATCGCTCAACGTGGTATTCTGCTACGTAACCGTAGCCACCCATGACCTGAATTGCAGCATCTGCAATTTCTTTTGCAGCGGTCGTAGAGAATAGTTTGACTCCATCAGAATCAAGGCGCTGACCAGCGGTTCCGAGTTTGATATTGTTGGCAGTATCATAGAGGTAAGCACGCATAGCTCGATACTTTGCCCATGATTCTGCAATGTGACGTTGCATCTGTCCAAACGTTCGGATCTGTACACCGAATGCTTCTCTTTCTGAAGCATACTTATTCATTTCATGAAGACATCGTCGAGCGATTCCTACCGCCATTGCTGCAAGGGTAAGTCGTTCAATTTCGAGGTTCCCCATCAAATGGATTAACGAACCACCCTCTTCACCAACAAGATTTGCTGCTGGAACAATGCAGTCATCAAACACCAGTTCTGCAGTATTGGAAGCACGCATTCCAGTCTTGTCGAAGATTTTCTGACCGACACTATATCCAGGCATTCCTTTCTCGACGAGGAATGTGGAAAGCTTTGCTCGACCTTTTTCATCATAACCTGTTCGAGCATAAACCCAAACAACATCAGCAGGTGTGCCTTGATCGTCGATGCATCCGTTTGTAATCCACATCTTTCTACCGTTGATGACCCAATCACCATCAGAGTTTTTCTCAGCAGTTGTTGATAGGCCAAGGACGTCCGTGCCAGCATCAGGTTCTGACATTGCCATTGCACCAATCCATTCTCCTGAGCAAACCTTTGGAAGGATTCTCTCCTTCTGTTCTTTTGATCCATTACAGGCAAGATTGTTGACAAATAGCATTGAATGTGCTAAGTAAGCAAGCCCCAACCCAGGATCAGAATAAGATATCTCCT
Source organism: Euryarchaeota archaeon UBA443 (assembly GCA_002499195.1). Classification (GTDB taxonomy): domain Archaea; phylum Thermoplasmatota; class Poseidoniia; order Poseidoniales; family Poseidoniaceae; genus MGIIa-L2. The sequence continues at coordinate 881 of DAKS01000049.1, forward strand.
CGTGAGCAATGGCAGCTGCTACTACATCTAAGCCGGCCCCTCCATATTCTTCAGGAACTGTGATTCCGAGGAGGCCAAGTTCGCCGAGTTCTCTGAACAATTCAATGTTAAATTGCTCCTTCTTGTCGTACTCGTGGGCTTGCGGTTCAACGAATTCTTGTACAAAATCACGAATCATTTCTCTAAGCATTTGATGCTCTTCGCTTGGATTAGCAAGGTCGTTCATGGTCTCCCCCAACCCTCCGCAGGGTTGTTCCTTTTTGACGGTTGGTCTTACGTGCGAGGCAATCGAACGCTTCTTTTGCTACGTTCATGACCAACTGGAGGGCGTCTACGTGTCTGCTGTGGAGTACGTGATGTACGCTTGACCTTGCGCACCTTTCTCTTGTTGAGAGGTATCTTCCTCGCACGTTGCCCAACATGACGCAAAGGAGATTGTTCAATCGTCTGCTTCTGAGTTTCGATTCCAATTTGTGAAAGAAGATCTGAGGCAGCTGATTTGTGGGTTACTCCAGTACATGCATCATCGACAATCCTTGATGCAAGGGCTGAGAACGATGAATCTTTGATTGGTTGATGTTCAACCTTTTCTCGCTCTTCTCTTAGGTGTTCGGCCATCAATGCTCGAAGCATCGCTCCACTTAGTGCATCCTGCTTACGCTCAATCATATGCATCCCATCCAGTCCGAATTCATCCTTTTCACATATGAAGATTCGGACGTGGATGGAGTCCTAGGCAAGGATTTTACTCCTCTTGATCGTTCAGCCGCGCTTCGAGAAATGCATTGAAATCCTCTTCAGTATCAAACTCGATAACGATTGGAGAAATCGTTTCACAGTCCTGGCATTGATACTGTTGCCCAGTCATGAAACCCATGTATGGATAGATTCGGATGCTGAGACAGGTTGAACAGGCCATGAATGACATAGTACACACTCAACACCTCAGTTTATGACCTCTCGCATCGATTCAAGAGGATATAGAACTAAATCGTTACAACCAACTCAAAAGCATGATTAGATGTATTGATGTCATCGATTCATGGACAACAGAACATATCTCGTAACTGGGGCATCTAAGGGAATCGGTCTTGCTATTGCAAAGTCATTGGCGAGAGATGGTATCCAAGTCATTCTTCTCGCTCGCCAATCCGAGAAACTTGAAGCGGCTTGTGAGCAAGTGAAATCGATTTCATCATCATCGTTTTCTATAGCATGTGATCTTGCTAGTTACGAATCTATAGATTCTACAATACAATCATTGCAAAGAATTGATTCGATCGAAGGAATTGTACACAACGCTGGAACAATAACTCCAATACAATCAATGTTTGATGCAGAAAATGAAGCATGGGAAAGGAACATTCAGGTTAACATAACCGGTGTTCAAAGATTGACAAAAGGCTTGTATTCGAAGATGAAAGCATCTAATCATTGCAGGGTTACTACCATCTCAAGCGGTGCAGCCTTGCGTCCACTTCATTCCTGGTCTGCATATTGTATCTCCAAGGCGGGACTAGATATGTGGTCTAGATGTCTAGCAGAAGAAGGGGTAAAAGATGGAATTACTTCGATTGCTATAGCACCAGGAATTGTCAATACAGATATGCAACTTGAAATTCGTTCCTCCAATGTTGATGATTTCCCGATGGTTGAGTCTTTTGTTGGATATCATCGTGACGGACAACTAACAAATCCTGATGATGTCGCTGAAAAACTTCACGACTTAATCGTCAATCATACGTTCGAACAATCCGGTCAACGCTACGATGTCCGAGAACTGTGAAATCCGAATATGGTGAACCGAACTGTCATAAGCCACCACCACGGCGTAGGTTCATGCCAGGAACCGATCGTGTTGAAATCCGAACTCTGAAAGTTGGAAGATTTTGTGTTGTCGATGATGAAGCTTACAAGATTTTGAGTATTTCGAAGTCAAAACCAGGTAAGCACGGCTCTGCAAAGGCTCGTCTTGCCCTTGAAAGTATCTTCACCGGTAAGAAAATCTCTCACGTTGGTACAGTTACCGATTCGATCAGTGTCCCAATGATTGAGAAAGGAACTGCAACTGTTACCCATATAGACGGTAACGAAGTTCATGCAATGAACGATCGAGACTACTCAATGATGATTCTACCTATGCCTGTTGCAGAAACAGGGATGTCGATCGATGCTGGTCAGAAAATCATGTGGCAAGAAGCACTCGGCCGTTACCTAATCATTCGTGATCATTGAAATCCTAGCGATTTTGCTGCGGAGACGATCATCTCCTCTTGACTTGTTGATGTCCAACCAGTCTTTTCGATTGTATTGGAACAATCGTAGTGATTTGTGGTACCCAAACCTCTTGTGACCAATCTCGCCTCTTTGATGAAGATGGCCATCATTTTGACAACTATATTTGGAAGAGCCATAGTGCGAACTTTGTAACCATTTGATTTCAGGTGCCTAGCGATTTGCGGCATAGTGATTGGAGTCGATGCCATCATCAAGCGCTCACCATCCAATTCATCTCGTTCCAATGCTTCTGCATGCATCCATGCAACATCGCGTACATCGACAGGAGCGAAACTGATCTTCGGAAAACCAGGGTATGAACTTTGAACAATCGATTCAATAATTCTCAAGGATGTTCCAGACTTTCCGCTATGCAACGGACCAAATATGACGTTTGGATTGACGGTTGTTAGCGATACATCTTCATGGGATCTGGCAAAGCCTCGAGCAGCCTTTTCCGCTAATGTCTTACTCTTTGTATAAGCGGATACGTCGCCGTTAAGATCGGTCCAATCCTTTTCACTATATGTTTGATTTTTTGTTGTCGGGGTTGCACCGGATATTGCTGCAGTAGATGAAGTAATTACGAACTTACGAATTCCATTCTCGTGGGCGATTCGAAGAACCCGTAAAGTTCCTTCACGTGCAGGTCCAATCAATTCCATCTCGTCTTTTGGCTCATATGCGGAAAATGGAGATGCGGTATGAATGACTGCATCCATGCCTTTCATCGCTTCATCCCAGCCATCATCAGAGGTAAGATCAAGCGTTCGTAGTTCAAACGCATCACCGGCTGAGAAATCATCGAGAATGGATTGATATTTGTCTTTGGAAGACCGTGTTGTACCTCGAACATGGTAACCGCGTGAAAGGAACTCTTGTGTCACTTGACGGCCTAGAAATCCAGTGCACCCAGTAATCAAAACATTCGGGAACTTCTTGGCCATATATGTTGGTAGAAGTTTTTGGGTTTGAACATTTGTCGAATGATTACAAACCTGTGCTATGCAAAATTACGCAGGTACTGTTTTCATAAACCAAGTCGAATTTGGATAGTTAGGGATACCATGAGTGAGATGGCAAC
>DAKS01000011.1 GCA_002499195.1 Euryarchaeota archaeon UBA443
AGGGTTGAGTTGGAAAGGCCATGGCAGGTTCACGACGTCTCGTAGCCTGCTTGTTGATGGGCTTGTTTGCAAGTTCAACCATCGCTGCACCAGTCGTTGCTGATATTGAATGGGAACGTGATGGTTGGTTGACCACAGCCCTTGCAGATGAACGCTTGACTATGGGTGATGAATTCGGTTGCTATGGTATTCCTGGATATTCATGGTATAACGATCCTGGAGCGGTTGCAAAGGAGTGTCGCTCCTACATCGAGAACAATACTGAGGCCTCTAAGTGGGGCGATGATGCGCTTTCGACTTATGCTCCAGATGGGTTGACGATGGCTCAACACAACTACATTGCATCGCAAGATTTTGTTGTTCATGGTGATGAGACTGGATTGATTGATACGGCTTGGCATAATGTTACTGATGTTCCAAACGATGTTTGGGATTGGTACAATCTTGGTCGTCGAGGAGGTAGTCTCGAGAAGGAGATTGGAAGTCTTGAAACGGTTCAAAATGCTGTAGAAGAAGGTGGTTTGGTCAATCTGTATTGGATTGGTCGTGTCAATGATGCCACCATCCGTCACGATCGAGATATTGCTGATTACTTGCAGAACGATGCACAAGCATGGATGACAACTTGGGGTCAGGCTTGGTCATACTGGTCATCGAATCGATGTTATCAGCATTCGAATCAACTCGATCAAGAAGCGGCAACGTTCACCTTCTCTTCCATAGTTACTGAACAATGCACAAGCGTTTCTCCAAATGCTTGGAATGTTCCAGCTACATGGCGTCTCTCTTTTGAAAATGCAACTGTTGTTGACGTCCAAGATGTACTTGGTCAATCGATGACAAATCTGACTGGAGAGCGACAAACAGCAGAAGGTTGGCGCATGGATGGTGATGAACTATTGGTCTCGGTCAAGCGTGGAACGGTTGTTACTGTCATACTCGATGGTGAGGACATATCCTTCGATGTTCACAATCAGACCGAATTCTGGAATGGATATGATGCTGCTGTGACTATCGCTGCTCATGATACCACCGATTTGTTCCTATGGTCGAAGCGATTTGATGATGAAGATCAATTGCGATTTACGTGGTTGGTCTCACCACGAACTGTTGAAGGTCGATTACCTTGGCTACCTTATGCCTCCTTGGTTGCTGGTGTTGTCACAATCGTGGCCATGATGGGTATTCTCGGTCGTGAAGGAATTGGTCCATTGGCTGGAATCATGCACAACAAAAATCACCAGTATGAAGAGGAATAGAGGCGAAGGCTTCTAATCGGTTTGATTCAAGCAAGCACTCGGAGGGTGAACCATGGGTGACGATTCTGTACGTATTGACCCGTGGAGCAGCAACCAATCTACGGACTATGGACGCATCATAGATCAGTTCGGTTTATCGTCTCTCGATGGATTGAATTTGCCTAATGCAACCAAGTTACACCGACGTGGGATCGTCTTCGCTCATAGAGATCTAGATGTCATCCTTGGAGCACATCAGCGCAAGGAATCCTTTGGAGTTCTTACTGGCCTGATGCCGAGTGGTCGAATGCATCTCGGGCATTCGATGGTCATCGAACAAGTTCGTTACTATCAGGAGATGGGTGCTGATGTGACCATTGCAGTTGCAGACCTTGAATCTCAAGCCACTCGTGGCGTTTCCTTGGCTAAGGGCCGACAGATTGCTCGAGAGGATTATGTGGCTAATTATGCAGCTCTTGGTCTTCTTTCCGATTCAACTGAAGTGTACTTTCAATCGCAACGACCTGCAGTCCAGAGACTTGGTTTTCAACTTGGAAAGCGAACGAACTTGAATGAATTTGAATCGATTTATGGCTTTGGAGGTGAGACAAATCTTGCTCACGTTCAGGCTCCTATGGTACAAGTAGGTGATATCTTACATCCTCAATTAGATGAATACGGAGGTCTTCGACCAATCGTTGTTCCAGTCGGTGTTGACCAAGATCCGCATCTTCGATTGACTCGAGGTCTTGCTGGAAAGACCAATTGGTTCAATGTCGGTCCAGGTAAGCGCAGTGGTGCTCAGATTCGTCTCTCGGTTCAAGATGAGAATGCAGAGGCGTTAGGCCAAGCGCCTAATGGTCGAGTCGATCGTGCACGACGGCAAACGGTATTCGATGGTATTGTTTCAAATCTTGAGGGAATGGGATTCTCTGACATTATGTCCAATCCGAAGGAAGGCATGGTCAACGTTCCAAGTGCAACTTCGCAAGACATTCATCGAATTAGAATGCAGATGCTGGCCTATGAGCGATCGCTTGGCGGTCAAGGCCTGTTAGCTCCATCTTCGACCTATCATCACTTCGCTGTTGGACTGACCGGTGATAAGATGTCGAGTAGTCAGCCAAAGACGACCATATTCCTCGACGATGAGATTGCAGCGGTTGAGAAGAAAATCAAGCGTGCTTTCTCTGGAGGGCAACCAACTATCGAGGAGCACCGACGTATTGGTGGTAATCCAGATATTGATGTAGCCTATCAGTACATGATGTATTTCTTTGAAGATGATGATGACTATTTGCAAGAGATCAATCAGCAATATCGTTCAGGTTCACTCCTTGCAGGTGAGATGAAGCAGTTGTGCATTGACCGTGCTACTGCTTGGTTATCGAATCATCAAGAGATGAAAGATCAAACAGCACATCTAGTCGATGAGTTCTTTGCAGCAGATCTAAGCTGAGTAGACAGCAGGGTCTGGTCCGACCGGTAGTGAATCAATTTCTTCTTGAGTTAGATCTCTGTCGATTGCTCGGTCATGAAGGATTTGCGATAGTCCATGAGGATCAAGAAGTTCGATCTTCAGTGCTTTTCCTTCTTTACCAGCGTTTTGCAATCGATGAATCATATGCATTAGTGTCTGCTGATTATCTGGTTCATTATCTCCAATGCCTTTCATAACCATCTTGACGATGTCGATGAATCTAACGAGTAGACCCTCCATGTTGCTAACAAATCCTGTGGCTGCGCCGCCTGGATTGACTTCAAGGTCCAATTCGGGAATGCAAACCGTGCAAGAAGAAGATCGAACAACGCGAACTGAAAGGTCGTCTTCCGATTCAATATGAAACGTCCAACCGCCAGGCTTTCTTCCTTCTGCAGGAATGAAATCGGTTTGCCTCCAGCCACATGCGTGACAGAGAACAGTAACTTGGGTATGTTCACCAAAATATGGAATTTCATCGACGTGGGCAATCATCCTCAGATTGTCTTCATCATGACACATTGGGCACGGCATTTCGATGACTTGCTCCTCCATCAAACGCCTCCAGTCCATTCGGCTTCATCGTTGAAAGCCTCATCTTCAAGACCGCTGATTCCAACACATCCAGGAGGGAGTAACATCACTCTAGTTTCTGTGATTTGGACTATTTGTCCACCCATGTCCATTTCTATAAATCGATGCAGGCGAGCGAGTACCGTCTTGACTTCATGCTCTCGATTCATTAGACGTTCCATTTCAACTAGGGCTGCATCACCATCGCTGACCCAATCTAGAAGCGTGTCGATTCCAGTGAGATCGTACAATGTTGCACGGTGGAGTACCATGCCAGAATCATCCATTGGAATTGGAGGGTTTGGATACATCTTGCCTAGGTTGTGAAATATGTCGGAACTTGGTGGTGTTGGCTGTTGTTCATTTGCAGTCTCACTGCTTGGCATGGTGAATGTACGAAGCGGTTTTGATTCTACTGTTTTGGCCTCAACCGGTTCGGGTTGTGGTGACAGGTCAATCATTTCAGGAACACTTTCAGCGTCTACAGGCTCTTGGTTGATGAAATCATCAAGCGAGAACTGTCCCTCATCTGGTTGAGAGGAACGTTTCCGTGCCATGTCCTAGCCTGACCCCGATGGCTCAAGAAGGCTTTCTTTCCTGAACGCATGAAATCATAGTTTTCAATCGTCGAGTTGATAAGGGGGTTCGGACAGGACAGACTGCTTACCCCACGGTTCATATGGGGTGGCGAGTTGGTGATATCATGGAATCACAAGATGGTGTATTGAAGACTGGAACCAGTACTGTAGGAATCACATTCAATGGTGGTGTTGTCGTTGGAGCCGATCACCGTGCTACTATGGGGCACTTTATTGCAAACAAGAGCGTTCAGAAGTTGTTCAAGATTGGTGACAATCTCGCACTAACCACCGCAGGTCTCGTTGGTCACGCACAATCATTGTCCCGCACACTTGCTGCTGAAGTTTCTCTTTTCCAACTTCGTCGAGGACAAAACATGACTGTGAAAGGGGCAGCAACATTCACTGCAAACATTCTTTCTGGACGTCCTCACTGGGTTCAACTCCTAATCGTCGGTGTTGACGATGATGGTTCCCACGTATACTCAATTGATTCAGCAGGTGGTTCAATTCCTGATGTTTACTGTGCCACAGGTTCAGGATCTCCTTACATGTATGGTGTGCTTGAAGATGGATTCTCCGAAGGCATGAGCCGAAATGATGCTGTTCGATTGGCAGCACGTGCACTCAACGCATCCGGTCAGCGTGATGCTGCATCTGGAAACGGCATGGACCTTGCTGTTATCACTGCTAAAGATGGATTTGTTCCAGTGGAACAATCCGAAATCGATGCTTATCTCAAGAAGTGAGCATCCCTACACTCCCGCGGCGTTGCCGTAATCCTCTGGATATGCGTAGCGTGCGATGTCGTGGCTGGAGATGAGATTATGCGATTGACATTTAAGGAAATCAAAGATGAGATTGGTAAGATTGTACCTCGAAACCTCGACTACAAAGTAGACCTCGAGGCTGGTGATATTGCCATTTTTACGAAAGACTTCGAACCGTTCATTTCGAGCGATGGATTGGCTGGAAAGATATCGAAGAAAATCAAGCGACGAATTGTCATGCGTCCTGAACCTGATATGGTCATGGATAAGGAGGATGCAACAGCGGCCATCAAAGACTTGGTTCCAGAATCCGCCAATATTTCTGAACTATTCTTTGACCCATGTATTTGGAAGGTAATCATTCAATGTGAGAATCCATCTGATGCTGTAGGTCGAAGAGGTTCGATCGCTAAGGAGATTAGAAATTCAACCGGTTGGGAAGTTTCTGTTGAAAGAACTCCTCCAATCCTATCAAAGACTGTTCGTGATATTCGTGGTTATCGAGAAGCTAATGCAGAGGAGCGTCGTAAACTATTGAGAAATTTCGGTCTGAATATTCACCGTCCGAAGCGACCAGGTTCTACTTGGGCTCGTGTAACTGCGCTTGGCTCTTACCAAGAAGTCGGTCGTGCTTGTCACTTTGTCACAACAAATGAATCTCGAATTATGATCGATGTTGGTGTCAATATTGCATCCGATACCGATCCAATGCCTTACTTCACCGCTCCAGAGGCACTTCCACTAGAGCAAATCGATGCTGTGGTTTTGACCCACGCTCACCTCGACCACGCTGGAATGCTTCCTGTCTTGTTCAAGTATGGATATCGTGGACCGGTTTTCTGTACTCCACCTACCCGTGATTTAATGCTTCTTTTGCAGACCGACTATCTCAAGGTCGGTGGTGCAGAAGGTAAGCGTGCTCCATATGACATGGAAGATATTCGCATGTGCATGCGTCACGTTGTCGATGTTGACTGGAACCAGACAACAGATGTTGCTCCTGATGTGAAGATGACCTTCTCAAATGCTGGTCACATTCTTGGATCATCTGCTGTCCATCTCAACATCGCTGATGGTAAGCATAACATTGTGTTCTCAGGCGATCAGAAGTTTGAGAAGTCCTGGTTATTCGATGCTGCAAACACACGTTTCCCTCGTTGTGAAACATTGGTTATCGAGTCCACTTATGGTGCTGCAGGAGACTATCAACCATCTCGTGAGGAAGCCAATCAAGAGTTGCAAGACATTGTTACAAGGACGCTGCAAAGGAATGGTAAACTCATCTGTCCTGTGTTTGCAGTCGGTCGTTCACAAGAAGTGATGATCGCAATCGATGATCTGTTCCGCTCTGGAGCTGTTAAGCCAGTTCCAGTCTGGCTTGATGGAATGATTCAGGAAGCTACTGCAATTCACGCCAGTCATCCAAATTACTTGACTTCTGCATTGCGAAAGTCCTTACAACAAAACGATGGTGAAAACCCATTCACAAGTCCATGGTTCCGCACAGTCGAAGGTGCTGAGCGACGAGAAAGCATTGTCATGGATACAAGTCCATGCATCGTTCTTGCAACATCAGGTATGCTCAACGGTGGGCCTGTCATGAACTATTTCCAGAACTGGGCGCATGAGGAGAGAAACTCTCTCTGTTTCGTCGGTTATCAAGCGGAAGGAACTCTTGGGCGTCGTCTTCAGAAAGGATTTGGTGAAGTCCCTATGCAAATCAATGGAAGAACTGAAATCGTCAAGGTTGGCTGTGAAATGGCTACTATTGACGGATTTAGCGGTCATTCAGATCGTCGCCAATTGCTCGCATTTGTTGATTCGATGAATCCAAAGCCTCGAAACATCATTTGTCATCACGGCGATTATTACAAGTGTAGTGAACTTGGAAAGGAACTTCGTGACAAGTATAGATGTAGAACCTATGCGCCAAAGAACTTGGAAACTGTCCGTATACTTTGATTTCTATTGCATATCAGATGTCAAGTGCATTGTAACCTTCTTGCATCCAATGAAATCCTTTCACAGTCCATTGAAGCAATGCATCGACGTGTTTCTCTGTTAAACCAGCAGCTTTTGCAACCATTTTCAGAACTGCACGTTCGCTTTCATCAATTTCACGATCAGCCATGGTCATCAAGGCGATATCTCTCAATGCAAGTTTAATCGAGCGAGGGTGCATTGTTTGGAGATGTTTCTCAAGATTTATTTTTTTATTCAATTGTTTACGTAATTGCTCTTTTCGTTCAGGAGAGAGCAGTGTTGCCCCTAGGCGTTGTTCAAAGAAAGCCATTTCGGCCTTTGAAACGGTGTTGTCAACAGTTGCTAGGTGTCCAAGAAGTTGAGCGTATTGGAAACGTTCAGATGGTTCCATTTGGTGAATAATATCGTTAAGCATGATTCCTCGTTGTTCCCACCATTCATGATTATTTTGGTTGAGGGTATATGGAAAATTCACATAAGGCTGGTTCGTTTAGGTTTGTCGAAGGGGTCACTATGACAAAGCAAAGCATCTCGATTTTTCTTGTTTTTCTTTTGATAATTCCATTACTGAGTGTCGTAAGTGCAGATGAATCCGAAGGACCTGCTCTTGAAGCAAAGAATTTGACTGCTGTTTTCGACTTGGATAATGAGACAACCACTCTTTCTTGGGAAAACATCGACACCAACGACTTCATGATATTGGATGATTTAAAGTTGACAAACTACTCATTGTACCGCTCAGATGAACCTCTAAACAGTTCAAATTACATGAACGCTCAACTAATCCAAGATAACATACAAGCCTGTCTCGCTCTCGATACGTTGTCTGAATGCAAAGAACGTACACATACAGTAACACATGCGGTGCCTCCATCAACCAATGGTAGTTTCTACTACGGTGTTGTAAGTACGCTGCAAAACGGTACGATCATCAGCAATTTTACTGAAGGTAATGCTGCGCTTGCCCAACCGATTCATGAGTTTGGTTCTTCTATCGCTTCACCGTATGCCTTGCAAGCTTTCTATGATGTAAGCAACGCGACCACCACTTTGACATGGATTGACATTTCAATGGTCGATTCATCTTTCTCTACAATCCACACAACCTCGATATGGAGTCATGCTGTTGCTGCGACTCCCTCAAATTGGGACTCTTTGGCCAAAACTGAAGTTGCTGTAAATCTAAGTTCGGCAATTACTCAGTTTGATATTGTCCATCAACAACCCGTAAGCCATACCATCTTCTACACGGTTCTGCATTCCTTTGATGGTGAATCCGACACACGTCTGCTCTCCGGAAATACGCTTTCTGAGGGTATCGTTGAAGACAACACAGGTTCTTCGATAACAGGGACTCTCGTCGCTTCCTTTGATTCCTCGACCTCCATTACCTCACTGAATTGGAACGGTTCGATTATTGAAGATGCGAACCACACGCTTCACGTTTGGAGAAGCCCATCAGCAATTGTAGATTTATCTTCGAATAGTGTTACTGAAATCGCACAACTCTCTGCGACGGCGATTCAATACAACTACACTGTCGAATCGAGCTACAGTGGACAAACCTACTATCTCGTTACGCTCTCTGATCAACTTGGTAATCAACAATCAAACCTTGCAAGTGCACCAAATTCAGTGGTGGTTGAGAACACTCTTATCCCTGAGGAGAACATTATTGATGACATAAGTGCTTCATTCGAGGACGGTACAACTCAGATTACCTGGACAGATATCGCTGGGCACCCTGAAGCCCAATACCAAATTTGGCGATCATCAGTTGGCCGAATAAACTCAACAATATTATCGAGCAACACTGCTGATTTGCTAGCGGTTGTTGATTCAGGTCAGGAACAATACAACAACATCATCGCGGAAGGAACTTCTGAAAATGCTTGGTATGCTGTAACCGTCATTGCTTCGTTTGGTACCCAAGACGTGACCTATGCCCAAACAACAATCATCATGTCCTACAATTCCATGATGTTGCCAATCGTCGAAGATACGGCTGCACCGAATGCTCCAGAATCTCTCGATGCTGATTATTCTGCAGATGGAACTACGCAGCTTCGCTGGGCAGGAAGTGCTGATGAAGACGGAACAACATGGATGTTGTATCGGAACATGAATACAGACTTCACAGATGAATCGGATTGGGTTTTCGTAGGTGAAATGCCCAATGTAGGAGTATCTCTTCACACCCTTGATGTGCAAACGGTTGCCATGCAAGGTGAAGTCGTTAATCCCGTATACGCCATTGGTGGAATTGATGCTTATGGTAATTCAATCGAATTTAGCCAGTGGAAATTGAGCAACTCCGTTAAGGAAGACCGACAAAATCCCCAGGCTCAGTTGAAGTTGTTTGATTCCTCCCAATCCTTGGAAACAAGTCGCTGGTTTACGGGTGGAGAATCCTCATCATTCTCAAATCTTGAACCGGACACTTACTCAATTCAATTTACATTGTCAAACGATGTTGTTTCAGTTACATATCTTGAATCTACGCAATCACAAAGTCAAGTTCTCGATCTAAGCGAAACAACTCCATCGATTAACATCGCAATTTCTGATGCTATTGAGAACATCACATTCACGTTTACTGTAACCGATGCATCAGGAAATAGCATCACGTTTGATGCATTGTTTTGTACAACTTGTTTGATTCAGCCACAAGTCATCATCGAACAGGTCGAAGTTACAGATGATGTGGATGATAAGAAAGGAGATGATTCCGATTCGATGGAAAGCCTGTTGATTGGAGTATGTGCTCTGCTTGGGGTTTTGGTTTTGCTTCTCTTGGTCCGAGGTTCACCAAAGAAAGCACCTCGAGGTCTTCCAACAGCAGAAGAAGATCAATGGCTCGCAAATTATGTTAATGAATGATCCAACATCATTCTCTATATAATGAATTACAGGGCGTAGATATTTTCAAATTGAATCTACAAAATTGGGATGTCATAGTCGCTTTGTGTAACATCTGGTAAAGATTGTTTGTGGACTTCATCAGAATACCTCGAATGTGTATCTTGAATTGCTCCAGGCGTGCTGTTTGGCTTTGATGGTGCATCAGCATCGAACATCATGTAACCAAATCCTGCAAGGATTGAGACTCCTATCACTGGAATGGCCATTAACTCTGAATCACTGTTTAGAAGCATGATTAGGGCTAGTACAAACAATCCAATGGTTGCTAGCAACAAGAGGAGTCTTGATGCCTTGGCCATGATGTCTCCAATCCTTTTGTTTTGATAGCGTTTCGTATTTTTTTAACCAATCGAACCATGTTGTTCATGAACCGTATGGGTTTTCTTATGTTCATGGCAGGTTCTGAAGGAGGTTCAAAATCATCCCGTGGCTGGCTTATGACCGCTGTTTCACCTTGGGGTGAAAATGCTGAAGACGCATTTGATCAAGGTCTCGTAGAATTGGGATTAGGCGACGCTCGACTGATTCAAGTTCAAGGTGCAATGCTTCCGCTTGGATTCAATATCGTTCCTCCTGAACCACTTCCAATGGGTTCTTTGGTTGAATGTCATCTCGCTACAGCTTATTCTTGGAGTGGTTCTACGGCTTGTGCAGGTGTTGGATATGCTCTGTGTCAAACCCCTGAGGGTGATGAATGTGCTATTGTTGCGAGTATTACGACCGAAGTTGATTATGAGGAAACGGTTCTTCTGCTTCGTAGGAACATACAACGTCGCCTTGCTTCCCGTGATCTTGAAGTTCTTTCATTCGATGTTGCAGTCGACGAGGTCACTGCAGGTCAAGACCATCACGGTGTTGCCATTGCTGCATTGATTCTACCTGATTCCCTGCGAATGGCAGGGCGTGGTCGAACTGGACCGATTCGTGGTTCTCTTACACGTTCAGCAGAGCCTGAAAAGAAGCGTGTTGATACGAAAGCACCTGCAGCTCCAGCACTTCGACCAGGTGCTCGACGCAACAACGAAAGTCCAGATTTCAGTTTGTGAATCTTCATAATATGTTGCCATAATTTACTTTCATGGCAGGAGCATGGTCCGTTGTTCGGTGTCCTGCATGCCGTAATTGTCATGGCACACGTGGACAGCCGCGTCAATGTCCTCATTGTGGCCAATCACTGCCATCAACAACGCCGATCATTACAACAGTAGAAACGTCTGCACAGCTTAGAATTGAGGTTGCTCTCGCTAACACTCCTGAGGAACTAAGATCCGAGTTGAGGAAGAAGTTAGAATCGATGGATGAACCACTAATAGCTTCCTCCTCATCTTCTCCTCGAGCCATCTTCAAAGCGATAACAAAGGTCGTTGGAGATGATATGATCCTAAATCGTAGCGATGTTCAATCCATACTTGACAATCATGAATCCGAACAATCAGTTGACAATCTCTTGGAGCAGATGGAACTTGATGGAACGCTGGTTCGTCAGCAGGATGGAACCTGGCTTCTTCTTGAGTGAAGTTCATAGGGAGAACCACGTCCCCCAACTCAAGGGCGTATGGGTTAGTTTGGCCTATACTCGGGGCTTTGGGAGCCTTGGACCCAAGTTCAAATCTTGGTACGCCCACCATCATTGACGCATAGCAAGGCGGTCAAGCCTGTGTGCAATCCACCAACCAATGGGTAGGCCAAGAATGGCAAGGGGTTGTTTCAACGCAAATCCGATTGAAACATAACCTGCGATATAGAATAGGAATGATAGCATCATCCACGGTGATTTTGGAAGATGCTTGAAGGCACGTTTGTGATGTTCAATGCTCATCATCAATCCGACCTTGAGGAAGAAATTAATCGGTTTAATACCGGACTTCTCGCCACCATAGACCGCTTTTACAGGAACATCAACAACTCGAAATCTTTGACTTGAGAGATGAATTAGCCAATAGTTAGGATAACCATATCCTTGCCATGATCGCTCCCAATTCCATTGTTCGAGAAGTTTAGAAGATGTTGCAGTATATCCACATTGAGGATCTCTTACGACTCGGCCACTGGCTAAAGTTGTCAACCAGCCGAGGATTCTTGATGCTCTCCTGCGCCGTTTAGGCATCTGTTCAATGTCTTCTGAAGTCGTCATTCGATTGCCTTTAACATGGTCTGCTTCACCTTCAATGATGGGTCTGATAATAGCGGATAGATCGCTTGGATCCATTTGGCCATCACCAGCCATTACAACGCTTATGAATGGTTTCTGGATGTTTTCAAGGAGATGTTGATGGCCAAGGTCGATAGCAGCTCCAACACCTAATCCTTTTGTCTGTAGGATAGTTACATTAGCGGAGGAATCAACACTCTTAGCTACTGAAAACGTTTCATCTGTAGATCCATCATCGATGACAACAGCATGATCCACAAACGAAGGTATAGTCTCCAAAACTTGTCTTATGTGTTGCTCTTCGTTATGTGCAGGGATGACCACACCGACTGTATGCCCATCCATCATGACCATCCCAATTCACCTCAGCAAAAAGGGGTTGTGAAGCAAACACATGAGGTAGAATTGAAAGGCAAGAAGTCGAGCCGCACACGTGACGAAGGCCCCTCTCCGCATTGTTGGCATTGGCTGTAACATCGAGTTACGGGTTGTGTCCTTTTTGACGCGTGCGCGTCAATCAACCGACGATGTTGTCTTCATCGACCTTGGTTCGGATGATGAAACAATGATCCTTGTCGAGGAAATAGGATGTAAGTTACTTACATCTGAGAAATCCGATATACTCTCTATTGCACAATGTATCAAAGATTCGGATTTGGAGCCTGCTGACAATTATCTCTTCATTCACGTCAATAAGCAATGGTCGCTCAGAGAATTCCCTCTTCACCTCAATCGCTCTCGTGAGAATTGGGATGTCTACATAGGATTGGTTACAAGCGATGAAAAAGAAGAAAGTCGGCCAACAAAAAGCCAACTTGCAAACTCGAATTTCCAACATGCCTCGGTTAGTCATGCTGGTCTAAATGAATTGGTTACTGTAAACGACGATGCAACAGCACACGATCTTTCAGATCAACTTCGTGTCCGAGTGATTGAATCGACTACAATGCCCTCACTTCCTCAGCGAGAATCTCTTGCAACTGCTTCACGCTTTGCTCAATTGTTCATTTGGATGATAGAATCTCGACATCCACTATTTCTGTTCGGCATTCCTGGAATTGTATTATTCGTTCTTGGTTATCGGCTTTCAGGAGGTGTGGTCAATACTTTCACTGAGTTGTCAACAGAATCTATCGGCGTTACACTGCTAACTATAGCTATGACATTATTCGGACTATTTGCGATGATGATCGCTCTAATTCTCTACATTATGGGCAAGCAGGTTGAACAGGTTCATGCCCAATATGACGGTCCCAAAGGGGGTCAATGAGATGCGTGGGCTTGTTTGTTTGGACATGGATCGAGTACTTGTGGACCATTTATCGACATGGCAGTTTGTCTATGATAGACTTGGAATCAACAATGATGAATCCTTCGATCTCTACAATCAAGGTCTTCTCGATGAATGGGATTGGATAAAACTCGATATTGCTCTCATCAAAAACAGTTGGCGAGATCAACACGGTTCAGAGATTACAGATGCGGATTTACGTGCTTGTATGGAAGGTATGCCGATGATGAAAAATTGTCAACTTTTGATTCAATCACTTCTTGATGATAACCATCATATCGCCATAGTAAGTGGTGGCTTACAACAAACTGCTCGAGATATTGCTTGTATGTTCCCAAGCGAGAAAAAGTGGCAACGAAGATGGGGAGGTATAGATCGCCACACATCCTCAAAACTTGCCAACGGGTATGATACTAGATTACACGTATTCACCAATGGTTGGACAACCGATTCCGGTCAAACTGATGGTTCCTTATTGGTTCAAGATTATGGGCGTTATCAAGTGCAAATGGATGGTAAAGGTTCTCTCGTCCGGATGTTAAGTCGCCGGTTAGATGTCGATCCTAAGCATGTTATTGCCGTTGGCGATTCAGCAGGAGATATTGGAATGTTTGAAGAAGCAGCCCATGCAATTTGTTTCAATCCGTGGGATGAACGTCCTATTGCTCATGCTGATGAAGTCATTCATGAGAAAGATTTAGCCATCGTATTGCAATCTTGCCGGACATTTTTCTCTGGCCAAGGGGGCAATCAATGAGCGATGAGACCATCTTTCACAAGATTCGAACCAATCCTTTGTTCAAATCATTCATGTTCTATTCAGCATTTCGAGCAGTCTATGGTTTTGGGATTCTTCTCGTGGCTTACTTGTTCGCAACCTCTACAGAGGCACCATGGTGGGCGACTGCTCTGATTTTCGCCGCTTCAATGATATTCTCAAGAATACTTTTCAAATTCATCAAATCAAAATCAAATGCAGTACAATCACCTTCAGAATAAAATAGTAGTCCGTTGATTGACAATCATGAGCAACATCGATGACTTTCTGACAAGCATTTGCACAAACTGTGGCTTTCTCCTAGGTGAATTCATTCCAGGAATGCCTTGTCCACATTGTGATGAGCCAATGTTATGAGATCGACACTCCATGTTTCTTGAAGATATCAAGAACGTAATGTAGAGTCGCTTCATTGACGAGTTCAGGTGAATGTACGCCTGCTTTAAGTCCACAATATTCTGCCCCCTTAGTCACAAATAAGGATGCTAGTGCATAGGTTACGAGACCTGTTGTTCTTGCCATTGATCCATCTCCATCTTTTCCATAATCGACTACAGTCCACTCGCGAACGGAATCATTTGCTTCACATCTAACCTTCATCCATGTGAATTCAGGGCGTCTTCGATCAAACTTCCATGCATCTAACAGTTCATGTTCAGGAGTGGTATTGCCTTCAGCAAGCCATCGGTCGATATGTTGTGGCCATCGTACCGTATATTCGGCCATATTTGTTGCTTCAATGGTTGTAAGCACACTTCGTAAACCATCGGTGAGAAAGGCATCCATGCCTTCCGTACCTTCTACCTCGATACGATGGCGTTCTGCTAGAGCTGGAACAGAAATTATGCTTCCATTGCGAACAATACGGGCAGGCCTTGTGTATTCTTCAATAACATCTGAAGGTGAAAATGGAGCCATGTAGGACCATTCCTCATCCGCCTCGGTTGGATTTCCTCCTACTCGAATACTAACGTCATCCATTGGCCCCAATTCCCGCTGTGCTTGTGCAAGCAACATATTCGATAGACCAGGTGCAATTCCAATGTCCCATATCATCGTAGCAGAGTGTTGTTTTGCCAGTGCATCAAAGGTTTGTGGATCTTCTTCTGTGAACGCTAGATCGACGATGTTATGTCCGCCTTCAATCAATGGTTTGCGAATTTCATGGCCGATTCTTCCTGGTAGCATATTGATGATTACTGTTGGAGAAGTTAAAGATGCAATATATGTGTATGCATCTTGTTCTATAGAGGAAACTCCTTCTCGTTCAATCAATGATTTAGGAATGCGAATATCTACAGCTGTCACTTTGTGGCCATCATCGACAAGACGATGAATGACATATTCGCCAACAAGTCCACATCCGAGTGCAACGATTGGTTGCATCGAATCGCCTCAAGGTGTCACTCGACGAGAATCGCGTGGGAATGGAATCACTTCACGGATGTGATCTGCACCGCTCAACCATGAGCATACACGGTCGACTCCGAGGCCAAATCCGCCATGAGGAACACCTCCGTAACTACGCGTATCGATGTAGAATTGGTAGGCTTCTTTCGGTGTTCCTTCTTCTTCAAGTCGAGCAAGAATTTCTTGTTCTGACCACGTTCTTTCGCCTCCACCAATGATTTCACCATAACCTTCTGGAGCGAGTAAATCGTGACATAATACGTACTTATCATCGCTTGGATCAACACGATGGTAGAATGGCTTTGCAATCCTAGGATAGTGGGTTAGGAAGTGTGGTACATCGAAATCTTGAGTGAGGACCTTTTCCTTTGAATAATCAAGATCTTGTCCCCATTCAACTTCAACACCTTTTCCTTGTAGGATTTCGATGGCTTCATCATAACGCATTCTTGGGAATGGTGAATCAGCGTATCGTCCAATAAGTTCGAGGTCTCTTCCAAGGGATTGCAATTCTTCGCTTCTCTCATCGAGGAGTGTTGAAGCAATGTGTCGAACCACTCCTTCTCCGTGTGTCATGACTTCATCGTTGGTAGCCCAAGCTATCTCCATTTCAGCATGCCAAAACTCGGTCAAATGTCGCCGTGTTCGTGACTTCTCTGCTCGGAAGGATGGTGCTATGGTATACAGACGTTCCAATGCGGGCATGGCTGCTTCAGCATAGAGTTGCCAGGACTGGGTAAGGTAGGCCTTGCGTCCAAAGTAAGGTACTTCGAACAAGGTTGAACCACCTTCAACCGCACCGGCTACGAAGTTCGGTGCTTGGTATTCTACGAAATCCAAATCACGGAAATAAGAGTGAATCGCACCAAAGACAGAAGATCGCATTTTCAACATCGTCGTCATTCTGCCGGTTCTGAGATAGAGGTGACGGTTGTCGAGTAAGAACTCAGTTTCTCCACCATCTGCTGCTTTCATGGCTGATTCAGTAATTGGAAACGGTCGTTCTGGATCGACAGGTCCGATGATTTCAACACCGGATACGACAAGTTCGTGACCTCCTTCGCTGCGCTCATCGACGTTGACAGTTCCTTTGACAATCAGAGAGGATTCGATGAGTGCAGAAGCAATTGCTTCAAATGCATCATCTCCGACAACATCTCGCTTTGCAACGCATTGAATATTTCCAGTTGAATCTCGCAAGACGACGAACCGGATTTTATTGGAACCACGGGTTCGCTTAATCCAACCCTTGAGCTCAACTTCTTGCCCATCGTAATCGCCGTTCTGCACATCACCAATCCAGATGTCTTTGGCCATGTCACCCCGTTTACGTTCTCACATATCATGTTTGAAGTCTGGCCAGTTGGCTAAGAACGTGAAACAGTTACTTGTTTGTTAATATCGGCGAAAGCATGAAACGGGACCTAAGTGAACTCTTAGCGTGAGCAAAACTGTGGTTTATGCCGTTGGAGGCAATGCGCTATCGCCTCCGGGAGAAACGAGCGGAGATGAGCATGCGCTCGTATTGGCCAAAGTTATGAGCGATGTAGTCGATCTACTAGAAGCAGGTTGGTCGGTCGTACTTACGCATGGCAATGGACCTCAAGTCGGCGAATTGATGTCCTTAGATGTCGATGTTTCACATCCTATGGACGAATGGGTTGCAGCAACTCAAGGTATGATCGGTCACACATTATCGCTTCAACTCAATAGCATTCTCAAGCATCGTCATCGACCTGAACGAACAGCGGTCGTATTGACACGTGTCATTGTTGATGAAACTGATTCAGCCTTTGATCTTCCAACGAAACCGGTTGGTCCAATCCTTTCGGCCCAAGAGGTCATGGAACGAGATTGGGATATTGCAACAACTGTTAATGGTCCTCGACGAGTGGTTGCTAGTCCGAGTCCAAAGTCGATTTTGGACTTGGATGTTATTCGCACTCTGGTCGAGCAACGAGCTGTTGTTATTTGTGGTGGAGGTGGTGGTATTCCAGTAATGGAGAGCGGACGTCAATACAATGGGATTCCAGCAGTTATCGATAAGGATAGATTGTCTTCGCTTCTTGCAGTCGATTTACAAGCTGAGGCACTCATTATCTCGACTGGGGTTCCTGCTGTTTACACCAACTTCGGTCAAGAAGATCAATGTGAACATCGTCATCTCACAGTAGACGAAGCACAACAACATCTCGATGATGGTCAATTTCCAGCAGGTTCTATGGGTCCTAAAGTTAACAGTATGATCGATGCGATTCGTGCATTACCAACGATGCGTTCGATTCTTTGTCAACCAGGTGATGCGCTTTCAGCGATGAGAGGAGATGCTGGTACGACATTGTCCCAAGATGATTAAATACATCCTTTCGGAGGCAGGCGTGGGCCTGTAGCTTAGTCAGGTAGAGCGACGGACTCTTAATCCGTCGGTCGCGGGTTCGAACCCCGTCAGGCCCGCCTACAACCGACCATTCGGTTTCATCAGAGTGGTCACACCATCTGTTGTGGCTAAGACGATGGCATCACACATGTTGTTGAACAGACCCACTTGTACCACTCCAGCCACGTTGAGTATGCTTGCTTCCGTTGCAACAGGATCGGTAATCGTTGGACCGATACGAGCATCAGCAATGCAATTTCCGTTATCGGTAAGGATATGCTTACTATCACTCATTCGTAATTCAACTTGGCAATTCAATAGTGATGCTAGAACCGAAACGGTGACATCACAAGCAAAAGGAGTAATTTCAATCGGAATACCGAATGCTCCTAAACAATCGACTTGCTTACGTTCGTCGGCAACTACAACCATTGCTGCTGATTGTTGTGCAACTATCTTTTCTCTGAGCAATGCGGCTCCTCCGCCCTTGATCAGTTGGAAATTTGGGTCGAATTCATCGGTTCCATCGATGACAATATCCAATCCATCCAGAGATCCAAGTTCAACCAATGGAATACCGACTTCGGTAGCAAGTTCTTGAGTGGCGATGGATGTCGGGACTCCGACGATTTCCAAACCTTCTTCGGCGATTCGGCGACCGAGTTCCAATACTGTGTATTTCACTGTTGAACCCGTTCCTAATCCGACACGCATGCCCGTTTTGACAAATTCGCATGCCGCTTCACCAGCAATTTTCTTCAGCGCCTCAGCATCGTTCATGTTTCTATGGAACCTCACACGGTTGATATTGATTGTTGGTCAATTCCCCAGTCCTCGTCGCAAGAATCCTTTTTGAGTGAGAAGTTGACGACGAGGCATGGGTGGCCGACGGCAAAACGGAATTGTCGCTTCTTTGCTGATATCCATTTTCCTGTTTTCATTGCTCAGTCCAATTGTAGAACATGTGGATGAATTGCCCTCGAGAACCTCTTCGAATGCAACTCCAATAGGTCAAACAACTACGGTGAGCATAGGATCATATCCGGACGGTGTAAACGATGCGACATCGATTAGCGTTCCTAGTGGAGAGGCCCTTTCTGGAATTGAGTTGTCCTTGGATGAAGGTGTTCTGCCAGTATCGGCAGCAAAGGTGTTTGATTCACCTGCCGATTATGATCATTCCATGGCTGTTTACGATGGTATGGATGTCAACAACTCGGTTTTGCAGCTCCTGCCTCAAGGTTGGACTTTCGATATGGAGGGTACGAATCTCTGGACGTTTTCAGGAAATAACGTATGGTTCTGGGGATTCGATTCCTCACTCGGCCAAGCAAATGGAGTTGCCAGTGGGACAAAAGCAATTTACACATACAATGGAAACTATCCAAACGGGATGCCAACAACTTACTGGGCAACCTCTCCGGTGATGAATTGTGGAGGATGTTCTGGTGGCTGGGATTTGAAGTTCCAGAAGCGACTTGGAGTCGAATCCTCAACATGGGATAGAGCCTATGTTTCGGTCAAAAATCCTCAAGGTAACTGGGTCAATGTCTGGTCAAATTCAGGAACTGTTAACGATGGTTCCTATACGACTCAAACCATAACCATCTCCAATTATGTTGCAGGGAATTCTAATTTCCAAGTCCGATTTGGTCTTGGTACAACCGACGGTAGCGTAACCTACACAGGATGGAATGTTGACGATGTTGAAATTTTGCCGAAGGCATCGGGTATTTCAACTGGTGAAGGGAATTGGACTTCAGCACCGTTTGGCCCAGGTGCAACTTTGGGTAGTGAACCATCTTCGTATGGTTTAATGGTCATTGATGCAGAAATTCCGACAGGATCTTTGTTCGAATGGTCTCTTATCGATGCATCAACTGGAACGCCTCTACCTGGTTATCAAGAAATGACCGATTTAACGGTTGATCTCGGGGCAGTCGATTGGGAGATGACACCATCTATCAGACTCAAGATGCATATGGCGACTGGTCCAAGTGGTGGCCCTAAGGTCCACAGTGTAGGCATCAGTGGTGCTATCATTGAAAGCTTCAGTGAGAATCCTGCAAACCATGATTGGACACTTTCAGGAACGACATGGTCTCAATCATCTGGACAAGTTTCTGGTACAGGAACAATCACTTCACCGGTTTATCGAATCTCCAATGGATTTGGTGCACTGTCGACCTCAACGCTTGCCACAGGTTCGCCAATTCTCGAAGCGAACATCGATGACAAAGGATGGCTAACATACCCTTTGGAAGGATATACAAATCTCGATGAAGTTGGTCAGAGCGTACAATTCCGATTCCAATCATCAAGCGGTTCATACACAGTCGATTCCTTTTCTGTAGAAACAATCCGTTCGATCCCTAATCATGGTCTTCGCTTAGACATAGGTGCTGATGGTGTATCAGATTGGGGATTCGATGGTGATGATGCCGGAAGTTATGGCATGCAGAACCGTCTTGCTAACGGAAAGGTATGCCAGACAATCTCCACAACACCAAGTTCTGCAGGTGTGTTTGATGTTCTTCTTCCACTCTCTGGTATCGATCAATTCGGGTTTACTGTTTCTTCGTCGGCAGAGATGAAATCGCCATACATGAACATCAAGATAGCTGGATCGGATGTCACCAATCGTGGATTTGCTAATTTCCAAACCGCTTCCTATGTCGAATTTTCTCAGAATGAACTGAGTGCGCTCAACAATGCACTTTCAAATGCTGCTGACGATCGAGGTATTCTTGGATTGCCGATGGCTCGTGTCAGCGTAACTATTGGTTCATCACAGTCGAGTGCTGATGTGACTATGTGTGGTATATTTGCCCCATACGAGGCTGCATTGAATCTCAACCTTGCTGCGAGTTCAGCGCTCGTACAAGCCCTCAATCAAGAATTGTCATCGGTCGTAGCTCTTGGAGGCGTTAAGGAGGTTCGAATTCCTGTAAGAATGATGTCCTCTGGTTCGGTTAAGATGACTATCAACAGCGTTACTTCATCTCCAACGTTGAATCCTGTTTCCCTCACCGTCAGTCCACCTGTCGACACCTTGACGCCTTCAACCGATTGGATAACGGTCAATTCGACCTTCGATCTTTCTCCACTAGGTGTTTTGGATGCTGAATCATATGTCAAGAACAACGGTTGGAGCATTGATTTCACACTTAGAGGGCCGAGTAGCGAATCGACGGTTCTCTGTGGAACGGCCATTCTTCCATTGAATGGTGCTGCAGTTGCAAATTGTCAACAATCTGGATATGCATTAGGTTGGAGTGATATCGATGCTAGTGGCGAAATTGCAATGATAGGATCAGGATCTTATGTTCAGTTCACGCATACCTTCCAGATGCCAGTGAGTTGGAACGATGAACCATATGCTTCTCTAAACGTCATGCTGGTTAGCCCAACAGGACCTACCTTACCATTGAATCATGTCTTTGGTTTGGGTCATGCTAATGGTATTGAAAACGATGTATCGCTTAAGCGATTCACAATCAAATCACAATCAGGTGTGGAAACAGATGCTTCATCAGCATCTCTGGTTCAAGGCACCTTTGTAACGGTCAATGCTTACCTAGGATTTGAGGGTGTAAGAGATGCGGTTCCTCGAACAGGTCAAGCCCAATTACGATTGCTCGTCAATGGACAGGACCAAGGTTCTACCAACTTGATTCTGAATGGTGTTGCGTCGATTATCTACAGTGTTCCTTCAAGCGCTAATAGTCTCGAGATGGAACTTGAGATTACACCGGTAGCTGGTCAAGGCGTTGCGTACGAAGTGAATCCAGTTGCAAACTTCACCATGGATTCAATCGCTCCGATGTTGATAGGAATGGATATTGATACCTTTGATCATCGGGATGCTTCTCCTGCTACTGAAATCAACTTCATCATCGGTGATAGTCCATCACTACCACATCATGCAGAAGCCAATGTATGGCGCTCTTGGATCGATGATTCAAATATGGATGGAATGATCGATGAAGATGAGGCACATATCATTCCACTTACAAAGCCTGATGATATGTTGGCTACAATTGGTGAGTTTTCGCTTACATTGGACACTTCTCAAGCACCTGATGGTGAATTTGTCCAAGGTTGGTTGTCGGTTTCAGATGGTGCTGGCAATGTTATGATCGAAGGTGGTAGTGTAAGTACACCGTTGTTTAATATTCAAATGCGCTCCGATGGAACGCCCTCTCTAGGAACCGAATATGATCTTGTTTGGGGTCAGAATGGTGACGGATGGCTTCATCCTGGTGAAGCCAATGTGATTCAGATTCCAATATGGGATAGAAACGGTGTTTCCGATATTGAGTCGATTGAACTCAATCTTGGCTCCACTGAATCCGACTCAGCCATAATCTACTGGTTTGCTGAGAATCAGCAATGCTACAGCAATCACGTCTACATCGATGTCGAATCATGTCTAATCGATGATGGAGAAGGAGTCTTTTCGGAACAAGGTGCATTTATCGTCAACTTTAGCATCGAGTGGGGATTCGATCCTGATCCAAGTTTCGTTCGAACTCCTTCTGTTCAATTAACCGACCGACTCGGCCAGACTGTTGTTGTACCCTTGTATGCTGCATCCTGGCAATACAGCGGTGAATTGACTCTTGATACATCACAATCGAAACTTTTGATCGATATGAATGAAGTCAATTCAGTAGGTGCTTACGCATCGGAGCAATCGGTTATGGAATATCGAGGTGAATTGGTTTGGTATCGAAGCATGCGAACCATCGATCAATCCCTTGATCTACTTATGCGAATCAATGGAGAAGAATCGGTTGTCGAAGCCCATGGAAACTTCAGTTTCGCTCGAACAGTTCCAGATCAACCCGGTGAACATGGCCTGTTCCTAACAATGTACAATCCTCCAAGTGGAGCGGTGCTACGAGGAGTGAGTGACGGTCCGGTCACGACCATCTTTGTTGACAAGCAAGCTCCAATTCTAATGGATATTCGATCACCCGATGCGCAGGAGATGATTCCAGAAATCGATTGGTCTGATTTGAAGATTCAACTAACGGTTCGAGAAATGGAACAATTGAACCCTGATTCATTGGTTCTCAATTACGCAATTCATCCAGCAGGATTGGGACTTAACGTTGCAGCGATGTATGATGGTCAAATCGACATGGAACTTCTTGGAGGTCGTGGCTTTGGAGAACAAGTTCCTATCTCTGCAATTCTAGATATTGATGA
Source organism: Euryarchaeota archaeon UBA443 (assembly GCA_002499195.1). Lineage (GTDB taxonomy): Archaea > Thermoplasmatota > Poseidoniia > Poseidoniales > Poseidoniaceae > MGIIa-L2. The sequence continues at coordinate 22,767 of DAKS01000011.1, forward strand.
AATTATATCGGAATCCGATCGTATAGAACCTCTAGAACTTCGCGTTTGGGTAACTGGTAAAGATATGGCTGGAAATGAATTTGCTGAAGATTTCAATGATGTTGATGCTCCGTTCCATATTTGGGATTTGGAACAGAGAGTTCCTGATTTCACCTTTGTTGGTGAACCGAGTGTCAAGTATGGTGGAGATAGTGTTCGTGTCGATGAAGCTGTTGAAATCACAGCGGCTATCATCAATAATGGAAACGCAGAAGGCGATGTACAAATCGTTCTCGAATTGGTTGAATCCAATGGTGCTAGAACCCGTGTCGATGCACGACAACTTCAGGTTGCACCAGGTACTACAACTGTCTATGAAGGGACTTGGGTTCCATCACGTACTGGTACCATGTGGCTGGAAGTTCAAATTCTCGGTTCAGAAACCGTGCAAACACCAACACTTCGTGTGAAAGAAGCTGAGAGTGAAGGATTCATGGGAACAGTTTCAGAAGTCAATCCAGTGGTTTTGGGTGTCCTTGTTGTATTGAGTCTAGTTCTAGTTGGTTTACTCGTCTTTGGACTGCGTCCAACTGAACCAAAGAGGCGCTCGAATCCTCGACTCGCTCAACAAATGGAACGTGTTGAACAAACCCTTCCTGCAATGGCACAACAAGGCCCGTATGGTGCCCAACAACAGGGTGCTGACGTCGGTCAGAATCCTTACCAGTGAATCTGATGGGTTCATATGCAAGTTGTTTGACAGACATGTGGAGGGAGTGAGAGGACCGCTGACAGAGTTCGACTCTGAGGAAAGTCCCCTCTCCATAGTGCAGGTGGTTCACAGAAGTGAAAGATCAGAGATGGTCAGGTCAATGCCACAGAAACGATACGATACCAGGTGTGTACAATGATGTTGAAAGACGGAGGTTGCCTGAATGTCGATGGAACGAGCAACCCCACTGGAGCAAGTCCAAATCGTCCCGCTTATGTTGCACGCTCAGGGACAGGTAGGATGCTAAGTTGAATGTGGTCACCGAAAGGCAACAAAAAGGGGCTTACTCCTCACTCCCTCCGCCTATTTATCGAGCACTGCATCCACTGGAGTCAGTTCAGATGCCTTGGTGATGGTCATATCTCCAGACATGTCTCGCCATGGATCTTCTCCCCGAATAAATTCAGATAATGTTGTACGGCCTTTGATCAAATCCCGGATTGTGTGTTCCGCAACAATGATACTTGGAAGAAGGAACGAACTGGTCAAGAATGCGAAGATGATGAGCAAACACATCAACATGAAGAAGTTCTCCAAACCAGGGAAAGCGGCAAGGAACCCTGCTGAAATACCCGCAACAGTTGTGATCGTAGTTTCAAAAATAGTCTGTCCAGTTTGTTCTATAGAATGAGAAATACCTTTGGAATTCTCACCCTCTTCTTGAATTCTGTGCATGACGTGAATCGCATCGTCCACACCTATACCGAAGACGATGGTTCCAATCATTGCAGTGAAGATGTTAACGTTGACATCACCACTTTGCATCAACAATGGTTGCCAAAGAATGACAACTGCAACAGGAACCATAGTTATGATTCCTAAGCGAATCGATCGGAAAACGATGGCTAGAACGATGGTAAGGATGAGCATAGTAAGGATGGTCGTTCTAGATTGAGTATCATGAATCCCCTCGTTGATATCGAGAGAAACAGGTAATCCACCTGTTAGCTTTGAAGTCCGTGTTTGTTGTAGTTCAGGTGGCTCGGAAAGGATAGCATCGATTTCATCACGAAGATCAGATGCAATGTTTAGGTTCATGTACGGTTGATCAACGTAGATGATAGCCTTGGTTTCTTGTTGATTCAAGAGCATTGAGCGAACCTCAAGTGAAAGTGTGTCGAATGCAACATTGACCATATCTCTTCGAAGACCTTCACGGCCATCCGGTCCAGTTGCCTCAAGTGCAATCCAAAGGTTGCATTCAATCGGGTCGTTGCTTTCCCAGCATTCATCATGGAGTAAATCCCACAATGAGCCCTCGTAGAGGACAACATTGTCTGTCAATTGGATGCTTACTGGAACTGCCTTCAAGAAGGTGATTATACTCGTCGTATTGGTGCTTTCCACCGCATCGATGCGTTGTTCGAGACGATCAATAGCATCCATAACAGGTAGATCTCGGATGTTGGAAGTCTCGTTGTCGTTGAATCGATTCGTTGCATCAAAGACAAACATCGAGGTTTGCCCACTATCGAATTGTTCGGAATATTGTGCAATCTTATCGAGCGATTCGATACCTTCTGGAGCTTCACTTGAACCTGTAATTGGCTTGTTTAGTTCATCTAGGTTAGCGATTCCATAAACGGTTACGCTTGAAGTAACCAAAAGAATGACTAGGAAGTATCGTATTGGAACCTTACCAATATTCTTCCACATGCCTGGATTTGTCCGTTTATGGAATCGAAGCATCCATGATAAAGCTGGAACGAGAATAATGGAGAACAAGAGTGTTGAGAGGATTCCTACTACCAGTGTAAGACCAACCGATCGAATTGGAGCGATGTTAACGATGCTCGGTGCGATAAGAACGGAGAAACCAACCATGGTGGTCAAAGCGGAGAGGAAGACTGCAACACCTGTTGAACTGGCCATGGTTGTTACACATCGAATGTAGAATTCCTTATCCCATATATCGGGCTCTTCGATGAGTTCCTTTCCTTGTCGTTGTCGAGTATTGTTTTCTTCCAAAACGCGTTCGATTTCTTTTCGCCGCACTTCTTCTATTCGGTTGACCATGTGCAACGCATAATCAACCCCAAGACCAATGAGAATTGGGAAGGTTGCAACGATCATCGGTGTGAGCGTCCATTTGAGAACAACTGATGCTCCAAAGGTAACGCCTAGTGCAAGAAGAATCGGTGTGCCAGTAATGATAACTACCTTTGCAGAACGATGAAGGAATGAGATGATCAGAATCGTGAATAGAATAGAATAGGGCATCATCTTGATAAGATCGTCATAAATTGCATCGGAGACATCCTCCAATGTCTTGGTCAATCCTGTAACTGTCATATTTGTGGATTGATAATTCATTGGACGATTATCGATGATGTCATCGAAGTGTTCCAGTAATTGATCAAACTCTCCCCACTGTTCTGGAACGTCCGAACGCATACCGACTATGATCGCCGTTGTATCCCATATGCCATCACCATCCATGTCGTTGGTTGGGTCGCCATCACCATCGCTATCAACACTTAGATCGTTATCGTTAGTATCCTTGATCAATGCTTCAAAAGAACCACTGGAATTCGCAATAATTTGGTCGATGGTCTGTTGATCTGGAATTGCATAGCCTCCTCCCTCAAATGGTGTTGGTGTTCCAGAGTCGTCATCACCTGTGCAATTAATGTCAACAGGTAGGCGGCTGTTTACTCCATGGACGCACATTGCTTCGTTGAATCGACCATCCGAAGAATTGATTTCTTTGATGAGTTGAGCCGGTGAAATAATCCATAAAACTCCGTCTTTAGTACCGTAATCTTCCTTGTCATGGTCCATTCCACGCCCAGTGAAGGACCCTTCTGTGTTCTTATCATCACCTTCGACCCAACTTATCTCGAGAAGGATTTTTTCATCGGTGATGTTATCACCTAAACCGCCACCTAATCGAGCATTATCGGTTTGAATATAGATGACGGCAATATCGGTTGACCATTCTTCTCGAACTTCGAGAAGCAAGTCGGTCGATTCCGCACCATCGGGGAGGAATATTTCGACATCGTCCTCGATTTGGTTTTGGAAGTCAAGACCTCGTTGTCCGAGGAAGGCTGCAATCACAACAAGCAACATTACGAAGATTGCAGGCGATGCGAGGACGGTTCTGTACATTTGTTCTGTTCGCTTACGTGCATAGGAATTGACATCCTTCTGCCACTTCTCAATCTGTTCACGAACAGGTTCCGTAGTCTTGCGGAAACTCTCGAGTATTGAAGAGAGTTGTCCTGCCATGGATTGACCAATCGTATTCGATTGAAGAACAATGCGACGACTTTGGTTCAGTCAAGACCGAATTCACGCACCAATAAGATGCGCAAGAATCCACGAACGGTTTGGAGAATAAATCCAGTCGCAATCAAGGCCAATCCGAGGACTCCAATCCATACTGCTGTCAATCCTTGACCAAGAACGGTGTCAATTTGTGTTGTAAATCCTTGAGCGGTGCTCATACCCATTGCAGCACCGGTGGCAAGAAGCCCAAGTCCAGGGATTCCTAAGGTGAGCAATGGTTTCTTTTGAGAAAGTGAAAGAAGAGCCCATGTCAATACGGTAAAGCCATGAGAAAGTGCAGTGAAGTTAGATCCCTTTGGAACATCGTAACGAATGATGGTTGGAACTTCTTGGATAGTAAGTTGCTTTTCTTTGGCATCTTCAAGCATTTCGAGTGAAAGTTCCATTCCATCCGAATCAAAGCGAAGTCGGTCAATGGCTTTCTTCGAAAAGGCACGGAATCCAGATTGAGTATCCTTGATGTCAAGATCGCTGGTTAGGTTGCTTGCTGCGGTGATGACCTTGATTCCGAGTCGTCGGTATGCAGGCATGTCGTTGCCTTCTCCACCTTCAACAAATCGAGAACCAATGGTGAAGTCTGCCTCATCATCAAGAATTGGTTGAATCAACTTGGGTATATCTGATGTATCGTGCTGTCCATCCGAATCAAGAACGACGAGAATCTCTGCATCGGATCCTCGCGTCGTTTTGAACAATGTTTTGAGCGCAGCACCATATCCTTGATTTGCACGGTGTCGAATGACAGTAGCGCCACATGCTTCTGCAATGCGAGCACTGGAATCTGAAGAACCATCATCGATGCAGATGACTTCATCGACGTGCCGAAGAGCCATGGTCACCACCGTTCCGATGGTTTCCTCTTCGTTGTACATAGGCATGCCAGCAACGATGCGGACTTTGCCAAAGTCGGTCTCCATATTAAATCCTCGAAAATATAGAATATATAGTTCTAATCCAGATAATTGGTATTTTTGAATTGAAAAAGGAGCACTGCACAACCGGAATTGAACAGTGCTCGGCTTCATGCACAATTGAGTACATGATTGCTTACTTCACCGTACTCCTCTTTCAATCAATCGAGGAGTTGTGAAACAGTCGTGACAGCTCGCTCACCAGCGATGACTCGCTGGAGTGCTGCCATCGAAACAACAAGAGGGACATAGGATTCCCCATCACTTGTTTCATAGGTTTCGCAGTCTGCGAACGATGCGGTGTTGATGGACAACTTGATCGCTCCGCCAGCATTGCTGCGGCGAACGTATCCTACCAACATGGTTCGGCTTTCTTCGGTTTGCTTCGTTTCGGTTTTCTTGGTTTTACTCATGTTCAACACATCCCCTCACTTGGTGAGGTAAGGCGAACATTTTCGTCAATCATTATCAAAGAATCGTTTTGTTGTTTTTCTTGGCCATCAATCTCATCTTTTTGTTTACTAATGCTGGACTCATTTGTTGTAGCTTCGCCGTTCTCGTTCCTGTTCTCATGATCAATTCAATCGTTTTAGAAGCGGATCCATCTGTAAGGAAACGTAAGATTTTGATGTACATCTTTCTTGTTGTCATCACAGTGTACATTGGTTGGAAAATATTTGAAGCGAATTGTTGTGGCTACGAGGCATATGGGACAGTTCCGTTTTAGGTCGGCGAATGCTTTATTGGTTCAAATTCTTAGCAATCAGCAATGACCGAAGACCAACCAGAATCAGACCATTCTGGTGATACGTCCGAGGGATTTCAACCCAAAACGCCCGCTATGAAGCGATGGAAACAAAGATACATCGATCATGAAGAGTCCGACGATTCCCTCACAGAAGAGGATGAGGGAGATGACTCTGATGCGGTCGTTCATCAGATTTCAGACGGAAATTTGCAATTCAGAACCTTTTGTCAAATACTCATCGCGATGGTTGTCATTGGTGCGATTTTCTCATTCATTGGGTATGTCTCTGGCTCTCAAACATGCGACGATGACGGTTTGTTTGAAATTCTAGGTGGGTTATTGTTTTGGATTGGTATGCTTGGAATACCGATCAATTTGCTGATTTTACTCATTTCTTTTGCGAATCCTGAATTTGATTCTAAAGATGTCTTTACATGGAGTCTGATTCACTTCGTCGTCTCAATTCTATTCATGTTCCTCTTCATTGAATACGTCTTACAGGACATGTTCTGTGATGTTTGTATGGGGTTCCCTGGAGAGGACTGTTCAGACTAATCCTCGATGGCCGAATCTACTTTGACCACACTGATAGGTCGGGCGCAGCAGGAACATTGCTGTCATAGGCTGATGGTTGCTGCCACTTTGTAGGAGCTTTCGGACGCTTCCATCCAAGCAAGACGATGATGAGTATAATGCTGGTCAACACGATGATTGTGAGAAGATTCTCACGCAATTCCGAAGTATAGGAGGAACGCTGTTCAGGTTCACTTGTGATGGTTGGTGTTACTTCTTGTTCTTCGACCTGTGTGAATTCAACGACGATCGCTTCACAGTCAAAAATGCCGTCTGTTATTGCGCACACCTCTCCTCTATAGATTCCTTCGACCGTTGTTGTGACGATGACTCGGTTGTCAAATATCTGTGCCTCGAGAGGATCATCGAACTGGAAGACAATTGCTTCCGTATCCGTGTTCGCATATGCAGTAATTGCAATGTCTTTGTTGACCTCAGAAATTCTGGATGAGTATGCTACAATCAATATTTGAGGGTCAAGAGCGGGTAAGCCTTCGTCAATCTCTCCGTCACAATTGTCATCGATTCCATTGCGGATTTCTTCTGCGTACGGGTTGATGTTGGAATTGTTGTCATCGCAATCAAGGAACCATCGGACACCGTCTCCATCGTTGTCGAGATCTGCAAAGAGTGGATTCGTTCCAATGTACAGTTCATATCCATCTTGCATTCCATCGTCATCGGTATCTGCATCTTGCCATTCGGTGTTGTAGACGTTGTATTCATCGACATCGATTAGACCATCGCGGTCAGCATCCGTGGTAAGGAAATCTTCGTCAACTTCCTCGTCGCAATCATCGTCGATTCCATTGAGCCATTCG
>DAKS01000030.1 GCA_002499195.1 Euryarchaeota archaeon UBA443
ATTGGTGTTGCTCGATGGGACATAAACAACAGCCAATGGTTGCCAACATGGACCGAAAATAATGCTCTTGACAATGGAAATGAAGACGTTACAAGTCTCATTGCTGACATTCGACCCGGCTACATCTGGATTGGTGGTAGTGATGGATTCCAACTTATCGGAACAGCCAATGGAACCGAATTCTATGATATTGAGAAATCAAATTCCCTCTATTCCGGAAACGGCGATCCATTTGATTTGACAATGTATGGCTACACAATGTACTATCATCAGGGAGGATCAAGTGATAGCATCTATGGAATCGATGTTGCAAACTTTACCTCTATCACGCCACTCGATGCTGGCCAACGGATTGGAGAAAACGGTGGAGACATCGTCGGATTGGAAATCATGGGCGATACGTTGTTTGCCAGTGTAGCTTCGGGACAATGGTGGAACCAGGACGGGAGTGGAGGTATTGTTCAATACGATCTTTCAACAAGCACTTGGAACACGTCTATTCTGCCATCGGGCCAAGTCGACCGTGTCACTGCATACGAGTCTTCAAGCGGACATACATGGATTTCATGGGGGGAAATTGGCCTTGAGGTTTACAGCCCGAGTGGAACGAAACTAGGATTCTGGGACAACTTGGAGTTCCCTATTCGAGAGATTATCGAATATGATGGCCTTGTTCTCTTTGCTACCGAAGACGGTGTTGAGCGTTTCAATGAGACTTCGTTTTCTTGGGAATCAACATGGACGCCTGGAAACGGTTTGCCAAACAACATGGGCGATTGGATTGGTGAGCTTTGGACCGATGGAAGTGATCTCCTCGTAGGTTCTGCAACATTCTCTGGCTGGGGAGGGTTCCAGCGCGGAATTGTAGGCCATCTGGATGGATCAACAGGAACATGGTCAACGTTCGAGACAGGTCGGAATGGTATACCAAACGGATACCCGCTTTCAATGAGTGAGTGCGGTTCGTACCTGTACATCGGCTTGTTCAACAACAATGGCGGCGTTGTCTATATGGATCTCAACAGTTCTTCTGTGCAGGGGTCATTCACGACATCAGTACTGAGTAGCGGAAGAGTGGCTGCGGTTGCATGTGATTCAGTTGACACCCTTTACGTCGGTTATGATGCGGATGATCAAGGGATTTCAAAGTACGATACAGCTGCTGGAACCTGGCTTAACAAGTTAACTTCGGCCGCAAACAATCTTCCGGAAGATCCGATGTGGCTCGATGCCATGGCTTACTCGAATGGAAAACTCATGATTGGATACGATGATTCGGGAGGTTTTGCCATCATTTCCACTCGCGGAACAATTACAGGTCAGGCTAGTGTTCAACAGGTTGGAACGCCCGTAACATCCGTCAAGTATACCGGAACGGAATGGTTGATTGGACAAGCCGGTGAAGCGAGTGGCTATTCACGCGTGGATAGGTTGGGCAGTTTAGGGCTGTACACAGCCTTTGAACTTCCAGCATTAGTGAGCGGAAATATACCATCAATGGTTAGTGACGGTTCCAAAATTTGGGTTGCTACAGAAGCCTCTTCAGGGCAAGGAAATGGTGGCGGACAAGGTACCGCTGGAATTCTTCAAGGTTCTTTCAACTCGAGTGGGGGCATCGATTGGGAAGAAGGTTGGTCATTCCCGTTCTTTACAACCATTAGTGACATGGCTATCGATGGCACAACTATCTACATCTCTACCTCAGGAAGTGGCTTATACACACTCAATGCTACGACTGGAATACTGCAAAAACAAACTGGATCAATTCACGATAGCCTCGGTGGCTTAGATATGCATCAATCAAACGGTGTTTCAACATTATATGTTGGTTTACTAGGGACATTTTCGACCGCTGCAGGCGTTCAAGCGTTTGATGTTACAGCACAACAATTTGGTTCAGGCCAACTCCTCTCAGGACTACCATCTGACAACATACAAGGATTCGCAGTTTCAAACGATCACGTCTATATTGCTACCCAAAATGGAATCGCTCGCTGGAACATGACTGCAAACGATTGGGATAATCCACTAACAACAGCGGATGGTCTCCCCTCTTCCAACATTGAGGATATCAAGTTCATCTCCAATACGTTGTACATTGCTTCTGCGAGTGGCCTTACGCAATACATTCCTGCAACGGGTGCGATCAGTACCAACACAAGTGCAGATGGTTTGCTTGGAAACTCGGTGTGGTCGATCGAAACATACTCCCCTCCATCCACAAACCAAGCTGTACAACTTGTACTCGGTCACGATGGAGCCGGCTCAGAACGACCCGGCGTTTCGATAGTAGATTCTTCCTCAAATGGTGTTCTTTCAACACACCGATTTGACCAATTGCCTTCTAACTATGTTACAGCCGTAACCTCCGATTATGCTGGTTTGCATATTGCAACCGATGTCGGCCCCATAGTCCACTATGACGGCCTAACACAAGAATTTGAAGATGGATTGGCAAGTTTCCAACTCCCCTCTTGGCCCGTATACAGAATGAGTAGTGATGGCACACATCTAATGCTCATGGGGCTCAATGCTATGGCGATCGTAGAGGCACACACAGAGTCTCATTCGTCTGTTAAGTCAGCAACGGTTCAAAATCCAACCAACGTTGCTGTCGGTGCCAATGGCTTTTGGTTGACCACAAGCGATGCAGGTCTTCGCGGATGGACACCAGCAACTGCATTTGATGAAATGGAAAGCCAAACATCTCGCTACGCGAATCCACTCAATATCGGTTTCAATTCTCAATACATGGACATCTCAAATATGACTCATCCAGGCTATACCATTGATCTCGTCACTCCGGATAGTCCTGTTGCACTAAATGCATCTACTGGCCAGGCGGGCATTCATGGCTTACTATTCCAAACAGTTCCGCTGATTATGACCTCTCCGGTTTCCAATGCTGCTGTATGGGCAAAATCGTCTACACTAAGATACGATGTAGTGCTTGAATTGGACAATAGCACCGGTGTTGAAGATGGCCTTCAATTGGCTATTAACAACGGACAACTCATCAATGGAACACGATTTGTTCCAATCAAACTCATCTCCCCTTCAAACGGTTCAATCGAGGTTAGATTAACTTACGATTGGGTACGTCTGGATACGCCGGTTGAAATTTCGGATATGTACGATCGGCCCGATGATGGTGGTGGTGCTCTAACCGTTGAATGGACTCTAGTCCACGATCCTGATTTCAGTCGCTACCTAGTATATGTTAGTGACCAGCCATGGACTGCTCTTCCAACCGATATCGATCTCGTTGGTAGAATCATTGACAAGTCTGAATCAATTCATAGCCGATTGAAAGCTGATGTTACAACTGCAAATGGTGTGCCACTTGTGGATGGAGTTGATTACTACGCCCTTGTTGTCGTCGAATACAACAATGGACGATATGGTCTGCCAAGCCAAGTCTTCGGCCCAGTGACAACCAGTAATGAAGTCCCAACACCACCAGAATGGGCTATTGCTCAGCCTCTTGATGGTGGCGTAGCAGGCGACCTCGAAACGGAATGGGCCCGATGTACTGCTATTGACCTCCTTGAGACCCGAATTTATGCCTCAACACAACCGATGACGAACATCTTGGGACTCTCCGTCGAAACCTCAGTGGTTCCAACAGAAGGAAACACTACAATTCTCAATCTAGAACCAGGCAAACCGTACTGGCTTGGATTCACTTGTGTGGATTTAACAGGTCAAGAAAATTTGATGAATGCAACAATCATTGGCCCAGTGGTTCCAACAGGAGGTGTTGATGATGGCATACCGCCCGCTAAACTCGAGAATGTTTGGGCTATCGATACACCGGATGATGAAGGTGGACGCATCACAGTTGGATGGAATGTAAGTGATGCAGATGATTGCGCATACTACGTGGTCTACATGATTACTGGCGTCGTTTTCACAACGTATCCATCCTCAGTTGCTGGATTTTCAGAATCAACAATTGTCAATAATTGTGATGATAATTCAACTATCGTATCCCAGATTGACGACCTACCATTGGTTGACAATTTAGAATATTACATTGGAGTTGTTGCTTTCGATACTTGGCTCAATGGTAACCTCAATGATGTTGAAATCGTGACTGCAACGCCAATCGATAACTCCAACGGTGCAGCAATGCCACCAAATCGAATTGAAAGCATTCAAGCATATGACCATCCAAACGATGATGGAACTGCAATCGATGTAGTATGGTCAATTTCAGATGCCGGAGATTTCAGCAAATACGTTGTCTGGGCAGCTGACAAACCAGTTGACGATGTTGGATATCTGTGGAATGCATACGGTGATGACCCCGCGTATTGTGGTTGTATCGTCATCGATAAACAGTGGATTGACGAGGACAAGAATCCAATTGAGTTGACATTGAATACTGCTCTATACGGCGCTGCGACACAGAGCGACCAATTTGGACCTTCTGACACACCTCAGTTGATTAAACCTGGAATTGAATTGTTCGTAACCGTCACAGTCCACGATCTCCAAGGCAATGTGTACACCGATTCCTTACTCTCTGCGAGTGTCGTTCCAATCAACAATTTCGAAGATACGACTCCGCCGGCTCGTCTTGACGATATTACCCTCTCAGACCGTCCGATGGATGATGGCTCCGCCCTCCATCTTGATTTTGAACTATCTTCAGCAAGCGATGTGTATCAATACGAAGTATATGCTGCATCTTGGGCATTTACGAGCGTTGGTGTGGGAGCAGATGGTCCAAACGAACCTATCGTAACACTCGAACGAAATCCTGAACTTCCGTTAACTATATCGGAATTGGCAGGAGATTTGCCGGTTCTACCGGGTCAAGAAACATGGGTTGCTGTCGTTCCTGTTGATTCCTCATCAAATTCGTTCAAGACGGATTTGACCGTTGTTTCAGCACAATCAATTGATGATGGAGTCACCGACCCAGGGAATTATCTCCCAAGCATTGACAGCATTACACTCAAGTGGGTCGAGGAAACAGATATCCTCGTTACTTGGAATCATTCCAATGACTTAGATGTGAAAGGATATCAAATCCACATCAATTCAGAAGATTTCATGGATATTTCTGACGCTACATTTGTCGGGGAGACAATGGCTAACTCAATACTCATCACAAACACAATTTTCACTGATCTTGTCAATTCATCGGATTGGTTCATTTCAGTGACAACCTTTGATGAAAACGAAGTGAAAAAATCCGTGGATGCTAAGAAAATTAACTCGGTTGATGCTGAAAAAGAAATCGTAAAGGAAGACAGTTCGGAAAACAGTCTAGAGTCGTTGTTGACAACACCAAATCTCATTGCAGCAGGTCTCGTCCTCCTCTCACTCTTCCTCTTGCTTGCCATTTTCCGAGGAGGGGGAAGGAAGTCTCGAAAAGAGAAAGAATGGGAAATTCAAACCGCTACGTGGGGAATCAATGATGACGCGTGGAACTCTCCCCCTCAATCCCAAGCCCCACCACCGCCACCAACCACTCCTATCCAAACTGATTCACTTTTCCAAGCGGCTGACCGAATTGAACGCCAGGAAATAGGTAGAGAGCAATATGTTGCACAGAGGCCTGTGATGAATCCAATTCGGACGCCTGTGGATGATTCATTATTGGACGATCTTGGCATTGATACGCCTCAAAAGCAGTCGAATTCAGGTATTGATACCTCGTTCCTAGATGATTTGTTGTGATACCGAGATGCTCAAGGCATAGTGAGGCAAGGGCAATACATGAGCGAGGTTGCACAAGGTCCTCGCTCATCGGTTTTTACAACGATGAGGTTCTCAAAGAGAAAGGGTCTCTTTTTACTTGAAAAACACCTCGCTCGGATGAGAACTCACGCAGAGAAGTTGAGAATTGACGCCACACCAATCAATTCCGATTCAATTCTAAGATTACTGCTTGAGAATACTCCCGAATTAGACGATGGTCTTCTTCGATTCGAATGTACAGATTCCTTGCAACTCAATATTGCATATCGTCCATTTACAATTCAGAACGAACAAGTGGATGCTGTAACCATTGCCAGTCCTATTTGGCCGAAACGTGTTGCAGGGGTCAAACATGGTGCATGGAATGCATACCTTGATGCTCGACAATATGCAGAAAATCAAGGTGCAGATTTGGCATTAATGGTGCATAATTATTCAATCGTAGATGGCGACCGATGCACTCCACTCGTATTGGACGAAGATGGTGTCATTTGGATAAGCGACTCAGAACTCTCTGTCGATTCGATTACATTTGACGTATTGAAGGCCTCATTGCTCATTGCAGGATATCACATCCAGCGTGGTAAACTCAACGAGCGACTCGTAGCTAGATGTGTTGAGGCGATTGCTATTGGTAGCGGCGTTGGTGCTTTGAAAATCGATTCAATCGATGGTGAGTCAATCGGTAATGAGCGTTCGCATCTTTTCGATCTATGCGTATCGATTCTTAGAGAACAATACGATGACACAAATCATTGGATGGAGGTTTGGAAATGAGGTTGGCCTCTGTTCGCCATCATCTCACCGAACAAGGACTCCTTGGCCAAGATGCAAGTGCTTTTGGATCTCCTGATGAATTGATGTTGGTTTCAGCCGGCCCGATTAGTCACCACTCCCGTTTCTCGTTGCTGTGTGGCCCACCTACAAATCGAGTCACCATACGTCAACCTTCACGAGAAATCTTACCAGTAGCCGAGAATCATTCACCTCTCTCGGGCCAGACCCAGATTGAGAAAAATGCACAATTTACTTTCCAACGTGAGAGATGGAGCGGTACAGATTGGGTCAAGGCCGATTCAACAACTAGTGCATCTCTCGCAGGAGGGCTCAGGAAATTGTGTACTCCGAATGATTCGAGTTTTATTGAAGAATCTCAGGACAATCTACCGTTTAACGGACCTTTCTGGGCAGGTGCATTGGCCTATGATTTACTACAAATTACACAACCTATTCGGTTGCAATACCCGCCAAAAGAAGACGATTTGTTGTGCGTTTTATGGGAGGTGGAGCGATGCATTATTCATGAAAAGGAAAAGGATGAATTCATCGTTCTTTCAATCGATGAAGAATGGCAAAAGAAAGTTGAAGATTGTCTTGAAACAATCCCATACGGAAATGATCCTTTCAAAGTAATACACACCAAAGAGCCAACGCCCAACTGTACAGATATGGAGCATGAAACAATTGTCAAAACGGTCCAATCAGCCATTATTGACGGGCAATTGTATCAGTTGAATTATGGTCGTTCTTGGGAGGGAGGAATTCAATCTGAACCTTGGCATATTTTCTCTCATTCTGTTGCATCCAATCCAGCACCATACTCGGGATTTTTACATATGAAAGATGATGATTTTGCGCTTGTTTCCGCGTCTCCAGAATCGCTTCTTTGTACAGAAAATGGAGTTATTACAACAGCTCCGATCAAAGGGACTGCTCCTAGAGGCGCCTCTGATGCTGAAGAGCTGCTACTTCGAGAAGACATGATTTTCGATCGTAAAGAACGGGCTGAACATCGCATGTTGGTTGATTTGATGCGAAACGATGTAGGGCAGATTGCACAGCCGAACCAAGTATGGGTTGAGCGATTTGATGTTGAAGCATATGCTGAGGTTCAACACTTGGTATCTCGAATCAAAGGTCGTTTGAATGACGGCGTGGATCTCTTTGATGCTATTGGAAATGTATTCCCTGGTGGTTCTATTACAGGATGCCCGCGGACAGTTGTATGTGCAGCAATCGACGAATTGGAGAAAAAACCGCGCTCATTTTGGACTGGTTCGATGGGCTGGTTTGATCCATCGACAGGAGACTCTTCTTGGAACATCCTCATTCGCACAGCAGAACTTCACAAAAAGGACGATTCTTGGTATTCTCGGGTTACAGCAGGCGGAGGGGTCACCATTGAGTCTAATCCTAAATCAGAAGTTGCAGAAGCGAAATGGAAAGCAAATGCGCTTTTACGGTCGTGTGGGTGGCTGAAAGATCCTATACAATCCAATTCTGTAAAGAGTCTAGCAATTTATCCACTGCCTCTCGAAAATGAGCAAAATATACATCAAATTTCAACCTCAATTCATACGGAATCGTTCAAGAAAAACGCAGTTTTACTCATCGATAACTTGGATTCCTTCACTTACAACATAGCCCACAGTGTATGTGGTCTTGGACATCACGTAAACATCATCTCCGGACGAGAGGAAATCCAGTATTCTGCTCAACAACTATTGGATGAACTCCAACCTTCGCACATTATTCTTGGCCCTGGCCCTGGATGGCCGAAAGATAGTCCTTTGACAATGGAACTTGCTGCTTTATCACTCCATGGTGAAACACCTCCTCTTCTCGGGATATGTCTTGGGCATCAAGCAATAGGTGTAGTTTCAGGACTAGATTTGGTTCAAAGTCCGATTGGTCCTGTGCATGGGATCCCAGTCAAGTGCTTGCACGAGCAACAAGGTTTGTTTGAGGGATTGGGCGAGATTTCTATGACGCGATATAACTCTTTGACTCATTTAACAGCCGATGAAGGTTCAAATCTGGTCATTGATGCAACCGATGATACGAAATCATTGATTCTTGGATTTCACTCAAAGCATGTTCCGGTGTTCGGTGTTCAGTTCCATCCTGAATCTGTCGGGAGTCAATTCGGAGACCGCATCCTCTCAAAATTCCTAGAGTTTTGAGCGCATGGTTGAAATGACGGCAGTATATGGAGTGGAATGAGGGAAGAAGATGCCAATCTGTCGACTCTGTTCAGGAACCTATCCTCGCGAGTTCTTCATTCATGGAAATGGCCCCAATACACAAGTCTGTTCACGCTGTGGTGTTGAGCATGGCTATGTTAACAAAGAAGAAGCAGCAAACCTCTATGATGACACGTTGAAGTCTGCCCGGCTTAGCACAATAACTCGCCGCTACCGGCCTTTCCTCTACCTCACAGTATTGTGGACCATCTACATTACAACAATCAGTAGTATATCCCCATGGGGATGGTATATGCTGATTATGCTCATACTTCTTACACTAGCTTCAATCGTTCTTTTCTTCACGAGTGCGGCAAAGTACTCTAGCACCCTTGCTCGATTGACACCGGACTATAAACGCCCTGAAGGACATTGAAAATTACTTTGAGTGGATTCGCAGAACATCACCATCTGATAGTTCATGCTCTGCACCAACAATTCGGCGCGTACGTCCATCCACACCTTTGATGAATCCATCACCAAGATCAGAATGGACTTTGTAAGCTACCTGTTTCGCTTGAATTCCATTCTGAACGACAAGGGCATCTGGAAGTACATTACCGTCACCATCAGTCCACTGGCTTTCATCTTGAACTGGATACACGACAATGCGCTCAAGTTCATCGAAAAGGACCTGGTCGAGTAGTTTAATCAATCCAGTTCCTTGCAGTTTTTGAACACGTTCTGCTAATACAGAGAGCCCTTTCTTCTGGGCTTCATTCATCGCTTGATCTTGATTCAATTCGAAGTTTGATTCTCCTGCAACATATGTGATGAATCCTGCTTTACCTGCTTGACGGAGTGCAAGTTCGGTTTCAGCAGAACATGGAGTGAACGACGGTAGTACGTCATGAAGGTGATCGAGTACTCCTTCAGGAGCAAGGTCTGCTTTGTTTCCAGCAACAAAGATTGGGAATAGATGTTTTCGTATTGAAGATGCAAGAAGTATCAACACCTCGTCCGACCAATCCCAAGGAGACGTCATGTCTGAATGCTGCTGAGCAAACGTGTCGAACGAACGTTGACAAATGGCGTCCGTTGCACCCAATCCTGATAGGCGCTCTTGCAGAAATTGTGTAAAACCTTTCACGCCCTCAGCCTGAATTCGGCGAGCACCTCTTGACCAACCATCCTTGACGAGCCCGAGTATCCAAGCATCCAATTCATTTGTTAGAAATTCTACTTCAGCAAGGGCTTGTTCGATAGCCTGCTCCTTTGTCGCTTTCACCCCTGTTGGATTCCCTTCAATATCTGTCGTACCTGCAACATCGATGACTTGGATTAATGCATCACATTCTGCTAAATCGGAAAGGAATGCATTTCCGCGTCCACGCCCTTGGCTTGCACCTGGAACAAGACCTGCAACATCGACCAGCATACAAGGAACATAGCGTTGATGTTCTTCGCAGGAACCAGTGCGAGGAGAGCATATACTTCCGCCTCGATCATCACTAAACTGAGCACGCCCGTCTTCCTCAAGACGTTCGCGTAAGTTACCGCATGGACATGGTTGGCGACTTGGAATAAATGAGAAGCCTACGTTGGGTTCGATGGTACAAAATGGATAGTTCGCAATATCGACAGGAATCAGTGTAGACGCTGCGAAGAATGTCGATTTACCGACATTTGGTTTTCCAACCAATCCAATCCGCACGGTTTGACCGCCTCGCTTCACTCTTCTTCTGATACGCCTGAACGAACCCGCGCAATTACGATGTCAAGTTCAGGAAGATTGACGCGTCCGTCACCATCAAGGTCGATGAATTCCATCAATTTGGCAATATCCCAAGGAGGTAGATCGGCAATTTCAGCACTTCGCAATGCTTGTTGTAGTTCATATCCATCGATAAGACCCGAATCATCAAGGTCGATAGATCGGAAGAATTCAAAGATGCTCATGTCTTTCTTTGCAAGGTAGTCTGACAACATCTCCAATTCATTCTTCTCAACTGGGAACTCATCAATTTCGTCATTATGTAGCGTAGATGAGACATCGATAATGGTCATGCCTCCATCACCTTCAACGTCTGCACCAACGACTAGAATAGTATCGACTCCAACGCCGCGTTGCAAAAGTTTGCGGATAGAAGATTCACCTGGCTGCATCGAGTATTGAGAGATATCTGAGGTAGTTGGCACAGACGTATCTACCTTCATTCCACCAACTGAGGTTCGAATGAGGTTGAGGAACAACAGAATGATACCGATTGATCCAACGTAAAACAGAACTGCTGCAGTAAGACTGAATCCACCATCTGTCATGACAATATCCTCACTTCCTGAATCAAGAAGTGCTTTTTCTGTGAAGTCGCCCATGAGTTTTGCAACCGTTGAGGTGATTCCACCAAAGGCGATCATCATCGTTGACAAGGAGGCGGAAGAAGATGAAGCAAGTTGTCGGTCGCCCGCAAGAGGATAGGATTCAGCAACACAGGCAACGGCCATCAAACCTCCAACGGTCCACATGAAACCAATATCGACAGTCGTTGCCATATCGTTCAAAGCACCGAGGCCGATGAAAACGTCCAGTGAAGTGAAGTATCCTCCAATAGCAAACAATGGGAAGAACACCATGGCGAGAGTTGCCGCCAGCGCCCCTGGTCGTGAGACAATACCGGTAGCATTGCTTAGCGAGGTCATGATTATATTCACAGAACCTGCTAAGATTGGTAGGAGAGCAAGAGTCATCAAGATTGCACCGAGGTTCTCAAGCACCGTTCCCGCATCGGCTGTGGTCAGCATAAATGGTGGAAGGGTGAAGAAAAGAAGAAAGAGGCTTGCCTTTGTCATCGAATCGGACCAAATTGGTCGGCTTGCTGCACGTGGCACAACATGGTATGCGACAGCGAAGATGAGAGCGATAAGTGTCCATGATTGGGACATGCGTTCGCCAAGCCAAACGGTTTGAGTCGAATTTGCAAGTTCTCCAAAGAAACGGAATTGAGAGCCGAAGATAAACGATGCTAGCGCCATAAACATGAACCAATTGCTCGCTGAAACAATCTCGCCTTTTCGTTGAGCTATGGTCAAGAGAGCATTGATCATGACCGCGATAATGATGAACGAACGGAGAGCATGCATGAAGAGGTCTTGAATGAGTGCTTCATTTGCTGCTGATAAGTCAATCAGAAGGCCAATAATTGTTGGAAGGAGCATTGAGGAAATCGTCAGGACTGAGAAGAGAATTGCTGTGAGACTTGCGTTCGCCTCGCTTGCAAGGCTGCCCGCTCCTGCTCTGGCAACGGCGACAAGGGCGCCTCCGATTAGAACCGAAATCAATCCGGTCATTAGTGTAACATCAACAAATGTATTGAGTGCACTCCCATCGTCGTATTCCCAACCGATACTGGCTAGTGTGTCCAATGCGCTTCCATCATAATCATGCCATAGGGCGAGGAATGTTCCGATGGCTGCAAATGTAAGCCAAATCATTCCGAGGTTCATCCAAGTCTTAGAACCACTACCCTTTTCATCGTTGAAGAGATCAACAATTCCAGCAGGTGCTTTATTGAGGAGGAAAAGACCGAATTGACGCATTGGTTCTGCCATGTTACCAATTCCACGTTGAACGTAGAATGTTGCAAATCCAACTACGGTAAAGAAGAAAATTAGTGCGAAAAATACTGCTTCCATTCATACCACCTCAATCCGCTAGGACCTCTCCTACTAGTGTCGATACAATCGCTCCAAATCCTATAATGAAACCGAGTAAATAGTACCAGATTCCTGAACCGCCAAGGTTTGACATCAATGGTACAATGTCGCCGATGACCGGGATGTTATCCCAGCCAAAGATGGTGCTAAAAAGACCGAACATTCCAACCGTAACAACTGAAAGTAAGACGAGAATGATACGGCTAGACGATGGTTCTGCAGTTCCAATAACTGCATCGGGTAGTTCTGTACTATTCGACATAATGTGCCCTCACGTGCCCAAGATGGACATGCTTGCGACTCGAAGCGCGGTGATAAACATTCACCAAGAGCGGTATTGAACTACTGAATAAATCGTATTGGTCAAGGTGAGCGGAGGATATCGGTGAGAGAGCCACGCCTTGGCATTGAGGTGCCGAGCGGGACAGGGATTGTACGGTCATTGATTAGTTCTTGATTCCAACGCTTTTTGCATTCACAATCCAATCCATGAAATTCATCCAGAGAACCTGAAACTGCATACCGCTCAATGGCTGCAACAACCTCTGCATCGCATTCACCACAGTTATGTGAACCTCGAATTTTCCCACCTGCCGTTGGATGGATAATCAAACGAGAAACTTGGTCCTCGTCTCCATTTACTCCACCTTTTGGATGGACGGTGTGATGGCTCTGTTGGATAAGTTCGACCAGTGACCAAAGCCAAGGTGGACGGTATTCTCTATGTCGATGAAGTCGATCAATTACTGTCCCGCGCTGAATATTCATTGGATTGATGGATATCTCATCGCTTTGTTCTGCTACTGCTCCAATCCATTCGATGCAATGGTCAAGTGCGTCGGCTTCACTCATGAATGGAGGTTTGAACATAAGGTATGTTTTTACTCGAAGATTGAATTTTTGAAGTCTCTCAACGGCACGATCCCACGAAGCAGCAGAGAACCCCTTGTTAACATGGAACCGAAGTACTTCATCATCGTAAGCTTCGAGTCCGATTGCAACAGTGAAATTTGGATTGATGGATGTTGCCCATGCTAATTTTTCTTCCGTGAGTTGTTCGGTTCGACTTTCAACGATGAGTTCCTTTTCAAGTTCAAAGCAATCACGAAGTACGGTCTCTTGAAAATCTACAGGAATCTCTCGGTCTTCAAGCAAAGATCCTGAAGTGTAAACTTTGACCATTGCATGGTCTTCGAAGTTGCTGAACTTATCCTTTGCATGCTGCCATTGGGCATGAAGATCATCACTGCTTACATCATCGCGCGTATCGTTGAAATATCCACAAAATGTACATCCAGATGACCACCACCAATGGCATCCTTTCGTGCGAAGGATGACGGTGACTGCTGTACATGGTTCTCCATCAGTTGTCATTTCAGGCGTCGAATACACCGTTGCAGGGAATGATGCATCCCAGGATTGTTGACGCTCCTTCGCCCAAGGCGTATTTGCTGGCGCTTTGACAAGATCATGTATCTTGAGACTCTTCGAGTCATTACCCAAGATTGTCAGTCCCTTCTCAGATTGCACAATTTCACCCCGACTATTCCTCTTCAAGAACTCTTTTGAAAATTATGTCGGCACCAGCTTTGATGAACTGCCCCCTTGGATACTGTGAGTTTTGTTCCTCAGCCGAAACAACTTGTGGCTCGTAATATGCTGCAGGAACTCGAACATCGACTCGGCTACCAAGTCGGATCATCCCATATCGCTCCCCTCGGCGGAGCGTGTCGCCAATCCCCTTCCATGGAACGATTGTTCGAGCAAGTGCTCCTGAAATTTGCATAACTTCTATCCGTTCTCCGTCGACAGATTCGAAAACGGTACGAACTCGTTCATTGTACTCGCTTTCTTTTTTGTATGCAGGAGCAAATGGCCCCCGGCGTCGTCCTTTTCCTGTTCGGTGTTCCATGGCGATGATTTTGGAAGCGCATGGTGCGCGGTTCACGTGAACGTCGAGTGGGGACATGAAAATGGCAACACGCCAAACATCGATATCGAGAGTTTCTCCTTCCACTGGAACGAAGCGTTGTTCTGTTTCAAAAGAAAGAGGATTGCCGCAGGGTTTGGGGAACCAATCTCCTGTGAATTCATCCTGTTCAATACCATCTTGCTCTCGTTCAGTCTGTGAAGGTCGGCGCCCATTAGCGCGTTCTCGGCGAACGAACATTACATGACCGTCAGCAGGGGAGACCAACACTCCAGACTCTTGAGGAATAGGGCGGTCTGGATCTCTCCAAAAGTTAGCAAAGAAGACTGCAGTCATGAGGCAAAGAACGCCGAGTAATGGTAACAATCCATTGAGTGGATCAAGATAAATCCCTCCAACAAGAATTGCAATTCCTGCGAGAGCAAACGTTGCGACTGGTGCATGCCCTCCCTGGGCGAGACCTGCCAAGATGTTTCACCTCAGTTGTCATCCCAAGGGTCTACATCAGAATTCCAAGTTTCATCGGCAGGGGTCTCGGCTTCTTCCTCGCCAGCCTCTTCTGATTCGGCTTCAGCAGGTTCTTCCTCTGCTGCCTCTTCTCCTGCTTCTTCGACAGGTTCTTCCTCAACAGGTGCTTCTTCAACCGCTTCTGAATCTTCGTTGGATTCTTCTTCGATGAGGGTTTCAGCCTCTTCAACAGTCATTTCTGCTGCTCGTACTTCTACCATCTCGTCCATGCGTTCTGTGAATGCGCGAGACATGTGTTGTGATTGGCGTTCAGCTTCGACTGCACTCTCAATCATCTCATAACGTTCCTTAATCGCCTTGTTGAGATCTTCAAACAGGGTCATGTGAGATACATACCAATCATCACGGGCTTTCATTTCTGAAACTGCGAGTTTCAAATCATTATCAAGCTCCTCGGCAATTCCGAAGACCTTGCCAAGACGATCTTTTTCACGGGAATACTTTTCTTCCATTGTCTGAAGAGCAGGTTCTAGATGCTCGACACGCTTGTCAGCCTTAGTTGCCTTCATTTCAAGTTCGCGGATTCGGAAATCTTTCTCGGCGATAAGCGATTCTTGAGCTTCACGCTCAATCTCTTTATCGATAATTTCCTTCTCAAGAACCTCGATTTCAGCACGTGCATCGACGAGTTCCTTTTCTTGAGTTTCATAGGCTGCGAAGAGTTTCTTCAAACGGTCCGTTTCAGTGGCAAGGGCCTCTTCTAGTTGGCCGATTTGAACTTCAGGGGTGATGGTTCCTTCTTCACTCATATTTTCACCCGGAGGAATGCCTCCATTTCAACCCAGTCGCCTTTACCCTATGAAGCCGACGCTTCGTTGAGAACGATATCACGCTTCTCGGTTGTACGTTCCACCCGCGACTAGAATTTCTGTTTAGGGCCGCGTGGGAACAACCAGCGACTGGATTTTTCGGCGGTTGCATTGTCTTCGGTTTTCTCGTATTTTTCTCTTCTAAAGAATATCATTGATAGGAGAACAATGACTGCTAGCGCCGCAATAATGAGGTATGTTGTGTTGGCATCGAGAGTGAGTTCTTCCTCCGAGCGAGTGCCATCGCTCGGGTATGCATCCGTGTTATCGCCAACGCCATCGCCATCGGTATCGGTCGTTTCAGATGCGTCATTTGGGAACGCATCGAGAGAATCCACTGTTCCATCGCCATCGGAATCTCTTTCAATTATTTCAATCGCATTCTCAACGACAATTGTTTCTCGGATTCCGCCTATTTTCAGCAACGTTATTTGAAGATCATACATCGACATTTCAGCAGATTCGGGAGCCTTAATCTCAACCTTCCACACACCATTTTCTGAGGCAATGACTCTACCGCGTAAGTCTGATTCATCTTCCCAATCGCCTTGAGGCGCAGGCCCCGTCACAGAGGCAAATGGGGCGATGTTGTAATCGACCAGTTGCGGCGTGTTTTTGTCGCTCGTTTGACCATTTCCTAGTTGCCCATATTTGCCGCGAGCCCAGCAAGAGATCGATCCGTTTTCAGACAGACCGCAGGTGTGGTCATAATTCACACTCAAATCAACAATGCTTGTAGGTCCTTCAACAAACATTGGCGTGGAGTAAACATCTCCACTTACACCAATTCCAAGGCGGCCGTAATGATTGTGCCCCCAACAGTATAGACTGCTATTTTCTAAAATAGCGCAGGAATTGTAAGGGCCTACTGCAACCGATACTGCTGATGAACCGGCTGGCAAATGAGGATAAATCGGAATGGAGCGATGTGTGGTTGTATTCTCTCCGAGTTGGCCATAATTGTTTTGACCCCAACATGCGACTGAGCCATTGTCAAGTAGAGCGCATGAATGGTGATCTCCAACAGAGAGGTCTGTCGCTGCCCGACCTTCGGGTAATTCAACATTTGAAGATGGAGTGTGAATCGTATCGCTTGTATCGCCATTACCAAGTTGGCCCACGTTATCACGACCCCAACACATCACGCCTCCATCATCAAGAAGTATACAGGTATGCGTTGCTCCAGGCTCCACTTTCACAACTTTCCGATCCGATGGAGTCGTAATCGTTTGGGGTGTGTATTTGTCGCTTGTATCCGAGTTCCCATTTCCTAAGGCACCGTGCGAATCAAGTCCCCAGCATGTCAATGTATCATCTTCTAGAATAGCGCAGGTGTGCTTAAGCCCCATTCCCATTGATTTAACGCGCTTACCATCCGGGAATTGTACCTTCGCGCTGGGGGACTTGTAGGTATTGGTTGAGTCATCACCGGCCTGCCCGTCTTCATTAAATCCCCAACAACTTGCAGTATTGTCATTGAGAATGATACAGGTTCGAGACTGTTTTGCATAAATTTGGGTAACTGTTTGGCCGTCCTCAAGTGAAACAAATGTGGTTGGTTTGTTCCTGTTCGTTGCATCGCCGCCATCGCCCAACTGGCCATAGTTATCGTGCCCCCAACACATTGCTGAGCCATTATCAAGAATTGCACAACTGTGTCCGCTCCCTGTGGCTAACATGGATGAATGGGCTCCCGCTGTACTCGAATCTGCTGGAACAAATTCATAGCGGATTGTCGAAGTACCGACATAATCACTCAGATCAATACTGCATTCCATTGATTCAGCTTGATGGAGAGTCTGATCTGAGCAATCAAGTACAGGCAATACGCTTTGTTCAGCCATTGATTGCATAGGAACCAGAAGCATAACAAGAAGACACAAACCTGCTTGGATTTTAAGAAGCCTACCTCTCGGTGGGTTTTTGGCCATGCTATCACGTCATCCTTCTCCCTTATTGATTCATTTATACTGCTCGGCCTCCAAAGCGTACTTCTTACACTGAATCAGTAGCCTCGACCAGGGCTCTCGCAATCGGAACTTCACCCATCGAATGGCCTGCATCTGGAATCATGTGGAGCACCGATTTGGGAAGTTGCTTATGCAATTCCCATGCGCTTTTCGCAGGACAGACCATGTCATAGCGACCCTGAACAATGGTTGCAGGAATGTCCTTTATTGGCTCTGTATTGTTGAGAATGTAGGAATCTTCTACGAAAATTCCATTGATGAAATAATGGCATTCTATTCGAGCGAAAGCTACTGCAAAGTCAAGATCTTCTGCCTTTTCGAGGTATTCTGGATCAGGGAACAGTCGACTTGTCGCCATCTCCCAACGCGTCCATTCCTTCGCTGCAGCACGTCGAACTTCGACGTCTTCACTCGTCAGGCGCTTGTAATAGGCAGGAATGAGAGTCGATTGCTCATCCACTGGAATGTGTTGCTGATACGGTTCAAAGGCATCGGGAAAGACATGGCTTGCTCCATCTTGATAGAACCAATGCAATTCAGAACTTCTACACATGAAGATACCTCGAAGAATAAACGAACGTACTCGTTCAGGATGTTTGATTCCGTAAATGAGCGAGAGTGTTGAACCCCATGAGCCTCCAAAGACATGCCATGTGTCGATTTTGAGGTGGTTACGCAACGCCTCAATATCTGAAACAAGATGCATCGTTGTGTTTTCTTCGAGGCCTGCATACGGCGTTGATTTGCCACAACCTCGTTGATCGAACTGAATGATGTTCCACTTTTGCGGATCGAAATACTGCCGATATGATGGTTGGCTTCCGCCGCCAGGGCCACCATGAATGACAATGACTGGGGTGCCATCAGGATTGCCTGCACATTCCCAAGCGATTGTATGACGATCTGATACTGCAAGCATACCGGTTGAGTATGGCTCAATCTTTGGATAGAGAACATCGTCAATCGATTGTGAACGTAGGCTCATATATCAACCGATACGAATGGGGATGATGTTGCTTTCGATGCCTTTTTTCGACGAATGCCTTCGGCAGGTCATGAAGCAGGCAACAGACGTCTTCAACGACTGGGCACATCGAGGCAAAGACGAGGGGATGGAACGGGGACACGGCCCTGCTGTCAATGAAATGTTGGAGGTTGCTTTCCAACGAACAAATCAAGAACATAAACAATTTTCATTCGCCGATTTAGGATGTGGAAATGGTTGGGTGGTGCGATTGGTTGGTGGCCATGAGAACTGCGTACAAGCCGATGGTTTTGATGGCGCCCCACACATGATTGAGAAGGCAAAAAACATTGATTCGAAGCATGGTTATCACCTCGCTGTGTTTCCAGAGACAAAACCCTCTCAACAATACAATCTCATTCATTCAATGGAATTCATCTACTATCTCCATGAACCTCAACAGATGTTACAATCAATTCACGATGATTGGTTGGCTGAGAACGGTTGGGCAGTGATTGGAATCGATCATTATGCAGAACATGAGGAAAGCCTTGGTTGGCCGGAGGCACTAGATGTCCACATGTCAACGTTCTCAGAGCAGGAATGGATTACGATGTGGAATGACGTTGGATTCACTGAAATTCATACGTGGAGAGCAAACCAGTCTGAAGGAAAACCAGGAACTCTCGCCATCATTGGGAAGAAAGGTCAGCATTGACTCCTAATTCCATTCCTTGTGGTGCACACATTCTCACATCTCCCTTGAAGAATGGGCATTTCTTGCACGTATCGATCGATTCCATGGGAAGCCGTTTCGGCTCATCGATACCATTTGGATCGGCTGCTAAATTTGCCATCCAATCAAGGAGAGTGAGCAATTCTTTCTCAGCTTCTTTATACATTTTTTCAGGCATTTGAACAAGTCGCCCAGTGCTTGCAATAAGCAAAGCAGGTGGCCGAACCTCTCGACGTTGTTCCACGGGTTTTTGCTCCTCTTGACGTCGGAATACAAGAGAATAGAGAGTGAGTTGCAGGCGATGGTTTCGCAACATCTGATGCTCAGCGTCATTTTGTGGTTCAAATGAGAGCGGCTCGCTCAATTTTTCATACAAAGGATGGTTTTCCAATTCTTCCTCTCTTGCACCTGAAGTTTTCAAATCCACAACTTGCAACCAAGGATGCTTGCCATGGACTCCTGCCAAAGCAAGATCTGCTTGTCCTTCGAAGAGGATTTTTACAGAATCGATAAGAGTGACGTGCGATTGATTTAGTTGAGTAAGTGGTGTTCGAACACGTCCCTCCAGATTCACTTCATAATCATAAAAGAACGAAGCCTCAGTTCGCAATCCTTCGATTTGATAGCCATCGTGTTCATCACCATCAACCATCATTCCCAAGGACCCATTTGTGAGCAATGTTGCTAGTTCGACAATTCTGTCCCTAGTTTGCTGTTGTTCATCATGGGAAAGACGGTGCCATTCCGGCTGTGATTGTGTGGCATTATCGATTTCCTTGTTTGAAAGAAGTCGGTTCTTCTGAGCGTTGAGCCAAACTGAACCGAGATCGTACCCCTCAGATTTCATTTCAGCAGGATTGGCTAGACCAATTTCAACGAGTCTGTGAAACATAGACCCGAATGATGTTGCAGAAGGCCAACCAATGGCAGTTGATTCAATATCTTCTCCGCCAGAACGATCTTTGAAATCTTCCTCACTCGAGATATGGCCTATATTTCCGCCGATGTTGAGCGGCTCACTCTGCCACCCCTTTATGTGAGACAGCCAGTATCTGCGACGACATGAATTGGCAGTATCCAATCCATGTGCTGTCATTCTCAGTGTAGGTGATTGGCGTACATGTTGTTGATTAGATTCAGCAGCCTCAACTGATTCCGATAATTGTTCTTCAATGGATAGCCAATTGGATAAAACCGATGTTGGTGTTTGGATCGAAAAACAATCCGGATGGTGATACATACGTAATTGTTGAAGAGAATCGGGCATGAATCCACTCGCTTGATAAAGAGCAAATGGATTGAATTGCAACACCTGCTCTCCATATTCAACCAGGCGTTCACCTAATTCGTCCCCTTCGAGACTCCACGCTTGGTCACCTCCGGAATTAAGCCCCATGTAGCGGAAGCCATCAAGCATCAAATCGCCCATGTTGTTGCCTTTAGAATTGACTTTCATAGACAACAGGGCATTCTCATCTATTGAACAAGGAGCATTTGGTGAACCGACGAAGATAAGTCGATCTTTCACTCGTGTTAAAGCGACATAAAATTGACGGCGCAATTCGGCCTGATTTTGAGCCTTATTCATCTGTTCCGCTAACATCCAAAGAGCATCTTCTGGCTTGTCTTTCGACTTCCATGGCTGAATCCTTCCGGCAATGACGTCGGGCGTAATCAGGACATTGTTTTGGGCTTCTATGCTGGAGCTTCGTCGCCCTGCTTCAAATAATCCAGTTACGATTACAACCGGCGCCTGAAGCCCTTTTGCACCGTGGATTGTCATTATTTGAATCGCGCCACTCGTCGGCGATGAACTCGCCTGTGGCCCTTTGTTACCGAGTGTTGCAAATGCTTTCATCTGTTCAAGAATTGCTGAAGGCTCATGCCCTGTTTCCGAACCGATCTTCTGAATCAGTGCGCACCACATCTCTGCGACTTGGCGTTCAGATTCGTCTGGGAATGCAATCAACAAATCACTATAATCCAATACTGCGTCAAAGACCTCGTAAATAGCCCCAAATTGAATCATTCGAGCACACGCTGCCAACAGAGGGCCTTGTGGCTCTGAAGCGAAGTAGTCCGCTATATGCGGCCAGTAGTTTTCGACTTCGCTGGTTTGGAAAACTTCCTCGATTTGAATAGATGATGCCCCAATAATTGAGGAGCGCAGTAGAGAATGTGCAGCATGTCTTGAATTCGGTTTGGCAAGAAGTTCCAACAAGGCCATCAGGGGTTGAACTACGGGTTGCTTGAGCAACTCTCCTTGCTTATCTGCCATGACAGGTAAGCCACGTGATTGAAGGCGAGAAATAAGATCTGGAATATGCTTACGAGAATGCACCAAAATCATGACATCTTCAGGAGAGATTGTTTCCTCTGGCTCAATTTCGATGTACGATGCATCGTCTGAAGACCAGATTCTAGTAGATGAGCCCCGTACCAATGCATCCAACCGCGAAGCAATCAGTTCGTGTTCAAGATGCCGAAGATTTGCATTTCTAGCATCGAATAGGTTGTATCCTTGGGCCAAATCCAAAGGCAATTCTCCTGTATCATTCTGAGTTGGAAGCAACCATTCAATTACGCCGGTTCGTTCGGTTTCTCGGCCTGCTTCAAGCGGCTGTGCTGTAGCATGGAAGTCTCCAGGGAATTGGTGATGGCGTTGATCGAAGGTGTCATCGAACATATTGTTCAGTGTTTGAAGCAAACCTGAAGCGGTTCGGAAATTTGTTCGTAATTGGATGTGCCCTTCGATGCGCTCGCGAGCGACTATATCTTCAATTGCCAACCCTGAATCATCTATTCCAAAAGAAACGTAATCCCAAGGCGCCGATTGTTCCGTTCTAGAATAATCCGACGCTTGAATGAACGAGCCTGATTCTCCGCCAGCGCCAACGGGGCGAGGATCGCGTCCATATCCTTCTTGGACAAACGATTCCAATCTTGATTCGTTTTGCTCGATGCTGTTTGCGACTCTAATGGATGCAACCATTCGACGCATGACCGTCACTTCTGCCTGTCTGAAACGGTAGATGCTTTGCTTCATATCTCCAACAATACAGACGGTGGGGTCCCAAGGTCCGGCGGGTGAAGGGTGTTCATCTGAAATTCCTTCTCGGCGACCCCAAAGACGCGAAAGAAGACGAGCGTGTTCTGGGTTTGTATCTTGATATTCATCGATGATAAATGCGCAATAACGGGCTCGAATCTGTTTCAACAGAGAATATCTTCGTTGCAAATCAAGTTGCTTTTCCTCATCGCTTTGCATGACAGTAAGGGCCCTTCTAATGTGTTCATCCGACCAAGGTTCATCGCCCAAATCATCCAAAGCTTGGACAGCCTCTGGAGGATACCAGTGACGAACAATCGCAGGACAGCGTGCGAGCAATAGATCCCCTACCATAGTTTGTACATCATCGAAGTCATGTGCTTCTTCCTGGGACTTTAGGTGCCGGAGCAAATCCTGACATCCCAAATGTACGGTGTAAAGATCATTGAGAACCTCGACTTGAAGTTCTCTGGAAACTCGTGTGTTTGTTTGAGGCGGTTCCTGACTTAATTCAAGTCCAAGTGGCTGGCGATCATAGCGTTCGTTGGTATCTCTGTGAATGAATGGTTGGAAGGGGTTCAAACTGTAAGCAACTTTGGCAAGCATGAGAACAAGCCGTCCGTCTGTTGGATCATGAAGACGATTTTGTAATCTTTCAGCAGCGCTTGAGGCGTCGGAGATTATTCTAGCTTTCAACGTCTTGTCATCTTTTCCTTTCAGAACGGAGGACCATTTCATCAAACCTGCTGGCCACCCCGCAAGTGTGTTAGCGCGTGGAAAGTTTCCGCCTTTCAAAATGGTGGGCGTAATCTCATTGAGTTGGGCAAATGAGGTGGCTGAGGAAACCACTTGATACAACCATTGAAGACGTTCAATTGCAGTCTCAGGTAATGGTTCTCTTGCCAAGTGTGCAAGTTGGTTGAAGCGCGTGCTTGTTGTTTCTGTTTGAGCAGGTGCAACAAAAACGGAATGGTATTCGAGGAAAACATCAACCCACTCATTGAGAATAGCGTGAACTTCCCCTACCACGGGATCGATGAGATGTTGACATTCCTGCAAAATCATGTCCTCGATGAGCCGATAATCTGGAGGATTATTACCGTCCCAAGGTAAACCTGTACGGATAGAACGCGAACGGAGGCGTCGTCTGGATTCCTCGACGAAAAGTGATGATTCGAGAAGGCCTTCCAACACTGTTTGGGCACTCTGTTGCCCTCCGAGACGGATTGCCAATCGGTTTCGTGCAGCGATGAATTCATCTGCTGATTGAAGCATTCCTGCCTCGATTGCATCGCGTGCATTTCGAATCCTCCACGCTGCATTTAGTGCTTGGCTTCGAAGGAGTGGAGTTTTTTCTTCTGCCAATTGTTCGCGGCTCAGATGAATAGCAACCAAATCGATGTGTGGTGCTAAAATTTCAGACAGAAATGCATCGATGGTTGAAATCGGAGCCGCTTCAAGCAATGACATTAGCATTGATACATCGCCCTGGTGGCGAAGGCGAGGATCATGTACTCCCATACGGTCGTCTTCTTTCACTGGATTTGCTCGCAGGGATTGTATCCGCTGACGAATTCTCGAACGCAATTCTGAGGCAGCCTTCCGAGTAAATGTGATTGCAACAATCTCTTGTGGTAGCAGCCCTCTCCACTCATTCATTGGAGTTCGATCTCGTTTTGCGGCCAGGACCTTGCCGGAGCCAAATGGTTCTTGTCGTATTGGAGGAGGTAGTACATACGTTGCGCGTTGCTCGGCTGACAAAAGATGCTGAACGTAACGTTCTGCCATGACGGTTGTTTTCCCTGTTCCTGCACCTGCGTCCAACGCAATATGCTGATCCAAATTTAGTCCTAAACGCTGACTTCGGTTGAATGAAATCATTTCAATTCACCTCCAATCGATGCTGAAGAACAAGCGCTGGCAAGTGAGCAATATGAGCAATGAGAGCCAGGGGTTGGGTGATTCCATCCAAGTTCATTCGCATCGCGTGCTCGTAAGGCGGCTGTGATTCGAGAACTCATCCAAGCCCGGAAACTGTTACTTTGAGGACTAGTGTCTTCATTCGGAATGCGGAAATGATTCTTTGAGAACAATGTTGTTGTTCCGATCTCGAAATCCGATTCCAAGAAACTGAAACTCGGGTCGATCTCGACAAAATGTTCGGTATCATCACCAACTTCCGAAATTCCAACCCCGACAACTCGATCACCTGGATGTGCTATTTCCCAAGCGCGCGCATACAATGCAAGCTGGATTTCTTTGAACAATCCTGCTGCATGACGGTTGCCTGTTTTCCCAGGTTTTGGCCCTTCGATTGTTTTGAGATCCCTGATAATGATGAAACGTTTTGCTGGGGGTTCCTTGCCGTTAAACAAAAGCGGTATCCTCCCTGCCTCCTTAGCGTACAGCCCCTGCTCTCCCATCCTCTCAAAATCGACATCATCAAAGACGACGTGGTCTACTCGATCGATTCGGCCCCGTACATCGATTGATGCAATTTCCATTTCATCATCGAATCCTTCAATTTCAACATAGGCCTTGCTCTCATTTTGTAATGGCCATTCGCTCGCAATTGGTGCTACTGATATGAGGTTTAGATCGGCAATAAGGAGGCGTCCCAATCGCCCACCAATCGACAACTCCCCGCTCCCTTCAATCCAAGCATTCCACCCCTCGGGAGAACATCCAATGAGATCGTTGCATCGATGTACAGAAACTGCATTGGTTCTTGTTAACCATGGAGCAAGTTCAGACAATCGACCCAACATACTTTCCCATATTTCTTGGTTCGAGAGTGGAATTCCAAGATGCATTGGCACACCTCTTGCCAATGGGTTGCCCCCTACTTCGATCCCCAGAAGTGTTAGAAGATGTTCTTCGATGGAATGAACCAAGGTACCTTTTGTCAACGGTGCAATATCTTCAGATGGTTCAGGTGAATTTTCAGTGGCCTGTAAAGTCTGTTCCATCCATGCTTGTCGAGGACACATGAGCCATGGATTCAAGCGACTGGTCGACCAAACCTTGGATTCTTGCTCTTTTGATTGAGTGGAAAGAATTGCATTCAAACTGACGGATGAATATTGGGGCGGAGGTAATGGCCTAGGGTCGATAGATGGGCCTCTTGAATTCCCGTTCTTCTTGTAGCCGAGATGGGGGTATGTTGCTGTCTTTCTCCCCCCGGCTACCTTTGCTTGGGGAACGGTCGGCTGGATGACCAAGTTAGTGGTTGTCAGCAAATTATTTCTTATCTCCCAGTCCATGGCATCTCCATTTTCCAATGATTTGAATTTGGGTTGTCGACGAAATCGATCGAGATGAATCTCTCGCTCGTGACGAGTTGAGATAGAATTTGGTGAAAGGATGATTGTAGTCGGTGGGCGCATTGCCTTGAGTTCAAGACCTGTAAGTTGTTGTTGATCTCGAAGCGTATTTTCTGCTCGCTCGAGTCGAACTTCACGTCCATTAACGGATAGTGATGAGGTCCGATATGTCAGAAAGTTTCCACCCTCTCTTGTAATCATAGACCAGCCAGCGCCATCAGAAACCGAAGATTCGATGAAATCTGGTGCGTTCGACAGCTTGCTTAATTCTCCCTTTAATTCAACCATCGAAAGATATTCGATTACGGGTGTTGAATTTCCAATAGATTCGTCATGTTTAGTATCAAAAAGAATCGCTTGTTGACTTGAATTGAGTAGAGATTTGAACAAGTGACGGGCTTTACGAATTGGAAGATCTCCATCTGTTAGTCCTAATTCTACTCGGACGGAATCATCAATCCAAGGTATTCGTTCTGGCTTCATTGACCAAGATTCCGCATCGAGGCCAACAAACATAGTAATGTCCGATGGTATTCCGTAGGCTTGGAAAGGCGTACAAATACGAACGTCAGCGTGATCAATTCGGTGTGCAGGGAGTTTGGTTTGTTCCGAGGTGAGTCGGCAAATGTCAACAAATTCAACGCTCGATTCGTAGTGAAGTGCCGCATCAATGGCCTGAACCCAAGCTTGAACTGCACTAACTGAGGCATCATAACGTTGAGTTCGCCCGAACAACTGTTCCCAATTGCATGACTGTAAAATTGTTGTAAGAACTTCTCTTGGAACGTTGCTTGCTTGTGGCAGAGGCAAGGCAACTTTCGATGATGTTCCTATGAAATCATTTGAGATGAAACTGCGTTCATTTTCACTCAATAATGCTGACCAGGAAACTGCAAGGCATTGTATCCACCACTGAGTTTCTTCGAGAGCACGCGATTCCTCTTCGCGTCGATAAGATTCCATCGAATGCGGAGTTGCTGCTGATAGTGAACCAAGCCAACGTTGCAATGCTCCTTTTCCACCGAGTACGTGGAAACTTCGACCAATGTTTTCAATCACATCCAAATGTGGTCGAGGACGCCATTCCTCGTTAACAGGATGTTCAAGGTCTGAAAATAAATTGCCTATGATTGGGAATGCTTGGGATTGAACAATGTCGAACAACTTGGTCGCTGACCAAGCATCCTGGCCTCTTGATATCGATAAGAATCGAAGGATTGCTTGAACAGCGGACGTGCTGCCAACAGTATCGCCGTGTGTATTGCAAGTTACGCCAATCTGCTTCAAACGACGGCTCCATTCATTATGACGGGCTTTGTTAGCATCAACGATCAAAATGGAGCCATCAGAATGGTTCTGATAGAGTTGCAAGGCTGAAATTGCTGCGTCCATAACTTGTGATGCTCGATCAAAACTGAGGATATGCACGCCATCTGTCGTGTAATCATCAGGCTGCGGTTGTAAGTCATAAATCGGATGCGAAGGAACCCATGGTGGTAGCTGTTCTTTTTGCTCAATTTTTTTGATTTCATCGTCAATGTACGCGCCATGGAAGCCAAGGCGAAACGACCCTGTGACACAGATATGATGTATCGGGCGCCGGGAGGAGAGTGCTTTCAAGAAACGCTTCTCACTTTCAGAAAAATCCGGAGGATGGTTGAGTAGGATTATTCCCGTGATCGTTCCAACCGTATACGGAATTGGGCGGTCAGAATCGGATAAGGCTGAACAAAGATGGGACAGAACATGGTGTTCGTGGATTAGGTCTTCTTTCTCAAATGTGGAAAGTATTCGATCGGCTTCATGGGCTCCAGGGTCATCATCCCAACGAGAAAGAATCTGATGGCTTGTAGCATAAGAGTGAAGAGAAAGTAGGCGTTCGGATTTCGACAGTGTCCACGGACGTGCCGTATCAGGGTGGAGGCGTGGGAAACGGTGCTTTGAAGCTGCTGTTGCAAATTTCTCATGGACCTGAACAAGGCCAATTGATGTTCTTGGTATTACGACCGGCAAACGAAAGTCAATGCTCAACGAATTTACGAGGCGTTGAAGTGTTGTGTGTCTGCTAGAATCTACTGATCCTGCCTCTTGAAGGATTGTCTGTATTGAACGGGCACGAGTCGCCTCACTGGGGTAGATGACGAGTAAATCGTCATACCCATTGGCAATTTCATCGATAACCCAGCGGGGTACAACACAGTCTGATGGACAAGCCTCAACTGTGATGTTCACTGTCATTTCCCCCCGCTTCTCAACATAGAAGACGACGGTATAAAAGTGAACGTACGCGATTTTTGTTATTTTTCCCGTCTAAGGTTCCTGGGCCTTAGAATAAATCCTTGATGTCGGATAATCAAAATGTAATATGAATCACTCTTGTTTTGGTTATTCTTCAACATGAATCGGTGCCTTTAAATAAGTTGCAGGATATAATTAACTCCCAGCGTGTCGGTCCGGGGCTTAATACAACATCCCAATCAACAACTAGGACTTAATCATGTTGGAACAAAAAAGAACAAGGAGGACAAAAATTTGACGAAAAAGTGCGAAGAATGTGGAAGTAATGACTTGAAAGTGGACAACATCCGAGGTGAAGTTGTTTGCAATCATTGTGGTCTTGTTATCGACGATCATGCGTCGGTAGACCAAAACGACAACGCGGGAACAATGTGGGGCGAACATGGATTCAACACCCCTACCAAAGATGAATCGAAGATTAAGACTGGTTCACAAGGGAATGGTCTTGGCTCATACATTGGAAAACCGGGTGAAGCGAAAGGTAAGTGGAAAATTCTCAGCCACCTCAACTCCCAGGGTACGAAGGATATGCATCCTATGGCACAAGCCACAATGGATGCAGCCAAGAGTTTAGCAGGAAAGGATAACGCCATGAAGGCAAAGAAAGTTATCACTCTTGCAACAGTTCCACTAAAGGGACAGAAGGATAAGGCTTTGAAAGAAGTAGCGGATGGGGAAGACATTGTCTTGCCAAAGAATTCTGTTTGCAGAAAGAAGAGTCGAGGCGGCAGCACTCAGAACAACGAAAAGTTGCTTGCACTTGCTTGCCTCAGAGCACACCAAGAACGAACTGGTAAAATCAATATCGATTGGCCTCAGATGGTCGAGAATACTGGCCTAACGCTGAAGCAGGTTGTTGACGCAGCTAAGGTCGTAATGAAGTATCTCAATCTTTGTGAAAAGGCTCAACTCATTGAAAAGCGAGCGGACCGAAGAACCGTTCATCTAGAGTTGCGAAACACAGAAATTGAAAACACTACTCTTCGCTTGAAACAGCTTCTAGAAGGCTTGGATGAATCATTGAAAACCAAAATCATGGACGATTTCAAGCAACGACTGTTTCGACTAGGCGAGCCAACTTTAGGTGATTCTCCGTTCTCTACCGAGAACATTGAAGCAAAGGTGTTGTGCGCTATCTTGTTCCAGATTTCTTGTGAAGCGTTTGGTGTTGACCAAGGTCGACTCGAGAAGATTGCAGATGCCGTTGGCCGATGCAGAAACACCATCAAGAACTGGCTCAAATCGCTCTTGAAGAAGGTTGCATCAGGCGAACTTGTTGATTTTGGAGTCTTGCAAAAGGAACTGTGAATCATAGGACGGATTCCCTCATAAGGGGGTTGCTTGTGCGCAATTCATGTCTCGTATCATTGCACTGGTCCTCTCATTGATCATGGTTGCATACCTTATTCCAACTACAAGTGCTGCCGAAGTTGAAGAACTCGACTCCGGTTTACTACTTGGTGGACTTCATGGCATGGCCAATGAATCGATTGTTGTCAACAGTTCCTTCACTGACTTGCCAGCAATTGTCGAAGACTACACGGCCACATGGTGCTCAAACTGTGTGGATGTCGAGGAAGCTATGGAAGAAGTTGCGCTAAGCGTCGACATGCAAATCTATGCTGTCCATCGAAACATCTACGATCCTGAGGACCCGCTCGGAACAGAATCCGTTGACCAATGGTTCCGTGATCGATACGGGTCGTTCACACCATGGAAGCCGCCGATTGCGGGCTTCAATGGCCTCTATGCCATCTCTGGAAGTAATCCTGTAGGCGACTCTTTGGTTGCTGATTACACCGATTTAGCACAGCGGCCAAACGATGCGGGGGCAGGTTCAATGTCGATGAATTGGACCTCTACTGGAACAAACTCGGGAACCATTGTATGGACATTTGAACATTCGACTGATAAGGTATACAATGTCTCGGTTTGGATAGTTGAAACGATGGCTTACTATCCAGAAGGAACGAACAATCAACAATACTACCCGCACGTTCTAAGAGAAATTATCGATGTGGGTGTCGTCAACTCAACTGGTCTTTGGGCGGGTGGAATGAATGTAACCTATGCAGATGCTTATGATGATAGTGATCTCGAAGTTCATCTCATGTTTGAGGAATACATCGAACCAGTTCCTATAGAAGAAAATCCACAACTTGAGTCGACCACTGAGAAAACACCGTTCCTTTCCATGCCATTGACTGTGCTTGCTCTTCTCGTCGTCGCATTACGCCGTCAGAATCAATAGAAATCGACCATGTTCGCATGCAAACGAGCATCGACCTCGGGCATTCGATCAGGAGGACGTCCTACTTCGATGAAACGTAGAACATAATCGTCAATATTTGCAAATCCAAATTCTTCGGTCATAGGCTCCATCAACTCTCGCAATGCTTGTCTTGGATCTGCAATCGGGAAATCTCTTCTAATGTACACTTGATTCAATTGCCGATACCGTGCATGTCTGTAACCTAAAATTTCGAGAATACGGCGAAGAGCGTCTTCTTCTTGTGCAGAACGAATGGTCAATCGTAATCGACAACCTTGCATTCGAAACATACCGCGTACCCCGCCCAACTCTACTTGGTGGCCAATAGGTTGCAATGATAGCGCTTCCCAAACCAATGGCATCGTTCGATACCAGCGGTAGAATTGATCATCTTGAGCGGGTTGTCTTTCCTCCTCATCTTCGTGTGGCTCGGGAGGATTACGGACCTCGACGATATGTTGCCGTATTTGTTGGAAAATTGGTCTTTCACGTCGCGGGTGGGGAAAATCTCCTTCCAAAATCTGGTCATCATCAAAATCAAACTCAAAGGCAGGATTGAGGTATCCTGGTTGACCAAAGCTTGCATCTCGTTGTGGACGCATTTTCCAGTCCTCAAAAATCGCAGTATCTGTCATTACTTCCAAAGAGTCGAGATCGACTCCATCCTTCTTCTCATAATCAGGAATCCAAATCTGGTGCAAAGGGAAACGGTATTTCTTGCCTTGTGACTGATAGAATGTTTGTGGGTCTACACCTGTTTCTTTTTGTGGATTGCCGATTGGAGGCTGGGTCATCAAATGCATTTGCAAACTGTTCACTCGCTCAGCAGTCGTCACATCCGAAAGAAGAGAAAGCACAACAATAGCTATGGTATCACCAATCGGAATATCCCGGTGATATTTTCCGGTGTGGATACATATCGAATGGCGTTGTGTTGACTTCTTTCCCACACCATGAATTTTGAACGGCGCATTGTGTGCGCCCCGGTTTATTCGAATCTCATAGAAGTGCCCAAGCATCCCTCGCACTAGCAGCCTTTCTCTGTGGACCCAGGTGTCATCTGGAAACTGTTGAAGTACACCGCGCAGGAATTGCATCGAGCGTCGGAATGGAACAGAAGCAGTTTCTGCATTCTCATAAGGTGCCGTCCAGTTCATTTGTGCAGCAACCAACCACTCTCCTTCTTTGGATGCATGCGGAGAAGACCCCCACGAAATTAACCCAGCCAGCAAACCTGGAAGGAATGGTATAGGCGCTCGGCGAACACTTCCATTTTTTGTTAGTGTTCGAAAGCAAAGTACACCCTTTGCATTCACCATAAATGGATATTTTACGTTGGAGAGTTCAACCTGACTGGCCAACTCTGACCAGCGTTGAACCCAAGGCCATTTAGAAGGAGCAATCGTTCTGTTTTCTTCGGTTCGAATGAAACGTCGGGCAAACTTCATCCTCTGACGAGGACGACGTCCTGATAAGCGATTCATCAAATCATAGGACCAGTTTCTTTCCTCTGAATAGAATGGTTTCTTCTTTCTTCGTTCGTTTTGCTCCAAGAGGAATGATGTTTGTACGAAGGCATCGAATGGTGTGAGTAATTCACGTTGAATCTGGCCAAACAATCGGTGGAAGCGCTGGATATACCGTTGAGGGCGCCCTTGCAGATCGATTGTTTGATATATTCCGCTTATAGCCAAGAAGAGTTTGATCAAATCCCATCCTTTACGCTGATCTGAATTCAAGAGAAGGAGGAGATATTGTTCGGTTGGAATTCTTGCATCATGAGAACGTCCATCTACACACATTCGCCCATCGATAAAGGCTAGATGAGTTCCGTCCCACATGACAAATCCCTCTTCCAGCCTTTCTTTCTCATAACCCGAATAACCACTTCGCTTCTCAAGTTTTTCAATAAAAATACGCTCTTCCTCTTCAGGGAATGGTGAGTGTCTTACCGGATCTTGTTCGGGATCATCGAGTCTGGCCCAATCAACATCGGGCGTGTGATCCATAAATCGTTCAAGATTTTGCCAACGTTTACGCAAAGATCGAGCGGGCCCTCCTAAGACATCAGCCATGCGTTGATGAACCTCTGGTGACAGCGAAGGCGCCCACTTACTCTCTTCGGTTAATTCAACACAGCGAATGCAGATTGAACAATTTGTTTCAATAGTTTCATTTTGGCAGATGCCGCAGGCTTCTCCAATCATACAAATTTTGTCAGTCGAGGTGTTAAAAAGTTTCAACCGAGCGCAGATAGCGTATCAATGACGTTTTGAACGTCTTGATCTGTGATGTGAAGGTGTGTCACAATTCGACAATGTGTTGGCGAAATGTCGAACATGTCGATGCCTGCTTGAGCCATCTTTTGAGAGACTTCTGATGCCGAATAATCGTTGGCAGAGAAGTATACCATGTTGGTTTGAACAGCGTCGGCATCAACCGATACGTGGTCCATTTCATCGATTGCTTGGGCGATAGTTTTTGCACGTCGGTGATCTTCTTCCATTCGTTGAATATTGTTTTCAAGCGCATAAATTCCTGCAGCAGCAAGGATCCCAGATTGGCGCATGCCTCCGCCAAACATCTTGCGCCAACGGTGCGCTTGTTCAATGAATTCTTCTGAACCTACAAGAACAGAACCCACTGGAGCGCCCAACCCCTTGGATAAACAGATCGATACTGAATCATAGTTCTGAGTCATTCGTGTGAGTGATGTATTGGTCGCAACTGAAGCGTTGAAGATTCTAGCGCCATCTATGTGTGTTGAGCAGTTTTTTGCTTTCGATACTTCTGCGATTGCGTCGAGAACATCTTGCTCATAGCATGTCCCTCCTCCTCGATTTGCAGTATTCTCGACGCAGACAAGGCTTCCATCTGGATAATGTGATTGTGAACCGCTCTGTTTACGAATTGCATGTTGAACAAGTTCTGGAGTCAAAAGGCCATTCACGCCCTCTGGCAGAGCAATGCTTGAACCGCATAAGGCTGCATAACCACCTCCTTCATAGAGATAGATGTG
Source organism: Euryarchaeota archaeon UBA443 (assembly GCA_002499195.1). Classification (GTDB taxonomy): domain Archaea; phylum Thermoplasmatota; class Poseidoniia; order Poseidoniales; family Poseidoniaceae; genus MGIIa-L2. Next base: position 33,288 of record DAKS01000030.1, read on the forward strand.
GCTGTAGCGCTCTGTTACGATTTCATCTCCAGGTACCGTATGGGTCTTGAGTGCAACAGCATTTGACATCGTTCCTGAAGGAACGAATAGGCCCGCTTCTTTCCCGCACATTTCAGCGATCATAGATTCAAGTCGTTGGACGGTGGGGTCATCACCGAGTACATCGTCACCTACCTCTGCATTGGCCATGGCCTGCCTCATATCGCTTGTTGGTTGGGTCACCGTATCTGATCGGAGGTCGATCCGACTGGAATTGATGTCTCGCATATCCATCCCACAACGTTTCCCATGTTCAAAGAATCGACTTAGAGTAACTTCAAATCTCCAGTCAATCCATCCAATTTCTCATCTTCATCGGGACCTAAAGCAAGAACTGTTAGTGACCCTGCTGGAATTTGTGTATGGCCTGCATCATGAATTTTTGAAGTGAGAATCTTCAGTTGTTTGGCCTGTTTTTCGATCTGTTCAATATGAAGTGCATCATCTGCTTTGACGCATATTTTCTTTTGGCCTGTGGAAAGCCATGCGTCAAGAAGTTCCGGGCGAATTTCTCCTGATTTAAGTGTCGCTTTGACTGCTGCATGGCCAACTTGGGCAGCAATCTTACCCTTCCCCATTTTCAACTCATGATTGATAATAAAGACCATTTTCAACGATTGGTCTTTTGCAACAAATCGTTCAAATTTCGGAGCGGTAATTCGATGAAGAAAGCGACGAAACCCCATTCTATCACTTCACTCATAAGCCCTTAAACTTCGAAACAACGAATCCATTGTATGCCGTGGCCCTGGGCCCACGCCAAGGACTGTGACCGTTCCTGGAGGTACTTCGGTTAAACCAGCATCTTTGATGAGTGCAAACGGAAGAGATGCCTCTTGAACTAGTTCTAGAAAGTGTTCCAATTCGCTTTCATCCTCAACTGCAAGGCAGACCTTTCTAGATGCTGATTCATTCCAACGCTGAACCATTCTAGAATGCGTCTTCTTTGCTCGTTTCAATGATTCAATAGCTGCGTGTGCACATTGAACGGCGAGTTTTCCGGGCGAGAGTTGGAGGTCAACTCGGCAAAGAAACGCCATCGTTGGCGGATCAGAAAGTGCTGACATGCTCATTCTCCTGTTGGACGAGCCGATGTTGCACTTGATTCATCATTAACAAACGCTCAAACCATTGACCAAACCACATAGCAAAGAAGATGTTGCCCAAGAAATGAAGCATATCATAGAGTAATCCATTGGCAAGATAAAGGCCAAATTCAATCAATGACATTCCAGAATCAATAATCGAAAATGAAACAATGATACTGAAAATTGGCACGCTCCACAATGAGGCAAAAGCGAGTTGATTCAATGAAAGTCTTCCTTCAGCATCGTGAACCCTGACCATCGAAGCCACAACTGCAACCGACGCCCATCCAATGATTTGGAACAGGCTCCACCATCCATGACCAAGGATTGCATTACTGGCAAGTGTAACGAGTATTGCAAAAGCAATCCCTCGCTGAGCACCAAACTTTGAGCCTACCATAACAGCCATAATTGTCACAGGCATTACGTTCGGGATGAAACTCATTGCAATACGAGCACCGGCGGCAATCCCAACGAAAATGAATAACGGCCAAAGCCATGTTTCAGCCTTGTATTGCGGTTTGACCAATAACCAAACTGCGACGAAGAAGAATGTTGCATTGAGTAACATCATCGCAACTGGTGAGACGGTAGGGCCGTGGGTACCTATTGCGCTCAACATAATACCCCGACTTGGCGGTGAGCCTTGAGTGTTACCGCTCAAACAGGTCGCCATTCAACAATTGAGGCTTCATCGAGTTGGGCTTCAGTCATACCAACTGGAATCCATTTACCATTGATCGTAAACTCCCAACCATCACCAACAGAACCATTGAATGATACCAAATAAGCACCAAGATATTGTTGTTCGATTTCAGCCGTAATGTCTAATGCTTCACACGCCACCAGCGTCAATTCGTAAACCGTGTCTTGTGACTCCAAACCACCAATGACGTGTTCTTCTCCATCGATCTCGAATAGGATTATTTGTGTCCCTTTCCACTCCTCTGGCCATGAATCATTCCATTCAGCTTCACCCTCAGAAGAGGTCTTCTCTGCAAGTTTCAATGACAATTCTGGAACAACTACAAGTGCTAAAACAAGTAAAAATGTAGACCCCAGTCTCGCCATTTGTCTCCAATCTTGGTGGGCGAATGAAAAGCATGTCAAAACAAAAAGGACAAGAATCGATACATAGTGAATTGTTCCAATAACATCGGTATCAGAAGTCTTTGTTGGAGATTCAGTTGTGAATTGATGCGTAACGAAAAGAATCCCTGCATCATTACCTAAGGCGACTACATCGTTCCCAAAACCTGGTGCAGCGGTCCCATAGGTATCAAACATGGTCGTTTCCATTCGAATCAATGAGGTTTGATTGAAGACGCCCCAACCGCCACTAGGAGTATTGGATGGAGCCCAAAGTTCCACCTCTGAATCAACAATATGTAACGCTAATTCACCATTCGATTGGAACGATTCTGTTGAATCAATCGCACATCCTTGTTCATCGCATAGAATTGAAATCCATTCATCACTCGTTGCTGCATAAATTCGATCTCCGTAGAATATTGGTATTGCTGGTGAGTGTCCTGCATTGCCAATTATTGAGCCATTGAGATACATTGTTGATCCTCCTGATGTTTGTAAATGAACAAACAATCCATGCCGAGTATCTAGTGGCGCATGTCGAATTTTGCCTTCGCCAAGGAACGTGCTTGAAACAATACCATTTCGATCGACTTCGTGAAGATAGCCTGACTCGTCTCCAAAGACGTATCCCTCTTCTGTTATCGTTACACCATTTCTCCAACCGATATTACCAGTATCGATATCCAATAATTCCGTTCCATCAGCAAGACAAAATGTCGAGAGGCCTGTTCGAGTTGGAACAATCAAACGATCCGCTTCAAAACCCATCTTTCCGGAGATTCCTATAACGTCAACCTCTGTTTGATTTTGCCAGATGATTGAACCATTTACTGGTGAATGCGCTGTTATCTTTCCATCCGCCCAGCCAACGAGGAGAAGGTCATCCCATTCACCACAGGTACCGACTCCTTTCTCGATATAGAGAAGAGGTGTCATGTCGTGTTGAAGCGATGTTTGGGAAGCGTATCTCCAAATCTCATTCCCAGTCTCAAGTTCAAATGCAGCAACGAAAGGTCGCTCCTCCCCCGTCCAGAAACCCGAAATACGCACATATACGGAATCCTCCACAATGAGTGGTTTCGTTGATATGTAGCCTGATTCAAATTCCTGCGTCCATGAAGATTCTGAGGAGGCTTGTACGAAAGGAATTATGAGCAATGTGAGAACAATAACAGTTGCAATCCTCATCATGAATGCCTCTGGATGATTGTCCGGAGTACTGCACTGACCTCTTTGCCATCGACTCCTGGGCAGGCTCCCATAACAACGCCCATAAGAGGTCCCATCGCACCCATGCCCCGCTCTTTAACGAAGTCAATACGTTCGAGGACAATTCCCTCAACAATTGATTCAAGGTCTCCAATATCAGCAGGGATGAGGTCGTTTTCTTTTGCGAAATTCTGAACATCTTTTGCATCAATATTCTTGCTTTGCGCGAAATGTTCCACCGTTTGCTCGATGCCCTCGCGCGTCAAACCTCCATCTTCTCGTACGGAAAGAATGCAAGACAAAACATCCGGATGAACAGATTCATTCTCAAGAAGTAATGTTGCCCAAGCTTTACTCTTCTTAGCATGAATGTCAAAGAACAAATCATCCAATTCTCTTGAAAGAAGTTGTTTACATTGATCTTCGGACAGTTCTGTTTGCTCAAGTCGCTTCATACGTTCTTCTTGTCGCATTGGAAGATTCTCTGTAATTCGTTGCCAATGCTCTTGACCTACGAGAATTGTTGGGACATCTGTTTCAGGATACATTCGCGCACCACCCGGTAATGGCCGCATAGGGGTAGTCGTCCCATCATCTGGTGCGCCTTTTCTGATCACAACATTGCGAACTTCTTGTGGAATTCGCTGGAATGCAATTCGTGCACGCTGACCTACAGATTCGAGGGCTAAACGTGCTTGCCACTCGGGCGCAAGACAAAGAACGAATGCATCTGCCGGCCCAAGTTCTAAATCACTACGAACCTGTTGAACATGATATTCTTCGATTCCATAAGCTGGAAGTTCATCAGAATGAAACACTCCGCGTACTCCTGCAAGTTTTGCAGCACCAGCCAGTTCACGGCCAAGACGAGGAAGTTGCGCCCCATCATCATCGAGAGTTTTGGAACCTATTTTCCCAGCAAAACCTCCTAATCGGAGGGCAAGCATTGTGAATCCTTGCTCAAGGCCTTCCTTCACCATACGGCTTTCACATGACGTGAATGCAGAGGCCACATCGATACAATCCAGAGGAATATTGTTGGCAACCGCTTCTGCAACCTTTGACTCAACCTCTTCATCATCAAGATCTCGATTTGGAGGGAGTTGGGGTAGGTCCAACGACGAGCGAAGGTCGTTGGCTAGACGATACATGTGGACTTGACGAACCATTTCCAAACGAACGATTCTAGGAATCCATGCAAGGTCTTGACAACCTTTGATTTCAACTCGGTCACCACATGCTACGCTAACATTCAGATCTTGACGAATTGAGCCGAGACCGCGTCGAACGCGACGGGTATCTCTCAGTGTTCGGCCAAGAGCCTTCGCAGTTTCTTTGGCATGTTCTGGAGATTGAATGTCTGGCGAGGTTGCAATCTCAATCAAAGGTACGCCAAGGCGATCAAGGTTGTAGATAACCTGCTCGCCATTAGCTGTGGATACACTATCGAGTTTACGTGCACTGTCTTCTTCAAGACACAGAACATCGACTCCTACATCCCCCGTTTCAGTCTTCAGCACACCATCGGTAGAAATCAAGGAAGTGCGTTGAAACCCACTTGTGTTTGAGCCATCGACTACCGTCTTTCGCATGGTTTGAACCGCTCCGACAGGACTCGCTTCAAGCATTGCTGACACAGTCAATGCGACATCTAGGGCTTCTTGATCGTGTGAAAGAGGCGGACTTTCATCCAATTCGATCAAACCAGAGTTTGGAGATTGAATGTAAACGAATGAACGGTTTCGCTTCTTCTCAAATCGAGCAGCGACGTCGACCTTACCCCCTTCACCGCTTGCTAATCGAAGCTTGCGTGCGTACCGAGGCCAATCATTTGGAACCGTATCGATGGTGACATCATAGAGCATGGACGGTTGACGCGAATGGAGTTTACCTGTTGCAAGTTGTTGGTGGACTTCGATACCACACATGAATCCTAATTGGCCTGTATCAAAGGTGGATGCATCTGTCACATCACCCTCAGGTTCCTGACGGACAACATCTGCCATGACCTTGCCAAGCATCACCACTTCATGAGATGATTGCTTCACATCTAGACAATTTGTAGAGTATCATAGCCTGTTGGCCGCATGAGGCGCCCGTTTTGATTGAGTTTTTCGATAACTTCCTCGGCCTTTTCTCTGGAGATATCAAGTCGCTCGGCTTCATTGAGGACATCGATGAGTTGGGCAAAGCCATCTCCATTCGCTGATAGACGATCCACAATGTCGAGAATACTTCGCTCTGCATGACGGGACTTTCCTTTTTGATTGGAAGCGATAGCGGTTTCATCGAAGTTCTCTCCCATGAGATCGTATCGCCACATCTTGGTCAGACGGACAGCACGCTCTGCGTCTTGAATAGCAGCAGTTTCGGACAAACGAATTCGTGCACTGGCTTCTGCAAGACGAGCAAGTGCTTCGAGTGCACGTGCTGTAATCGCAACAGAATCCTGGAATTCTCCTGATTGCTTTCTTGTCGTAACGTAATAGTCGATTATGTGTTTCTTCGCTTCTTCGTCCAGATTCGGATGGACGGTTCGCTTGGCATAAGCCACATACTTTCGGATGAATTCTCGATGGAGATGTCCGTCGGTGTGGCTTGGTTTGGTCATTACAGAACTGAGTTTTCGAGGGTCGGGCCTTGAGCCTTCATTAACTAGAAGTTCGCTCGTACCGGACAATCTATTGTCGACGATATGCCCGGCAATCTTTGCGTCTTTGTCTTCAGAAGGGTCGTCGGTCATTAACCAAATAACGTCAAAACGTGAAATCAACGGTGGAGCGAGGTTGATCTGTCCAGTAAATGGAACCTCTGAGACTGGTTGGAATCGCCCTGCTTTCGGATTTGCAGCAGCCAAAATAGCACAACGTGTGCGAAGGCTGGCATTTATTCCGGCTTTTGAAATCGAGATTGTCTGCTGTTCCATCGCTTCGTGCATGCTTGAACGATCTGACTGATTCATCTTATCGAATTCGTCGATTGCAGCCAATCCCTGATCCGCAAGAACCAGTGCGCCTGCTTCCAAGGTCCATCGGCCATCTGCATTTGCATCCTGTACTGCTGCTGCAGTCAAACCCGCAGCAGAGGCGGACATCCCTGAAGTGAAGCGGCCGCGAGGTGAAATGTTACCCATGTATGCAAGAAGTTGCGACTTTGCAACACCTGGGTCCCCCATGAGAAGGATATGTATATCTCCACGATTCCTTGTCCCGTCGGGGTTGAGTCTTGCAACACCTCCAAACAATTGGAGCATGAGAGTTTCCTTGATTTTCCCCATACCGAAAATAGAGGGCGCTATCGATTCAGAAATGCGTTTGTAGACATCTTGATCCGCTGCAAAGGCTCGGATTTCAGCCTCTTCTTCATCGGAAACAACAATTTCTTCAAGGGCAAGATTTTGCCTTTCAAGTGATTGAACGCGCATGAAAATATCAAACACTGGTGTGTCTTTGCCGAATTTGCGTTGAGAACGAATAAATAGAACACCATTCGCTTTGACTCTATCTCCTGGATTGGCTTTTCCGGTAAGGTCATGTTCCGCAATGCATGAGATTCGTTCTGGCTGAACACCGCCACGAACTTGTTCGGGCAATTCTTGTAATTCGATGAACTGTGAGTTTGTTAGAATTGAACGCTCTTGGAGTAAATGGAATCTTGTTTGGCGATTCGTCAATCCGCAGCCTCCATCGATCTGTGAACATTCCATTGGATTGATGAGTTCTTGTTCGTTTGGTTGTTGGATAGTGATGAGATGTTCACAGGCCACACACTTGAACGTGGCAGAATACATTCTTGGACGCACTCCTGAAATCTTCGTAACGACGGCATCGATTGAAATCATGAGGCCAATGTCATCGGAACGTAGTTGTGAAACGGTTCGAACTTGATCGCTCGGCAGGTGGACGATTCTCACCCATGGGTTGATCGTTCCATAGCCTACATCAGCCAGCAACTCGCGAAGAGCTCGGTTCGATGCATCATCGTGAAGATCGGGTTGCTCAAGGATACTCTGAGCGAAAGTCGGGTCGAATCCTTCAATGGTTCGATATGAAACTTCAAGACTTTGAACATCCGGCCAAAGTTGAGCGATGTTGTGTACGTCCTCGGTGAAATGAGCATGAAGGAGAGTTGACCATCGCGCTGTCAAATCAAAATCTTGAATCATGTCCGCACCACACCAAGGAATCAGATATGGAAGGCCACCGTTCTTAATGGTTCCATTACAACTTCTGCTCCCCTTCGTTTCCACTGGAGATTAAGGAGCATTCATACCCTCTTTTACGTCATATTTCGTAGGGAGTGGAAAAGTGCCAGCCTCAATAAGTTCATATCGAACCGGCTCAAGGAATTGCCATGATTATCTTCGCACACGGCATGGAAGGTACGCCTAATGGAAGCAAGATTCGGTCACTCCGTGAGGCGGGATTTGAAGTTCTCGCGCCTGATTTTCAAGGAATGCCTCTCGCCGAGCGCGTCAATTTACTACAACGCATTTGCGAAGAACATCGTGATAAATCTGTAGTGCTAGCCGGATCCAGTTACGGTGGGCTCGCCGCATCAATTGTTGCTATGAGTATGCCTGATGCGTTTCGTGGACTTCTTTTGTGTGCACCAGCACTACACCTCGAAGAGCCTCCTATTGATGATGAGACCGTTCTCATCGCCCCTGATGGATTGAAAACTGCGATCATTCATGGCATCGATGATGATATCGTTCCAATTTCTTGCAGTATTGAGTACGCTGAACGTTCGGGAGAAGATATCGTTGCATTCCATCGAGTAAGTGATGGTCATCGTCTCGCAAACTCCCATAATGAGATTATTAGCGCTGCTCAATTGTTGATTGTCGAGACGATTGATTCATGAATGGTCTTGCTTTGGAAAATATATGAGCGGCCCGATGGACTATGCCTCGAGCGGTGTTGACATCGATCTCGAAGGTGCTGCAGTCGCTTCTCTGATCGGTTCCCTACAACGTTCGACGAGGAAGGCGGGTACACCTGGAGCACCGGTTGATCTACCGGGCGGCTTTGGTGGATTGATTGAGTTTGGAGACCATCTCTTAGCCATGGCGACCGATGGAGTGGGAAGCAAACTCCAAATTGCAACTGCAGTAAAGAATTGGGAAAGTGTAGGTATTGACTGTATGGCAATGAACGTGAACGATCTATTGTGTGTAGGTGCAGAGCCAATCGCATTTGTGGATTACATCGCAGTCCCTAAGCCCGATCCAGAAGTTCATGCTGCAGTTGGCGCCTCTCTTGCAAAGGCATGTGAGTTGGCCAATGTTACACTCGCAGGCGGAGAAACTGCCTCTCTACCAGGAATTGTTACCGAACTCGATCTTTCTGGTACTGCTCTTGGATTCCTTAACAAAGATTCAGCCATCACCGGTGAACGTTTGAAGTCAGGAGATGTTTTGATTGGTCTACCATCTTCTGGCATTCACTCAAACGGATTCTCTCTGGTTCGAAATATCGTTAGCCACATGGGCCTTTCATACACCGATTCCTGTCCTTTTGATGCTGGATTCATAGGCCGCGAATTGTCGCAAAACCCAACCATTGCTGATGTTCTTTTGATTCCGACCAAAATTTACTGCGCCCCTGTAATTGGATTGCTCAAGCATCTCAAGGCATCTGAAAATTCAGTTCATGCTATTCATGGGATCGCTCATATTACTGGTGGCGGGTTATCCAATTTGTTACGATTACACGATACACTCGGATGGCATATTGATTCGCCTTTGCCAATACCTCCTGAATTCTCTTGGTTACAGAATAAAGGAAACGTCACCGATTTGGAAATGCATCGAACCTTCAACATGGGCTTGGGCATGGTTCTCGCTGTAGAAAAAGATCAAGCTGATTCCGTCCTTTCATTTGTTCAACAATATGAACCGACAGCAGCAATAATCGGCCATGTCAATGGTAATGGCCACAAAGTTACACATTCCAATCCAGAGATTTTCTTTGAGCATTACTGAAGCGGTGCGGTCAAGAAGAGGAATCATCTCGTCCCAGCATGGGCGAATCATTTTCAGGGCAAGAAACCCCTGACGCTTGGCCTGGCCATCTTTGGTTAGAAGGTCGAACCATTGTTCATCTCAAAGACGATCAAGAACGTCCTACGCATATGCCGAGAGGTCCTGCTGCTAAATCTGGGACCGGTTTCATGAATCCTGCCATGGCCCCTGCTCGCACTCGTTCAATATTGCTACTTCAGGATGCTTTACAGCACGGTTGGCTTAACGACAATCGCCCTATTCGTATTTTGGATGCGTTATGTGCAACGGGAATTCGTGTGCGCCGATGGAGGAATGAAATCCATTCTGAACTTCAGTCGCGACTTCATATTACTGCAAATGATCTTGATGTTAAGGCATTAGACTGGGCAATGAAATCCATTGATTCAGATACTCAGATCAAAGATGTATTCACACTTGATGATGAGCAAGTTCAGCCTGATTTTATCGAGAAAAATGGAATTAGATTCCAACACTGTGACGCTCGGCTAGCGATGGTTCAAGGATCCTTTCAATGGGTTGACATCGACCCTTTCGGTTCACCGATTTCTTTCATTGACGGGGCACTTCAAGCGCTTGGTCGGGTTGGAGTTCTTGAGGTTACGGCTACCGATACCGCGGCATTAACTGGCTCTTCAGCAACCTCTGGTAAACGACGATATGGTCACAAAGGAATCGTTGATTTGTATGCTCACGATGATGCTGTACGCGTATTACTTGGAACCATTGCAACCCGTGCAGCTCAACTTGATCGAGCCATTGAACCCATTCTCGCCTTATTCGATGGCCATCATGTTCGTGTTTCTGTACTGGTTCGTAAAAGTAAACAGGGCGCTGATAAGACTCGTAAACTCATGGGTTGGAGAGTTCGTACTGAGGGGGAACCGTACAAATTTGTGAACCATCCCTCTAATGAAGAATTGGAACAGGCAAGTGGCCCGATGTGGACAGGTCCGATCTGGAATGAAGAGATTTGTTCACGTTTAACAGAAGAATACGCTGTCGCCACATGCCTCGCCAAATCCACTGACCTTGAACGCGGAACTGCACTTGGGTTGGAATGGAGTGATGTCGATCAACTCTATGCTGAACGTGAAATCCGACGTTCGGTGCGCCATATTTCAAATGCTGCTTCGTTGATGTCGACTGACCACTTGTTACTGGCTTTTGACCAACTTCCACGCATGGCCAATGTAGGGTCATTACCGACCATGGAACGACTTATTGAAGCGCTTAATGAAGCAGGTTACAAAACAGCTCGAGCACCTGATTTACGCCCATTCATTGCAACACATGCTCCATTTGAAGCGGTTATTGAAACCGTCAAGTCGTTACAATCAACCGAATGATGGATCGTTGATGACGTCGTCATTATCATCTTCAGGCGATGGTAGTAAAGGTGTTGCACTTTCGATGATTTCTTGAACCGATTGTTCAATACTGCGGGCGTTCTCAAGCATTTTTGATAATGGAATTTCTTTGCCCGTCATCTCTGTAATCGCTTCGATAGCGACTGCTGCTGCGCGAACATCAGGATACATCGGGCTCGCCTCGGAGAGAAGTGCTGTAATATCGAGATTGAGACGGTCCCCCTCACTCAACAAGAATCCCGTAATTCCGGAAACTACACCGCGTTGAATCGTTTGCAAATCAAGTGATTTCAATCGATCTCTAGCAACCTCATTTGCTCCAACTGCAAACAATCCTTCACCTTGGATTTGTTTCTCCGGTTTCAGAATCCCATCGATGATAACCAATTGATCGAATCCTCCGGCTCTAAACCACTCAAGAACAGTAGAACCGAATGCAATATCTTGTTCTTTATCGAACTGGATCTCAGCAGTGAAAACTCCAATTCCATCGCCCTGGTAAACGCGAACTGGGTGGCGTGGTACTTCGTTTTGGATCAAGGCAACGGCTGGGAAGTTTTCATCCATAACAGTCCCTAATTGTGTGAGATTAAGTGATTCAATGATGTGAGAAGTTGCAATAACGCCAACCATTCCTGCAGTGGTAAAACCACAGATAGCGACTCCGTTTGTTGTTGGGTCAACCCCTGAACGAAGGACAAGGTCATACGTTCCGAATTGTTGCTTCATGCTCACGCCTCGTTTCGCTGGTCGACTAGTGTTTGAAAAATATCTCGGCGCTCACTCGTTGTATTCAGCCCAATCTTCAGCGCCGGCTTCTCGGTACCACCAAGTGCCGACTTCATCTTCATACCATTCTGTTCCATACTCATCTACTGAGATGCCATCATCGGCTTCCTGCTCTTCTTCAAGGGCCTCCTCAATCGCTTCTTCTTCCGTCTCTTCAACTTCCGAAATCAAAGAATCGCTTGGACGTTCAATAACTTCAGGTTCTTCGGAAATGGTTTTGTCTTCAAACTCATCGAGAGGTTTACCCTCTGGAATCTCAACGGGTTTATCTTCCTCTTCGGTGAGTTCAGGTACATTTCCATCAAGTTCTTGATAGAACGATTCTTCCTCAAAGTCTGCTGATGCCTTGCGATAGAGGACAAATCCGATAGTTGCAATTATTAGGATACCTGCTCCAATTCCTCCCAAAAGAACAACATTGGAAGAACTCTTTTCTTCATCATCCGGTGTTGTTTCGACTTCAACAAATAGATCTGCCGTCCAAGTAACTACGGCGTTCTCCAACAGAGGTTGTCCTGCGATATCGTAATCACTTGCACTTGTAAGAAGTTGTATAGAGAACTCTTTTTCAACGCCCGCATCTTTTTGCCGCGCCCATAGTTGATCCTCATATTTGGGCTCAAAGGAAATCGAGAGCGACCCGTTTGCTGCAATGCCTATCGCTCCTGGTGATTTGAACAGGGACGGAGATTCTGTCACCGACACCGTCACATCAACAGAAAACGGATTTAGATTTTCAACGATGCACTCGATTGGGTCATCAGCGGCTTGCTGGTTCGTGAGGATGGTTGCACTCTCGCAGGCTATGGTGACTGATTGGATGGATGTTGGAACCCACTCTGTTTCGGTTTGATTTGTTTCATTGTCCTGCGGGGGTACAACATATGCATTTAGTGAAACCGTAAGTAAGGTCGTTCCGAACATAACACGATCTCCTGAATCCACTGAAAACTCAATTCGGGACATATTCTCGAACGTTGATACAATTCGAACCTTTCCTGTCGATATTGTTTCGGAACCACTCATTGAAGCATTCTGAGATGTAGCGTTGAACGCCTCCCAAAGGATTGTTGTTCCTTCCAGCGATGTTTGATGTGCGGGGTTTACAGAATCAAGTGCGCTCAACGTGATGTTGATGTCAATCGCATCGTTCGCATCCATATCTACTGGCACAACCGGCCCTGCAAGTTCAACCAAAATTGCTGTACCCATTGAATCTGAAACAGTAGCAGATGTATAGGGTTGTGTATCAACAACCTCAATCGCTTGCATTGAAACTTCAATGTTCACAACACCATCCGAACTTGCAGAGAAATTGAGAAGGCTTTGCGGGATTGTCGAGTCATGGAGATCATCGACATCAACCGCAACCCATTGCCCAGTACTATCGCTTTGTCCATTGAGAACGAGTGTATCCGTTCCATAGGTCAGTGTCATCTCAAGTTGAGCGTTTTCGATTGCTACATTCTGTCCTGAATCATCAAGGTAATGTGAATATACACTAAGCGACAACGGACTGTTTGATTCGAGAACATTCTCTGTCGCTTCATCAGGTCCTGATGAAACGGTTAGCGACAGTTGACTGTTGATGTAGGTGTTGTTAAACGCAGTTGTTGGCCCTGCAAACGGCAACGGAAGTGTTGCGTTATCATATACATCGATGGCTGCAACAGCAACCCAATATTGATGACCGTCTTGAATTGTTTCCGCGGGTATTGTACCTGATGCATCAACGTATGTACTGGTTTGAGAAATCTCCACCTCGGTTGTTGTGGATGATACGGTTGAAACGGCTTGGTAGGTGACGCCATCGATTGAGTAATCCTTGCTCGAGGTTGTTTCATTGTTGAAACCGTTTGCGTTCAAGTCAGATTTAGCGACGTAAACCCTGTATTCTACGACTCCAGAGTCAATGCTTGAATCCCAAGTTACTTTCATTGGCGCTGATGCGGTTTCGGTGTCAAGATCGACCAGTTGAACGTTTGTGACCGCCGCAGGAGCCGGTGGGTTCGGAATTGTAACTTGAAGCGGTTGTGAGAGATTGCTAACGACTCCGAATGAATGAAGTGAACGAACTACATAGCTATAGGTCGAACCAATGTCAACAAGAGTATCAGTGTAAGAATTCTGCCCCGTAACCTCGGCGTAGGACGAGGTATAATCAAATGGAGTTGACGAGGTCATCCTGAAAATTTGAAAATGCTGGAGTTCAGAACCAAACTCAGATAATGCTTGCCATTCAATGGTAACGCCATTTTCAGTTAATGTTTGAACCGATAGTAATGGGGTTGGAGGAAGGGCAAGATTTGGCGCGCCGAGTGTGTAATTCATACTCAGATAAGTAGCATCAAATTGGCCGGGTTTTGTCGTTTCAACGGGTAATGTCACAGCGAAAGACCCTGCGCCAGGAAGCATTTGTTGATTTAGCGAATTGCTCAAAGATCCTATGATTCCTGCACTTGTTGTAACTGAAAACTCAATATCGTAAGCGATATCAAGATCTGTGAAATTAGCGGTACCATTCGAATTGCTTGAGAGCGACATCATGTTTGTCACCATCTCAATCCCGTAACTATCCGACAATCCAGGGTATGCTGGAAGGAAGGGGGAAATCGAGTCGCGAATAGTATTGTCAGTATCGCTGATAGTCAAGACATCGATGTGAGAGATTGTGGTGCTTGAGTAACCTGCAGCCCACAAATCATCGTCTCCATCAACATCGGTATCGATTGAAAGATTGTGCCATGCTCCAATGAATACGCCCTGAAGAACTTCCCCCGCGAGTACGAATTGATCCATCAAGCCATCTTGATTAATGTCTGAAACTTGAATGTCTCTTGGGACAGAATAAGGCGTTAGCGGGGAGTTGCTAGGGGTTCCTAGTCCAGTTGGAGATATTGAGCGGATTCCAATATCTCCTTCGATCGTTGAAGGATTTCCGTCTCCAGGCTGTGGGTTTGGAGTGAGCAGGGAAATGGTTCCGTCATTGCTATAATCAACAACTGTAGCATTCAATGGTTCGAGAACGTCCAATATTTCTACTTGATTCCATCCTGTCTGATTATTGACAATAATGACGGATTCTGTTTGTTTGGCAGTCAGGAAGTCGATATCTCCGTCTCCATCAAAATCGCCGGGGATTGATGCTGATGTAAGGTTACGGAATTTGAAAATGTTCGAATTTAGTTGTCCGTTTACAGCATCGTAGGTGATTTCTGTGGCATCGTTCCAGGCATCGGAAACAATGATTACGTTTTCACTTCGGTCAAAGAAATCATCTACCCATAGACTACGCATTCTTGTTCGTCCCTGTCCGAAATTCCAACGATATACGGGAATATCATCGTCTTGGCGTACAACATCTGAAGAGCCATTAAACAAGGTCAAAGAAACAAGCCCTTGTCCACTAAATCCATGGATTGTGATGAAATCTGGGTAACCATCTCCATTCATGTCAGCGATTTGAACATCGACTGGACTGCTTGTAATATTGACAAAGAGAGATGATTCATAGGTCATCGTCGTAGTATTGTAATAGTGAATACACATCATTGAACTTCCCGTTGAGAAAGTTACAACATCATCATGAGAATCATTGTTCATGTCAGCAATTCGCATCTGATCTGAATTGATACATGTCGATGTCCAATTACTCAAACTGTATTGCATCGTTGTTTGATTGCTCTCTACAACAGCAAAGCCTGTGTTCACTCCAGTGGTGGAATTTTGTCTTGAGAAGACGAACGCATCGGTCAAATCATCACCATTGGAATCGCCGAGCATCATGTGCCGCACAGCTCCTACCGGAACATATTGGGCATCAATTTCCGGCGAATATGTTATGTTCGCTTGACTTGATTGGAGAGTAGCATTCTTTGGAAGCAAAATGGGCGAGGGCATACCTGAACTGTTGTTCAATTGGACGGTATCGAACGTTGCACCTGTTTGGAATGTATTCTGATGCGCTAAGTCGCCGTAGCCAATTCCAGAATAGGACCAAATCGTATCGCCAGTGCTACTATTGATCCAAACACTGCCCGGGGTGTTCGCAACTGATTGGCCTTCCACTACAAACGATGCATCTTGGAACGTTACGTTCCTTTCAAGATCCAATTGAAGATCCGTCGAAGTGTTGTTCCCATCTGATGTTACAGTGATTGAAGATGCCCCTCCAGCGAACGTATTGACTTGCGTTGTACCACTTGCAAAAGATTGCGGGACAAAGAAGATTGGAGTGAGGAACAACACCACTAGGATAAGCGTTTTTTTATTCATGCGCGTTTCTTGCATCATGCCACCTTTTCTAGGACAGAACAAACTTCTACTTCAAATCAATGACTGTTATGTGGTTCGATTTTTATTAAAACTCGGAGATATTTTCAACGGTTGGCGATTATACAAACATTATCAAGGGGATTCTTTCCGTAGAATGAATACTATGGCGAGCGAATCCAAAATTATCATCACTGCGGGCGATTTGGAAATCGATGTGAGCGGAGCAACTGTAGAGGTCGATGCTCGCCTCATCCAAATGCGTCATGACGACACATGGGCCATCGTTCTTGAACGGCTTCGAGATGCCCGAGATGCTGCCATTGACGCTGCCATTGATGCAGCAAGAGATGTCGGGCTGCCAAATCGTGGGTCTGCATTCCGAGCACTTGTGGAAAACTGTTCATTGAGTAAGAAACCTGATCAAGTTCTTGCAGCCATTCATTACCTTAGGGATGTTGAAAACGTATCGGATAGCCCTCCGAGAGTGATCAACCAGTTGTTTTCTGATGCTGGCATCGAACCTCCTGGTAATCTCAGCCTCTATCTCAACAGACTCAAAGAACGTGGTTTCCTTATTGTTCCCGCTGAATATGGAGATAAGAACAGATTTTCACTTCTAACCGATGCTGGAAAAGCACACCTCGATAAACGGTCAACATCCTGAGCGTCATATGGTAATGTCCGGCGGAGGAGGGGATGACCCCCGAGATGATTCCGATCCGGCGAAATCAGTGGTCATCGATTGTTCCTTTCAGAACCATGCCAAAGCAATATTCAGGAAAGGTCGTCACCAAGGTTCTACATTCAGAAGGGCTATTCTTGACGGGGCTGATTTAACTGAAGGGGATTTTTCTGAATGTGATTTTCGTCGGGCTTCTATGGTTGAAGCAGATTTGATGAAATCTGCTTTTGATGGAGCCGATTTTAGAGGGGCTGATCTAAGAAAGGCTCGATGTAATCTTTCGAATTTCCGAAATTGTCAGATGGAAGGTGCTGATCTGCGAGGTATTCGTGGAAAGTATGCGATTTGGCAAGGAAGTGATTGGTGGAATGCAATTCTGAACGAAGATTTAGAAAAAGCACTCTCAAAGAAATGGCCTAAGCCAAAGGATCATTCAGACTCATCTTGAACAATTTCAACTTTGTTTGCTTCATCAAAAGCTAATCTTGCCCTTGCATTAATCAATGGCAGAAGAGCCATTGCTCCACACAAAAAAGCACAAACTCCACACAAATAACCTGTGATTTCATAGGTTTGAATAAGCATTGACTCATTCAGATGTTCTTTTGCAGCATTGTAAATGGTGACGTTTCCAAAGATCCCCCCGATGAGTGAAATTCCTGCACCGGATAGAGCCAATTTTCCTCCAATGGGTTTCATGAGATACAGTAGCACGCTTCCAACGATAACAAGACCGCTCCCCACTGTCAATGATACTCCGCGAACAAGGTATCCGTTTTGTTCGTTGACCTCTTTGTGGAATTCTTGAAATTGCTCGATGCTGAGATTTTCTCCTTGTTCGTTTGGAACATTGATCAATGTTTCAATTTGATTTTCGGAGAGCGTTTCTGCTCGATGGTTTGAAAGATCTGCATATCCGAGAATTGCGAAGAAAATACCTCCAAGAAGCAAAAGGATTGCAACCGTCTTTGGACCCTTATGATCCGGACGAACAGCGAACATATCTGGAACATCACTATTCATCATTTCATTCATCTCTTCGACAGGCTTCAAGACCTTGGCGCAAATCATCTGGAATTGTTCTTCGTTTCATTGAATCCATATCGACACAAACCGTTACCTGTGATGATGTCCAGAGCAATTCCTCATTTTGATTGTGAAATTCATAACGCCATGTACACGAAGACTCGCCAATCGTATCGATCCAAATCGTTGCGATAATCGTATCTCCATAACGCAAAGGGGCATGGAAGTCTGATTCTACATGGACTACTGGAAATCCAGTTTTCCGACTCAAGAGCAAATCAGCGTATCGGATATCGCAAATCTCCTTCCAAGCATCCTCAAAAAAACGGTGTGCAAGGTCAAAGATTCTTGGATAGTAAGCGATGTTTGCCAAATCAACCATTGGAAAATCAACGCCCCGTTCAAGTTGAACTGCCATACACTGCCTAGGAGAATAAGCAGTATGAACTCTTGTACGAGCCAACGGATTCCATTCCGTTGCGCTTATATCAAGTCGGCAGGTGGAGCAATTACCCCGGCCCCTTGGGGTAGTTTGGATATCCTTCGACCCTGCGGAGGTTGAGACCCGTGTTCGAATCGCGGAGGGGCCGCCAAATCACGAGGCTGCTTGCTGAGCACGGTCGTTTTCGATACGTTGAGCAACAGGAGCGTGGTGCTTCGCAACCGCCTGCATGAAATATTCATCCGAAGCATATGGCTCATCGTGGATGAGAACTCTGGGCGAATCTGAAAGCAACTCGAGAATCGACATTACATCGTCATAATGGTAACTGTACTCGAAAAGAGATGAATCCTCGACGACCTTGGTCCACTTTCGCTGATTCTTTTTCTTGAACCAGATGGTAAGTCCGTGAACTAATGGATTGGAATCGGAGACTCTCCATCTCCAACCATCCGTTCCTTTGATTTCAGCAGCTGATTCCTCGGCCTTGAGTTCAGCGGCAGTAGTGGATTCAATCCATGTTTTCATCGCTGCTGAGGCTGGGCTGACGCTGAGGCCATACAATTGCAGCATCGCTCTTCGCAAAGGACCATGCGCAGGTTGATGGATGAATTTGTCATCGTTGAGGAGCATCAAAAAATACGAATCTAAGACATCACACCCAGGCAGGTCTGTGACGTTTTTGTAATCTGGTTGAATACAAACACTTGTTTCTCGGCCCTTGAGTTCCCCTTTTCTTGTTGTTTTTGTTGCATTGAGTCCACTCCCTCCTGCAAACGGATTCTTGAGTTTGGAAAGGACTGATTCTAGCGGAATTGTGTATGTTGCAAGGTTGCCGAGAATAATGATGTTCTCTGCATCAAATATGATTTTATCGGGATTCTTGTTAATGGTTTTCATCAAATAATCGAATGAGGTCTGCATCGCCGTAAAACTTGCATCTATTCTCCCTTGAAATTGCTCAAGCTTCTTTGTTTGATATTCAGTCGAGGGAGATGGGTGCTCGACTTCTTCTTCTAATCCGTGAGATTCTTCGTCCATACATGTATCTTAATTCAACAGTATTTGAACTCAGGAAGGCCAGTTAACTATTTCCCAATCGTGTTTTTTAGCGTGCTTCTGCAAAGAAGATTCTGGATTTACAGCGATGGCGTGACCACATATTTGCATGAACCAGGAATCGGCAAGCGTGTTGCCATATCCATAGCACTTCGATAGATCGTGACCATTCTTTGCAGCATCTTGTTCCACGATTGGCACCTTTCCTTTGCGGCGAGGGAGGGCCCATCCTCGTTCCGAGCCTGAAAGCCAACCGTCGCGTGATTCGGGTCCACAGCCGTATACTTCGTCCATATTGAGGACTCGAGCCATCGCTTCAGCCATCGGAGCGACTGTCGCAGTGACCAATACCAATCTATGTCCCTGTTTTCGATGCCATTCAAGGCGTTCCCAGGCCCCTTGTGATATCTTGGGTTTGAGAATAGAGGTTGCAATCTCCTCAGAATATTGCTCAAGAATGCGCCACGATGCAAGCGATAAGTGGCCTCGATTACGGAGAGCGTCGTAAGGAGATTTGCCTGTAAGAAGGCCGAATGTCGCCCCGAGAATCCATGCGGCAGTAGCATGTGGAATCCTCCAAGGCCTACGCTTTGCAAGAACGCCTGTCAATGTCTTTTCGCTTGAAGCGTTCAACAATGTCCCATCAAGATCGAAGTATGCCGCAACCTGACTCTCTTCGCCCATGGCATGAGCAGACATACAGAACTCATGAGTTAGTCGGTTGATTTGCTCTCCCTAAGGTTATAATCAAGTGATTAATCCCTAAGCGTGATGCAAAAAAGAGGCATGGTTTTCTTAGCCTTGATACTACTGTTTTCAGTAGGCTCTGCATCGGCTGAAAATTCACAAATTATTGATCTGGATGAAAATGAAGGAGAAACCGTCATCGTTACCGTTGATAGTACAAACCTTAGATTCTCTCCAGATTCTATCACCTTAAATGAGGGGGATACTGTAAGATTCTTTTGGGATGGTCAACTTCTTGCTCACAATGCTGTAGAAGATAACGCATTATTTGATTCTGGAGACCCCGAAACTAGTGTCGATTATAGTTACACTTTCGCAATAGGAGAGAACGGCACCTACCAATATGTTTGTGAGCCACATGAAGCATTTGGGATGGTTGGAACAATTATTGTCAACCCCCTGCCTGTGAATGACACCGAGAGTCCTGAACCACCGCCTTCGAATAATGACGAAGGTGATGAAAATGTATCGATGATGGATGGGTTAATCTCGTTCATCTGGTTTACTCCCTGGTTTATTGGAATGTTTGTTTTGGTTGGTTATCTCACAACCCGAAAAGAACACTATCATTTGGGAGTCATTCTTGAAGAGGAAGCGGATATTGAGGCTACACCCTCTTCTTCTGAAGAAGGCAATACCTTGATTGAGAGTTATAGGGCGCGTGTTCTCACCCTTTGTGCCCTATACGTAGCACAAGGAATTCCATGGGGTTTCATCACTGTTACATTTGTTACCTATCTTGCTGTTGAAGGTGTTTCGGCCGGCCAGTTGGCATTTTTGCTCACACTAGGAACTCTTCCATGGTCCGTTAAATTCCTATGGGGCCCTATTATCGATCGTTATCAATTTCCTGAAATGGGAAAGCGGCGACCATGGATTTTGATTGCGCAGAGCGGCATGATTGTTATCCTGAGTTCGATGCTATTAATTCCAAATATGTCGTCAAATGTTAACCTTGTTGGAATTATGTTTTTGGTATACAATATCTTTACGGCATTACAGGATGTTAGTACCGATGCGCTAGCAGTCGATGTGTTGAAGCCTCATGAATTTGAAAAAGTCAACAGTTACATGTTCACTTCAAAAGCCGTTGGGGGAATCATTGGCGGTGCCGGTCTTGGAACAATAATTGGATTTGTGGGGATCAAGGGGGCAATTGTTCTACAAATCCCTATTCTCGTTGTCATAATGCTTGTCCCTTTGTTTATGACAGAACGTCCGGGAGAGAAATTGTACCCATGGAGCGAATCGGTTGGAGAGGGTAAAACTGAGAACGCGATTGAAAAGAAAAATTTCAAAGAAATCTTCGAAAACATCAAGATTGCATTTTCTTTTAGATCTGCTCAACTTGGAATTCTCTTGAGTTTGATTATTTCATTATCCTATTTTCTCATCCCCGTGCTTCCGCTCTTATTCGTTCGGGAATTGGGATGGACCGAAGAGCAATTTAACGCTACCAAAGGTGGCATTATACTCATTGTAACAATGCTCGGATACATGGCGGGTGGGCAATTAGGAAAGCAGTTTGGTGGTAAGGCCATCATCATCTACTCGGCGTTTACCACAGCACTAATCACAGCTTTCTGGGGAATGAATGAGAACTTGTGGAGTAATGGCTTTTTCATGATGGTAATTTGGAGTCTTCAGACATTT
The DNA here is from genome assembly GCA_002499195.1 of Euryarchaeota archaeon UBA443. Taxonomy (GTDB): domain Archaea; phylum Thermoplasmatota; class Poseidoniia; order Poseidoniales; family Poseidoniaceae; genus MGIIa-L2. Next base: position 54,784 of record DAKS01000030.1, read on the forward strand.
GTCTGGGCTATGGTATCCATCAACATCTACTCACTAATGATGCGAATCACATGGACAGAGGTTGGAGGAACGCAATTCACAGGATACATGGCTATGATGAATCTTTCAGCGATTATCGGCTACCAACTTACCGCCCCATTAGTTGCAATGTTTGATTATTCGACGTTGTTTTACATCGCAGCTCTTCTCGAGACTGTTGTCATCCTCGGTGCGATGTTTATCGATCCTGAAGAAACGAGAAGGGAGATGGCAAAACGCCTTCCCGAATAATATTGCTTAAACCTCCAAAACGGCCTCACAACTTGGGCATCGTACCTTTCCTGAGAATCCATTTGGAACTCGAAGTGATTGATTGCAACTGTTGCATTTGATTTTCTTCTTTTCTGAATCGTTTGAGGATCTAGACGTATTGTCTACAATTCGCTGAACTCCTTCGGGCCATCCCTCTTTCAGATCTTGTGGAGCCACCAAAAGCGGCAGGGCGGTAAGAATCATACAAAATGCTGAACAGAAGAACGTATATGCCGGCGCTGTGAAGCCATCTAAACCAATTGATAGGGGGCTCCACTCATCATTATACACGAACGATAAAATTCCAGAAACTACCAATGTTCCTAATACTGTATAAACTCCATTTCGATAACCTGCAATAATCATCATTCCACCAAAAACATAAGCCATACCAATAACGAATGCTAAGATGGATTCAATGACGTATTCTTCCATAAAATCGCCCCAGAAGAATCCTAAAAAGAAGACAATTCCTATCCGGATAATGCCGTAGATGAGGATGAAAGTTCCCATCGTTGAAGCCAGTCCTGAACTGTTGTTATTTCCAACGATTACGAATTGTGTGGCTTGTTGTTGTGGCAATACGGCAACTCCACCACCCATTTGGCCTGGAATAACTTGTGGGAAAGCGGTTGCACCAGGAGCCGCTCCTGTGCTCAGAGCCTCATCGTATTCCATAAGGCGAATGATAACCTCGTCCTTTCGTCCGCCGACTCTCAAGCCGCGAGACTTACACAATTTCTTCAAATCTAATAGTGTCATTGAATCGTAGTCCATGAAATGACTACTCATACACTTCATTTAAAATAAGGGCCTGCATTAATTGATCTAGGAATTGTTTTTCTCGGATTCAAGACACCCATAAACTCGGCGTCCAGCACGATGATCTTGCCACCATGTTAGCTTATCAGCGAGATGCCTTGGAATAAAGAAACCAATCTTTCTTGGCGTTAATCCATGGTTTCGCATGGTCTTTTCATAGGCTAAATTCGCTACTATTGACTGTGCTGAACATCCTGGATTCGCTGTAACAAATCGCATGATTTCATCTTTTAACCGTTCAAAACGTGCTTTCTTTTGGGATCCTTTTCCCAGCCTTCTTGGAGACATAAACGTAAATCTTTACGTTTACACTTATCAATCAAATGGGGGGCGTCCCTATTCCATGGAAACCGGTTGAGTGGTCTTCCAGTTTGCCGTAGCAAGTTTCTTAGCTTTACCATCAGCAATAATTGGGGCGATTTTGTTTAGTCGCCCATGCATACCATGAACCTGAAACTTGACTCGTAATTCGGCGGTTAAGGAGGTTTCAAGCGCTTGCATTTGTTCATCATCCAATTCAACACTTGCCAGTGATTCTCCCGAAGTTATTGATGAAATTGTAAAGGTTTTATCCTTGCACGAAAGCGCTGGCCTGAAGTCCATATCATCTGGATGATTCATCCAAACAGAGATATCAAGAGAAAGTGTGTCACGAATATTGACTCGGCTGATTTCGACTGATTCGACCATG